>JADGAT010000038.1 GCA_015231885.1 SAR324 cluster bacterium
ACTCTAACAATCCAACAGATTTTCCATCATACGGCAACTGAAATATTCCACCAAGAACGAGAACTCCATTGACATTGGAATCTTTCTCAATGGTCTGCCAATCCTGACAATGGAACTGAAAAATTCGCTCACTGGACAGACTGTTGATAATGCTATCAAGCAACAATAATTCGAACATTTGGGACGAAGAAAAAGTTACAAAGGTTATTGGAAATATCAACCACTATGAACAGGTTCTAAAAGATCGTCTGAAAAATGATTTAAAGTTATAAGGTCCCCGTATAACGGGGAGTTTAGAAAATTTTTACCCCTGTTTCCCCTGACATCCCTGGACCATTACATATCAATTTTTGAAAGCTCTTTCAGGATACATCCTGCATTTGTTAAGAGGGGAAAACGCATCAATCCCAGATATTCAAATGTACTGTCCAAAGTCTTCCATGGGAAAAGAACCGTTTCAGGCCAGGGAGTCGAAGCAAGCAGCAATAAGGTTTTCGCTCCAAAAGTCATCGATACCGGCATCTCAGGGAAGTATTGGTTCATGGTTTGTAGAAAAGGCTGCATACGTTTGGCTTGTTGTAAGTGTAATGCTTCCGATTGCAGTCCCATGATTTCGTGGACGTGCTCCATTACATCATTAATTAACCAGCGCCATTGGCTCTGGTAAACATGCGGTATTTGCATAGACCAGCTACGAACAAGGTGCTGAAAGGGAGGGAACCAAAGAGCACTTATGTATTGTTCCCAGTCTTCTACGTCCTGAATGGCAGCACATGCTTCTTCCAGGTGTTCCATAAAAATAAATGGTTTCAGGTCGCACCTTTCCATATCCGCCTGTTGCCATTTTTCCAAGTCCTGATTTATTTTCTTTTCACGAGCCTTGAGGAAAAATAACAGGGTATGGATTGCCTCTTGGTAATTGGCATGGTCCTTCACATTTTCTACTAATAAGTTCCCTGATTGTTCATCCTGCTCAACAGAAAATGGAGAGCGAAATGACACACTGGATTTCCACTTTTTGAGGAGTTCTGGTAACGCATACTGCCTTTCTTCCAAAAACCATCGGCGCTGCAGGAATCTTTTAAATTGCACCAGATTAAAAGGAATTTGAAGATGATGGATCTTCTCTCCAAATGATTTAATAAATTCCTGGCAAGCATCATTTTCTACTACATTCAAATTGAGCATCTGCTCTTGCTCCAACCCTGACAATTGATTCAAAGCAAGTGTTGTTTCCAGAAATGAAGGTTCGGGCGTCAATACAATACGATCCCACTGTTCCACTTTCATTCTTCCAGAAGCTTGTGTGATAATTTGTTGTAGATCGACCATTGGTAGAGGAGGAAGACGCAGTGATAGTATCACACCTTGTCGCGAAACCAATGGAGCGGCATCTTCCTGGAAGTACTCGAAAAAAGGCGACTGGTTGACAAATGCCAGCTCTTCCGGTTGGGTAATGTGCCACTGGTAGTGATTGCACCCCATTGTGAGCAACTGAGCTAAATTTTGCTGAATGTACGGGATATCATTAGTGTTGAATTCAATTCCCAGCAACGAACTCATCACGTGCTTGGGCAACAATGGTTTTTGCCAGCAGGATTGATAATCCCAAGCGGTAAAACGATCGTTCAAAAAGCTTTGTGTTTCTTGCGGTGCAGCACACCCCTGTAGTGATGTATGATTGATCAAAATTCTATCATTGAGAGATATTCAATGTATCAGTATCAGGCAATGAGTCCAAATCACCTTTACGGAAGCGCTGATACTGCCTCATCAGGTATTGAAACTGATCCGACTGAGTACTGGTTTTTAATACAGCTTTTTTAATGGTTTCAATTGCAGAATCAATCTGTCCTGACTGAAAGTAGGCCTCTGCCAAAGTATCCAAATGCTCTTGGGATGGATCAATTTTAACAGATTGTTGTGCATAGCTCAGGGCTTTTTCAACATCTCTTGTTGCCAATGTTCCTGTCGTCAGATACAGCCATGCTAAATTGTTCAAACTCCGTGCATGCTCCACATCAATGGACAGGACCTGCTCATACACCTTTATTGATTCTGCTGTGCGCCCCTCAGTACTGAGATGCATTGCCAGACGAGTGAGCCACCATATGGCAGAAGGGAACTGACGAACCACTTCAGAAAAATGGGGGATACTCTCTTGAACACGATGCTGTTTTTCATAGAGGATTCCTAAACGGGCATGTATCCAGGGGAGTTTTGGCTGCTGCTTGAGAATTTTCTGATAGGATTGTTCGGCTTGCTGATAGTTGCCATTGATCTCATGGACATACCCAATTTGAAATATTTCCCACAGTTGAAGAGAATCTTTCAGAGACACAGAATTTACAGACTCTACCGCTTCTTGTTTTTCCCCCTGAAACAATAGCAAAATGCTGTTTAATACTTGCCGTGTGTTTGTATCTTTTATGGCAGCAGGAACATATTCTGATAACTTCCCTGCAGGTTGTGCAAGGATTTTTTCCAAAAAAGGAAAGAGCATGCGATACTCCTCACCAAACCAGACTTGTTGAAACTCCTCATCCTCCAACAATAAATACTGATACCATCGCCAAGGGTCCATATCTGAATAAAACAACGATTTGAGCAAATACTTCCGTGCCACTTTTGTTTGCGACAGTTTCCTGTAAACAAAACCCATGTGTGCCATCAGAAATGCAGAATCAGGAGACGCCTGAATAGCAATTTGAAATGATGATAATGCTTGTTCCCACCGCTCAAGTTTTTCATAAGCTAATCCAGAAATTTCGTGGAGCCACGCTGATTCAGGGCGATAAGACAGCCCTTGTTTCAAATATTTCAACGCGTCTTCCTCATTTTTTTCCATAAGCTGAAGTAACCCTAACTGCGCATAGCCCCAGTCAGAATTGGGGTTCTCCTGGATCAACCGTTTCAGTTCAGTTTCTGCTTCCAGCCGTTCCGCATTTTGGAGTTGCAACCGAATGAGCTGCTGACGGGCCCACTGCAAATGAGGTGCTCTTTGCAACACCTGCTTATAGTAAAATCTGCTTTGCTGTACATTTCCCAGTTTTTGTTCCACCAATCCAAGGCGCCCCAACAATTCATTGTTATTGGGATTCTGCTTCAGAATGTGAAGATAAATCTGCCTTGCATGCGTCAGTTGTTGCGTCGATTCATAAAACTGGGCTAACTTCCAGGCCAAACCCACATTTTTCGGATAATGCTGAATCCCCTCCTTCAACGTGTCAATTGCCTGTTGAAATTGCAATTCTGACCAATAGAGCTGGGCAAGACGACGAAAAACCATTTCTTCTTTCCCATATCCAGATCGATGGTTCACGAGCAGCTGATATTTTTGAATAGCCTGTTCGTTTTTTCCCTGTAGTTCATAGACATACCCCATTTGCTTGTGTGCCCACAAGCTATCGGGATCCTGCTTCAAACCCTCCTGAAACTGCTGGATTGCTTCATCCCATTGTCTCCTTTCTGCATAAAGCGCCCCAAGGCGAAAACGAGCCCATGAATAATCGTGACGCAGGGCAATAGCCCGTTGAAAATGCTTCTCTGCCAATTCATATTTTTGCTGATAAAATGTAAAATTGGCAAAATGCGCATGAACCCAGGCATTTTCAGGAAACAGATGCAGCATTGATTGAAACACCTGGTCTAATTCTTTTGATGCCTTTTTTTTCTCCAGCAATGAGGCATAGGATTGTAGATAAGTATAATCATCAGGATTTAAATCAACAGCTTTGCGCATAGAATTCACAGCAAGTTCGGTATCACCCATCTCATCCTGGACTAACCCCATTTGACGCCAGGCCACAGCACTATTTGGATTGATCTCTAATGCCTGCTGAAACAAGGGAAGCGCTTTTTTGAACTGGCGCTCTTGCACATGCAGAAGTGCCAAAAGAAAATAAGCTTCAAACAATTGAGGGTCTTTTTGGATTGCCACTTTAAGATCTGCTTGTGCTTTGGCAGATTCCCGACGTTCTATTAATAGCTTTCCTCGGTGCATATAAAACGCTCCGACTTCCGGAAACTGCTGGATTGCTTTATGATAATGAACCAACGCTTTTTCATATTGCCCCAAAATCTGAAAAATACTTCCCAGTTCCAATAAAATTTTAATAGAATCAGGAGCAATTTCTTGCGCTTTCAATAAGCTTTCCAGAGCTTTTTCCCATTGTCGTTTTTGCTGGTAATAGCGGGAAAGCCGGTAGTACCCCAACCAATGTCTAGGATTAATTTGAATGGCAATTTGAAGACGTTCTTCTTCTGAAGCAAAGGGAGGGCGGAATGATTTTGATGGTGAGCGTTCTGTAATTGAGGTGCAGCTGAAAAGTAAAATGCTGCAAAACAAAAGTAAAATTGGGCAGAAAAAATCTGCCTGCCTGTATTTTAAAGAATTAATAGATCCCTTTTCATTCAGCAAAAATTGTTTTGTTTACAGAGTTACAGTCAACTTCTGTCCAGGGTAAATAACAGAGTTTTCAGACAATCCATTGATAACAATAAGCCGGTTAACCGAAATACTGTTACGTCTGGCAATAGAAAAAAGTGTATCTCCTCCCTGGACTATATAATCGTTTAGACTCTTAGTGCTGGAAGAACGAATGATGGTTTCTGGCAATTTCAGTTTTTGCCCAGGGTGGATAAGACCAGACAGGCTCAAATCATTGATGACTGCTAACTCACGAACAGCAACACCATATCGACGGGCAATCGAGGTCAAACTATCTCCTGACCTAACAACAACATAGGAACTCTGTAAAGACGACACCCGCAACACCTGTCCGGGATATAGCGTTTTGTGAAGAGATATGTTATTGATAGATGATAATTTGCGAGCAGTCATATTGAATCGATTCGCAATCTGACTCAGAGTATCCCCGGACTTTACAGTAATCCACCTGGGAGCAGCACTACCAGTCTTTTTTTTAGACCTGGAAGATTGTTGCTTGTTTTTCTGTATCTTCTTTGTTTGTACTACATTTTCTTTAGAAAGCGGTATTTTGATTCGATAATAAGAGGGAACATAATATTTACCCCGAACTACTGCGGGTTTTAGAGCAGGATTCAAAGCAACCAATTGCTTTTTCGAATACCCCAGCCGACTGGCAATCGAAGTCAAAGACATTGATTTAGGAATGCGGGCTTCATTAAATCGTAAGGGAGGCCTGAGTTGCAGTGGGCCAAAATATTTTTCGTAATTTGCAGCGACTTCCGATGCTGCAAGAAACTCCGCATAAAAGTTTTTGCTCGCAAAATTAAAGCTTGGGCTGTGGTAATGCCGAATAATGTAACCCATATCCTTTGTTTGCAATTTCTTTGAAATTTTACGAATTCCATTTGGCCCGTGGTTATACGCAGTTATTGCCAATGGCCAGGCACCCAGCATGTCATAGTTGGACCTTAATAATTTTGCTGCGGCAATCGTTGAAATAAAAGGGTCTATCCGCTCATCAACTCGAGAATTGACTCGCATGTATTGTTTGCCCGTTGTTCGAGTGAACTGCCAAATACCTTTTGCCCCTGATTTAGAATGCGAGATGTAATGAAAAGAAGATTCGACATGAGGAAGATAGGCTAATTCCAAAGGGACCTTATAGCGAGCCAATACTTTCTTGATATACGGCATATAGGCTCCCGAACGCACAATGCCTTCTCGGAAACGATCAGCCACTCCATATTGCAGGCGAATGCGGTTTGCTGCACGAATCAACTGCTTTGGAGTGATGCCCTTATAAAATTTATTCAGTAATTTTTTTTGCGAATGGCTCAAAGGCTGGTTGGTTTTGATACGATGAGCCAACGCTTTTAACTGTTTTTGAACATGATATTTTCGTACCTTAATTTTCCGTTTGGCTTGTTTTCGGTTCAATCCTTTTAATGACACTTTTTCATAAATTGGTAAGATTAAATCCCGGTCATGCAGTACTGCTTCAGTGGTGGCAACCTCTGTAAAAACTTTTTTCCAGAAATACACCTGAACATCAATAATTTTTGAGCGTGGGAATTGCTTTGGTGACAACAAATCAAGAGAATGTGCGTAAACCGTTGAAGTTTGCAAGCGGTCCGACAGCCCCCCACAACAAAACACTCCGATAAAAATAAGAAAAAGTAGTGTGCGTTTCATGAATTATTTCTTTTTTAATCAACTTATCATTCAAATATGGTAATTCTATTCATGTCATAGTTTTACAAAAAACAGAAACTCAAAAGTTAATTTGTTATTTTACATTTTCCACACCAAATTGTCACGAGACTATGTCAACTGCTGATTTTTTAAAAAATCCGTCTGAACTTGCATCTGTTCTTGAAAAAAAAACTGGATCCTTTTCTGCTAAATTGTTGTTGGGAGGGTTTGAAATTTTGGATGCAGCACATGCCATCATCCTGCAAACAGCAAAGCATCACTGTGATTTGTTGATTGTAGCCTTACTCCCTGATCAATATTTTCAAGCAAAGTATGGTCACTCCCACCCTTTTTGCTCTTTAGCCGAAAGAACTGAAATGCTCTTGTCCACAAAGTATGTGGATTATGTGGTAGAATTCTCACCAGATTTGATTGAGCAAGTCCAAACGACCCAGGCATTTAAAATCATTTCTTACAATCAGTCATCTGAATTGGCGTCATTCTTTCAAAATATTGATAGCTCCCTGCTCTGTCCTCCAGAAGTCTCTTACGATGAACCCATGGCAACTCAATATGCGATTTCAAAAATTTTAGAGACATCCGGACTCAAGGCCTCATCGGCATCTACCGTTGACGTTTATGCAGGATATTCGCCATATTTGACAGAAAATAAATTACTCTCAATTATTCCAGAACAACAATTGCCTTCATTCATTGAACCATGGCGTGCTCAGCAAAAATTTCTGATTACCACCAATGGTAGCTTCGATTTGTTGCACCTAGGCCACATTCGATATTTGACACAGGCAAAAAAAATCGGAGGAACATTTTTGGTATTAGTTAATGACGATCCTTCGATTCAAAATAGTAAAGGGCCTTTACGACCCATTTTTAATCAGCAAGAAAGAATGCAGACATTAGCCTCATTATCGTGTATAGATCATGTCATTCCTTTTTCAGGAGACAATCCTTTGTATTTGCTTGAACAAATTAAACCGAATATTCATGTCAAAGGAGGAAGCTTCGAAGAATCTCGGATTGCACAAGAAAAACAACTTGTCGAATCGCATGGAGGAACATTTCAATTTTTTGAATTAACCGAGGGCCTTTCTTCTACCAACCTCTTGGAAAAAATAGTGACCTTTTATAAACATACTGAGGCCCCCTGAATGGAATCGTCTATTTTTTAAGCACCTTCTCAAAAAACGCTTATTTTTGGACAGAATCAAAAAATAAATTCTCATGAATAATATTTGATTTGCCCTCAAAGCTTTATTAATTAAGGGGTCAATTGGCACATTAGTGCATGGCACGCTCTTTGCTGGTGGAAGAGTATCATATTAAAATACTCAGAACTACGCTGAGAGAAACCCGTGAAGTGATACACTCATGTTGCGAATCTACCCATCATTAATAAAAGAGGAATTATGAAAAAAATAGAAGCAATTATTAAACCCTTCAAACTGGATGAAGTGAAAGAAGGACTGGCTGCAATTGGAGTGCAAGGATTGACTGTTTCGGAAGTCAAAGGCTTTGGTCGTCAAAAAGGTCATACAGAACTTTATCGTGGTGCAGAATATGAGATTGATTTTTTACCCAAAATTAAGATAGAAATAGCAGTTTCAGATGATAAATTTGAACCTGTAATTGACACCATTCAAGAAAAAGCAAAAACGGGAAAAATTGGAGATGGCAAAATTTTTGTCTACGATGTGGACAAAGTTGTTCGTATTCGTACCGGAGAAATGGGCGATTCGGCGATTTAATACTGTTGTACAGGAGGAGAGATGAGCGAAAACCGTCTCTCCCAAGAAAAAATATCTGCTTTCAAAACCATGGCAGATATTGGACAAATCATTACGTCATCCCATGATGCAGATGAGACACTGCATCGTACTGCACAGATGATCGCTCAGCGATTCAGTGTGGATGCTTGTTCGATCTACGTTTATCATGCTGAAGAATCAGCACTAGTTCTCAAAGCAACTTACGGTCTCAATCCAGAATCTGTTGGCCAGATCAAAATAGCACCCACCGAAGGTTTAGTCGGTCTCGTCCTGGAAAAATCAGCACCTATTCAGGTTGCTGACATGAAGCAGCACCCCCGCTTCAAGCATTTTCCCGAAACCAATGAAGACCAATACTCTTCCTTTCTTGGCATCCCATTAATCGAACACCGTAAAGCATTTGGTGTTTTGGTTACCCATACCAGGCAATCCCGTTCTTTCACAAAAGAAGAGGAGCATATTTTAGTCACCATTGCTTCTCAAATTTCAGGGCTGATTTCCAAAGCACTCCTGATGGAGCAATTGGATAAGTCTCCTGCGACCACTGTCCCCATTCACACGAAAAGTGTACGGATTTTTGGAACTCCGGTTGCCAATGGAGTGGCCATGGGCAAGGCCGTGCTGATGCAGAAAGATGCACTCGAAGAGCCTGAAAAAAAGACCTCCCAACCACCAGAAAAGAATCTGCTGGAACTTGAAAAAGCACTGGAAAAGACAATTACGGAAACTCTGGAACTGATCGACAAGGTTTCTGAGCATGTGGGGCCGGATGAAGCCGCTATTTTTCATGTGCATTTGATGTTTCTGGAAGACCATAGTTTCCGCGAAAAAGTAGAAAAGTATATCTATGAAGAAGCATCCGTCACATGGTCTATTTTTCAAGTCATCCAGGAATACCTTCAAGCATTTGAATCCATTGCAGACCCCTATTTAAGAGAACGAGGTGCCGATTTAAAAGATGTAGGATATCGACTTTTGCATCACGTTGGCTACGGCCATGTTTCTTCGATAGAACAGGAAGGTGTTCTGGTCATTAAACAACTGCTACCTGGTGATGTTGCTCATATCAACCCTAAAAAAATCAAGGGAATTGTTACAGCAACAGGAGGAGCCGTATCGCATGCCGCTATTCTTGCCAGATCACGTTTGATCCCTGCAGTTTGTGTTACTGAAGAAGAGATCGAAAAAATAAAAGAAGGGGATGTGATTGCTGTTGACGGCAGGCATGGGTACATGGAGCTCAATCCAGGAGAAGAAGTTCTCTCTGAATTCAATCAACTGCTGATCCAGCAAAAGAAATACTTAGATCATCTTGATCATTTTCGGCAAAAAGCTTGCGAAACACTGGATGGCACCAGGATTTCTGTTTTAGCCAATATTGGCCTGGCAAGCGACACGCCTCTCATTTCTCATTATGGTGCTGAAGGGATTGGATTATACCGTACCGAAATTTATTTCTTATCCCTGGAGCGGTATCCCACCATCCAGGAGCAAGTCAATGTCTATTCGACCATCGTCAAAAGCATGGATAAACGTCAATCCATTGTTTTTCGCACATTAGACATTGGTGCAGATAAGTCGGCCCCTTATATGAGGTTGGCCAAAGAAGAAAACCCGTTTATGGGAAATCGGGCAATACGGATGCAGATGAAAAAGCCAGAGCGCTTGAAAGAACAAGTCAAAGCCATTTTGCTTTCGGCAGGAGATCATAAACATGTGAGACTTTTGTTTCCCATGATCTGTCAAGTCGAGGAACTTCGATTTGCCCGTAAGATTTATCAACAATGCCGTACAGAATTATTAAAAGAAGGAAAAAAAGTTCCAGAGCTCGCCATAGGGATGATGTTTGAAATTCCAGCAACAATGGTAATGGGAGAAGTCTTTATCCCTGAAATTGACTTTTTATCTATTGGAAGCAACGATTTGACTCAGTATCTATTAGCTGTTGACCGTAACAACTCCCATGTAGCACATCTTTATGATCCTCTCAATCCCGCTGTTTTGACCTTGATTCAATCCGTCATTCGTATAGCAAACAAGTACAATAAACCCGTTGAGCTTTGCGGTGAAATGGCCTCAGACCCCGATGGATGCATCGTCCTGATTGGTATGGGATTACGTAAATTGAGCATGAATGCGATGCTGATTCCAATTGTCAAAGAGCGCTTATCCAACATCACGATAGCCCAGGCAGAGCAACTGGCACAACAAGCCTTACGCTGCGATTCTGCAGAAGAGGTCAGAAAACTGATTGCCAACTTCATCGACTCATCTTCTGAAAAAGTTTCGGCATGACTTCCCTTATGCACACCTACCTTGTATATGGCAATCAGCAGCTTCAAATAGATGAATCCTCCGAACGTCTGATCGATACCATATTGGAAAACCGAGATCCGGAATTATGCCTGCAGCGCTTTAATGTGAACGAGTTGCTCAAAGAAAGCGGACAGGGAGTCGAAGAAAAAATCAACCATTTCCGTCTGAGTTGTGAAACACTCCCTTTTCTTTCTGATCGGAGAATCATTCGGCTCGATCACTTGGAAGCATTAAAACTACCAAAAGGCAAAAAAGTAAACACATCGGTTTTGGAGCCAGGCGCATCACCCAACATGCGCCTGTATCACTTTCTCTTAAAGTATCTCACACAACCGCCTGACTATTGTTTTTTTGTGCTCACCGCATTTGGATCACGAGACCAGGATATCAGCGGCCCTCTCTTAAAAACGATTAAAACCCAGGGAAAGATTCAAAAATTTGTAGCTTATGATGATGATAAACCCATTGCCTGGATTCTCGAGCGGGCCCAACAGAAACAACTTTCATTTTCTCCAATACTGGCCCAGTTGCTGCTTGATTTAGCAGGCAATGATCTCAGGAATTTGGATCAGGAATTGGAAAAATTGTCGTTGATCTTTGCGAATCAGCAAACGGTACATGAAGAAGACTTGCTCGAACATGTCCAAAGTAATAAACATTATTCCATCTTCCGCATTACCCAATCTCTCTCCAATAAAAATTTAGTTTCTGCTCTGGAAACATTAGACCAGGTGATGCTGGAGTCGTCGACCGGCCATGTTGGTTTATTTGTTTTAATTGCCCAGCAATTCATTAAGTTATTGAACATTCACTATTTTCAGAAACAACAGCTGGATACCAAGGCAATCCTTTCCCAACTCAAACTGCATCCTTTTCTGGGAAGACGTCTAATTGCACAGGCCCAGTCTTTCACCCTTCCTGAATTAGAAAAAATAGTAATGACCATGGCAGACCTCGATTTGAAACTAAAATTCAATGCAAAAGACGCTCGAGTTACTTTTCAAAATTTCTTCCAGCAAATTTGCACCAATCATTTTTGTGCAGGATAGCCTCACTCAAGAAAATTCCACACCCTATTTTACATTTTTTTAATCCCCCGGAAAAATAGGTAGTCCTTCCCCATATACAAAGCTCAACAAGTTTGCTATAAGAAATTAAGACCATCTGAGCTTTTTTCTTTTATTCAGCACTCTTGCGAATGCGCCAATCGTTTTCTGCAGAAAAAAAAACTTAAAAGATGGCCAATAAGGCACACCACTGAATTCCTGTTCAATTCGAAAATGATCGTTTTTGAATCCATAAGCCACATTTTAATATTTTTTTAAATAAAAGAGAGGTTCCCATGCAAAACAAATTTTGGAAAATTTTTCAATTTGTCCAGGCCATTGCTGTCTTATTTTTGTTTTCGACCTCTACTCTAGTTGCTGCTGAAACTGCAGAGCAATCTTTAGATCAGGAAATATCTTACATTCAGGCAGAATGGCAAGGAACGGAAATGATCATCACGGCTGCTAAAAAACTGGAGAGGATTAATGATGTCCCGGCCAGTGTTGTGGTGATCAAACGGGAAGATATTGAGAGATATGGTTATAAAACATTGTCTGAGGTTCTGGAAAATATTCCAGGATTATACAACCTTGATGAATACTTTTCCCGGACCAATTTAGGAGTTCGAGGTTTCTGGTCAGGAGAAGGCAGCCCAAATTTGATTGTCCTGATCAATGGCGTCAACCAGATCAAAGGTGATAATGATCAAAACCCACTGGGAGATACACATGTTCCTGTTGAAGCCATCGACCGCATTGAAATAGTGCGCGGCCCCATGTCTGTGATATATGGTTCGGGAGCATTTTATGGAGTGATCAACATCATCACCAACCAGATTTCTGAAAGCTCACCAGGTGCCATTGCTTCTGTTTCCTATGGCACCTCCAATACCAAAAGACTGTTTGTGCGAAAATCAGGCAGAGAGGGAAATTTCCATTTCACTTTCAATGGCTCGATTTACAAAACCGATGGATTGGATCAGCCTTATAAGGAAATGGTATCGCAGCCAGCATCCCTGCTGTTTTATGGCATTTCAAAGAACCATAGAACAGGAGGACGTCTGCAAGAAGAGCAGAAATACTTTCAATTTTCAGGAGCATCCAAAGATTTTACCATTGAATTTATTTATGTTGACTCCAATCGAGAATCAATCATCCCTTTTCCCTCTCTGGATCAGGGAAATCATTATGAGTACCAGCAAATGAGAATTGCGTTCGGCTATCAAAATAAAATATCCGATACCTTCTCACTCAATGGAAAACTGACGTACTCTACGGATAACACACATACCAAATATGATCTTTTTACTGAAGATAGTTATGGAGTAGACCATTACAGCTCAGATTTTTATGAGCTGGAATTGAATGCGTTTCTCAATCCTCATCGTGATTTAGAAATCGCACTAGGAGCTTACTCACGCAACCTTTTAGACATAGCCATCAATAACGACCTGCCCCTAGTTCCCCAGCTCACCAATAACTATGCTCAATTATCGGAAGATAATGATGTAACCACACAGGCCGTGTATGCTCAGTTCACATACCATCCTCTGGAAAAATTCAGTCTGATTGGAGGGTTTCGCCTGGAGCAACAGCTGAGATATAAGCTAGAAGTCAGTTCGGGAAATGCTACGCCAAATTTTCTGAAAACAGAGGATACATACAATAAAGAAGACCCAGAAATTGTCCCCAGGCTTGCAGCCCTGTACTCCTTCAATTCACGCAATATTTTAAAGTTTCTGTATGGAAAAGCCATCAAACATGCCTCATTTGGCAATAATACAGAACAATTGTTCAACCTCCTTACGGATGATTTGAGCAATGAATACATCACCACCACTGAAATCAATTATATTTCTCAGTTGTCCTCCACAATCACTGGCAGCGTGAGTGTATTCCACAATCTGCTGGATGATCTCATTGTGCGGGTTGTTAAATCGAGCACAAATGCTGAAGATCCAAACAACCGGTTTTCCTCTTTTCGGGACAATAAAGGAAAACTGATCACCAATGGAATCGAGTTTTCTTTGAACGTGAAACCAATGTTTGGCATGGGTGCAGAAATTAGCGGAACCCTCCAGGAAACAGAAGATAAAAAAAATTCCGAGCTCGAAGTGGCTTATTCCCCAAAACGCCTGGGGTATTTCAAGGCATTCTATTTGATGAATGACGATTGGACCGTCTCTTTGACAGGAACCTATGTTGACGAAATGGAACCTGCCTGGGATGAAACCGTTACTAATTCTGACAGCTCCTTCGGAAACCGTATCGGCAAAAAAATAGACGGCTATTCTGTTTTTGGAGCAAATGCCCGTTTAGAAAATTTATTCAGCAAAGGAACCTATCTCAATTTGCGTGTTTCTAACTTGGGAGATACCGAAATTCGTTATCCGACCTATACGGCAAATTCGTGGGCAACCGAAGGTTACATCGGTCCCGGTCGAGAAGTGTTATTGACTATCGGAAAACAATTCAACTAATGAAGTTCTTTGTTTGAGGCTCTTCATGCACTTTATGTCACTCTTTTTCTTTTCCATCATCTGGAGCGGGTTGATACTGCTGTCGCCGGGATTGATCACAGTGGCAAAAGGAGCAGATAACGAGGTTTATTTTTATAACCCAGAGTCCAATGTTAATAATTTTACAGCATTGAAAAGAGAGTTTGATCGTTATTTACAAAGCCTTGGCAATTATCGTTTTGTTCCATTCAATCATATTCAATTCTTTGAAAAGCATTTGCAGATAGATCAAACTGCAAAAATGCATAAAAATGCCGTGTATCTCCTTTCCAGCTGGTATTATAAAAATTTAATCCTCCATTACCCCCTCCACGCGGCTTTAATCGGAACTATTAAAGGAAAGGTTACACAGAAAAAAATACTGTCGGCCCAACAAACCATAAGTTCCCTGCAATTACTTCAAGGTACAAACATCACCTCAGCCGGCAATCAGGATTATACAAAGAATATACTTATCGAGTTGATGGGGGAAGATAAAAGAAAAATAGTGAGTACTCTCCAGATTTTAAGTGTTCCGAACGATATTGATGCATTGATTGCAGTGGGTTTTGGGCTCTCTCATGCGGCGTTAACGACTGAATATAGTAGAAGCATATGGGCCTCCATCAATCCACAGTTAAGTCAAACATTGAATACTCTGGCAATCAGCAAAGATCTATTGCTCCCTGTCGTTGCAATTCCAGAAAAGCCTACCTCTGGGACTCTCGAATTATTAAAAGTCATTGAAAGAATGGAACAGGAAAAAAAAGGACTCATGCTTCTCCAGATGCTCGGGTTAGACGGATGGAAAGTCATTGGAAAGAATGAACAATTGATGCTGAAACAATGAGAAACATTATTCCACAATACAGATTTATCAGAAAAATCGGTTTCTTTTGGATTGCAGGGATGATTGCGATTTGTTCTTCCTCTTTTGCCGATGACCACCTTCCCAGAGTATTGATTCTCAATTCCAGTGCATACATTCAAAAATATTCTCAAGTAGAAGAAGAATTCAATCTTTCCTTGAGTGGTCATACTATTGTAGAAGAATTGAATATTGGCAGCAAGTGGATCAGCGAAGAAAAAATAGAAGAAAAAATTTATGACTCTACCCCAGAGTTGATTCTGTGCATTGGTTCAAAAGCCTATCTGTTAGCAAAAAAATTCACAAAAAACACACCTCTTCTTTTCATATTAGGTATCCACCGAAACCGCTTTGCATTAACTGATAAAACCTATGTGATTGAAAGTGAACTATCCCCTGTGAGTCAATTAACCATGTTTCGCTTCTTTTTTCCAGGGCTTATAAAAGTGGGAGTCCTATATAGTAAATACAATCAGCAATGGTTTAGTAGGGCCCAATCCTCCGCCAAAGAAGTTGGCATCGAACTGGCTGGGATTTATATTGGAGAAACAGCCTCTTTTCGTGAAGGGTTAGAAGCTTTGCTTCCTAAAATTGACGCATTATGGCTAATTTCTGATCCGATTGTACTGACAAGCCGAGAACAGGTGAAGGCTATTTTTCGAGAAAGCCATGTCTTGCAAAAGCCCGTTTTTGCATATGATCGAATTTTTGGTTCTTTTGGAGCAACTCTAATTATTTCTGCAGATGTTGTAACAATGGCCAAACAGGCATCTCAAATGGCATTCAACATACTGGCCAATAAATCAACTCTTCAAAAAAAACAAATCCCTGCAGGCTCTCACATTGCGATTCATCTGGACAAAATTAAGCAATATCAGCTGTTGCTCAATCCAAGAGCACTTTCCTCTGTCAACGAATACATACACAACTCGAAGTAAGGTTATGATTGTTTTTTTTAAAAGCAGCATTCGTGGAAAACTATTAATAACCATGCTGTTGCTGATTATCAGCCTTTTGGTGAGTCTTACTGTCATTCAGACCACTTCCCAGAAACATATCTTGGAAAATGCATGGCAAGAACAGGCTCATTTACTGAAACAAATTCTCATCGAGCGTGGAAAAACACTTTCTGACCAGCTCGCATTAGAAATGGAAGAAGCACTGGCATCCTTCAACCTGCTGTACATGATCAACCACCTCAACCAGGTTGCCCGTGACATAGAAGATCTCTCGTACATTATTTTAACAGATCACGTTGGCAGAACCCATGTGCACACTCTAAATCCAAGACTCCAGGGAAAAATATTACTGGAAGCTGAAGATTTATTTGCAAACCAGCAAGAACAAGCGACCATCAATGAATATCAAAAAGGAGACCAGGGCTACATGGAATTCATTGTACCCATTTATCTCAGTACTGATCTATGGGGTCGGTTGCGTTTAGGGTATTCGGTGCTGCGGCACAATCAGAATATTGCGGCAACACAGCAACTGTTTCAGCAGCAGATACAAAATTTATTGATCCGTTCCATCATGATTGCATGTATATTTTTACTAATTAGCTCCTGTGTCATCTGGGTCGTCATGACAACATTTGTCAAACCCTTGCTTTATTTAAAACAGTCTGCTGAAAAAGTAGAAAGTGGGAAGCTTGCAGACTTGAATACCATTGTTATTGATTCTACAGATGAAGTCGGAAGTTTGGCCCAATCCTTCAATAAAATGATTGTCTCTCTCCAGGAACACGATCGACTGGTGGAAAAACACACTCAGCAATTACTGGCCGTCAACACAGAGCTCATCAATGAAATTGAGCAACGAAAACGTACAGAACAACTCGTCGAGAAATATAAGTACGTGCTGGAATCAACCACTGAGCTGATTTCATTTGTTGACAAAAATTATGTCTATGAGGCCGTCAATGAAGCCTACTTGAAAGCACATGGCAAAAGCAGAGAAGACATTGAAGGTTCGTCTATTGCAGAACTGAATGGCAAGGAGACCTTTGAGGAGGTTATCAAACCAGTTTTTGACAAGTGCCTGCAAGGAGAAAAAATAACTTATCAATCCTGGTTTGATTTCACAAATGCAGGACATCAGTTCGTGGAGGTGAATTATCATCCCATTTATGAGCAAAATGAGATTATCGGTGTTTTGGTCAATGTCCGAAACATGACCGAGCGTAAATTAGCAGAAGATAAAATCATCCGACTCAATGAAGAACTTGAGCAGCGTGTCAGTACCCGAACCAATGAGCTGCAACAATCGTTGACGGCCTTGCATCAAACACAGTCACAGCTGGTACATTCTGAAAAAATGGCCAGTTTGGGAACATTGGTCGCCGGCGTTGCCCATGAAATCAATAATCCCACTAACTTTGTTCATAATGGCGCACAAAATATCAACAGGCAATTGAATCAATTAAAAGAATTGATCTTCCAGTTAGCAGAAGCAGGACAAAAAGAAGCCGTTAAACAATTATTTGGTCCCAAATTCACACAAATTTTTCAAAATTTAAATGCCATCCTGGATGGTTCGCAGCGTATTAGCACAATTGTCTCTGACCTGACCACGTTTGGCCGCCGCGATAAGTCAGAAGCGATTTCCTCAGATATTAGCAAAGGGCTGGAATCCACAATAAAGCTCGTCCGTACCCAATACCGTGAAAAAATAGAATTCACTCATGAAGTGCAGCCATTGCCTCCAACTAAGTGCTGGCCTTCTCAGCTAAACCAAGTATTCATGAATTTGATCATCAATTCATGCCAAGCCATCCAAAACCGTCAACAACAGTCTAACGAAAACATTCCAGGAAAATTGATTGTGAGTGCACTTGCTGAGGATGAGCAAATCATCATTCGTGTTCAGGACAATGGATGTGGTATATCAAAAGAAACACAAAACAAAATCTTTGAGCCCTTTTTTACAACAAAAACCGTTGGTAAAGGGACAGGACTGGGGTTATCTATTGTTTTTGGCATCATAGAAAAACACAAAGGCAACATATCCTTAGAATCCATTGAAGGAGAAGGCTCCACATTCACGATCACACTCCCCATCATCCCATCTTGAGCATCTATTTGTGTAAGAAATCCTATTATTGACGACTATTATTCCAGTAGTGAATTGTTATGCCTGAAATGCTATTTCTTCTGAACGTGGAATGAGCACATGATCAGCCTGAGGCATTCCATTGTCTTATCATTGAAAGTATAGTATAATTTTCTCAGTTAAACAGTTACGAAGAGAATGAGGAAAGCGAAAATAATAACATGCTAACACAACACAGAAGGTCGTTGAAAAAGACCAGTGGATTTGGTAAATTATTGTTTGAGCATTCCTAAACATACTGATTGAAGAGTAGTCATGGAACTATCACATTCTGTTGAAAAACATGTTTGTATTGTTTTGATCGAGGGGGAACTCATTCAAAGTAAAGTAGAACATGTGAAAGAGTATGTAATATCTGCCCTGATTGATGAACAATCCAAAGGACTTATTCTTGACTTGAAACGAGTGGTGTACGTTGATACCGCCGGCGTTGCCATGATTTTAGTATTATTTAGACACCTCAAGGAACAAGAAAAGAAGATGGCCATTTGCCAGCTGCCTAAAAATCTGAACGACCCGTTTGAGGTGATTCGCTTCAACAATCTAATTACTATCTACAATACACAAGAGCAAGCACTAGCCTCCTTTTAATCTCATTTGCCAACCACCCCACTCAGGGACGAGGTGATTCGTGTCAAAACATCTTGGAAAGCACCTGATTCAGTTGGGGATACTAGCCTTGATTGTATACCAAGTGGCTTTTACCTGGTATCCCATGTGGATCAGTGCAAAACAAATGGAGGGATTTGATGCATCAGGCCTTCCAATTGAAAATGAGCAAGGGAAACGGGTCTATTTGTCGGCATTCAAAGGAAAACCTTTGATTATTAATGTCTGGGCAAGCTGGTGTTTGCCTTGCCGTATGGAACTTCCTTTCTTGGCCCAAATTTATCCACACCTCAATGAACAGGGAAAGCAACTGATTGGTGTCAATTTGCAAGAATCGCTGTCAACCATCCAGCAGTTTCGTCAAAAAGTTAAGATTCCATTTCCTGTGTTTCGAGATGCAGGCCCCCTGGCCCAGGCCCTCAATGTCCAGGTAGTTCCTTCAATCATTGTGGTAAACCGTCATGGCAAAATCGAATCCATCACTTTTGGATTTCGTCCATGGATACAAGCCTACCTTTTGTGGTGGGTATGACGCTTTCCCTCAAAAAAGCCTATTTTTTTTCTTTACCATCGTCCTTTTTATGATCATCGTCTTCCGTATTTATCGTACTGCTTCCCCCACTCATCAACGTCTGCCAAAAAGTTTTCTGCATACTGGAAAGCGTTTGCATGGATTCCGGCAAATAGGGCTTCAATAAATTAGCCGCATCAAAGCCTTCTACTCCAGACAACATCTTTTTTCGTACCTGGCTGAGCATTTCTTCCTGCAGCGGTTCTACATTAGGCAACCCCATGAACGATCGTAACTCGGCTGGGGTGATATCCACATCAATACGTATTTTCATTTAAAACTCCTATTTAATCTATTAACCAATGTTATTCTTAAATTTGCCGCAATTCAAATTTTCTTTTGAATCCGCCCAAACAAACTGTTTCTTTTGTCCCCCAATAATGATCATCTACAACATTTGCACAAAAACTACAGTAAAAATCGATAATACTTCATGATAATTGCGTTGCTCTTGTTATCAAGTAAATTTCTCAATGTATCCAAGCAAGAGAAAGTATCACCCACGACATCCGTATTGGCAGAATAAAAATATTGCTATTGTCCTTTCCTTGTATCAAACTGAAAGATTGCTGCACACTTCCAAACGCAGCTGTACAAGAAAGAACATCCTCATATTAATAAAGAAACATGAAATTGTCTCACTCCGTGAAAAATGGTATTTGTTTCGTTGCCGTGGAAGGATCTCTGATTGCTCAGGATGCCATAGAGTTCAAAACAGAAATATTCGCACTATTGGAAAACACAAATTGCCGAGGACTTGTGGTGAACTGTCAACAGCTACATGAAATCCGTTCTGCAGGATTGGGGTACCTCGCCATGCTTTCACTCAATGCCGAGAAAATGCAAAAAGGGTTTGCCCTCTTTCAATTATCAGAAAGCCTGCGTGCTATTTTTCAAACGACCAATCTGGATAAAAAAATTCAAATTTTTGATACAGAAGAAGACGCTCTAAATTACTGGTGATGCCGACCCCCTGATTTATGGATCACCTTTGAACTTCTAAATAAAGGAGACTCAATCGTTGTAACAAGGTTAAGGAGAAAACTGAAGGAGTTCAAAACTACTGAATGGATTTTAAAAAACGGTCGGCTTCTTGAATAGAAGCTTCCATCTCTTCAATTAGTGTATTGACGTCTGATTGAACAATAATCAATTCTTTGTCTAACGATGCGATAGCACGAGCATTCAGATTGTGTTTGAGAAATAAAACATGGTCTTGAAATGCCGCTAACACGGGATCAACTTTAGACTCTGCGCGACGCATTGCACGAATGAGCTTCCGGTATTGTCTTTGAGTTTCTTGTAATTTTCTTTTACTGGACTGCTTTAAGCTCTTTTTTGAATATTGTTCCAGCTCTTTTTTCCACTCCTCAAACAAAGCATCTGCCACACGTTCTACATCATCTATTCGACTTTTTACTGTTTTTGCTTTCGCTTGACTGTCCTCAAATTCATCCTGCAGTTGTTCATATTTTTTTTCTAAATTACCTCCATCAAATTGGATGGCAGCCTTGAATTTTTCCAATGTAGACTTGAATTGTTCTTTTGTTGCCTGTTGCGCGTTTCGTGCGTCTTGCACACGGCTTACCAGGATATCTCTCTTATGGACACCCATCTTTTCCATGGTTTGATAATAGGCAGTTTCACAACTCGCAAAGAACAGAACATTGCACATGAGTACAAGTACCAAATTTGTTTTGTATATAAATCTCATCATTATTTCTTTAGTATAGATGTTGGTCATTTCGTGCCGATTTACTTAAAAAAAAGCAATCAACTCAGAATTTTATGAAAATCAACAATATGCTTGCGTAGGGCAAAAACAATAGTATCCAGGGCAATTTCCCGTGAATAGGAAAACCGTTGAGACATATTCGTAAGAATTGCTTCAGCAAATTTTCTTATTTCTGGAGTATGGTGCTCATACTGCTGAGGATCATTGCGCTTATGGAAAAATGCGTTTTTTAGCAACTCGGGGTTGATATTCTCATCCACTCTGCGATGAGAAAGCAACAATGCATGTTCCTTTGCAAAACAGCTCAAAAAGATATCATCTTTTGACGAAATGAGATTTTTTCCTGTTTCCAGTACAAGCTCTCCAGCAGATTGCAGGTCTAAAAATTTTTCTGCAATTTCCTGCCGAAACAGTTGGTAGTTGGAATCAGAGCAAAGGATCTTTTCAAGAGACAGCATATAATTGAGATCAGGATCTTCTACCTTTTTTCCAGACGCAGGATCAA
Source organism: SAR324 cluster bacterium (assembly GCA_015231885.1). Taxonomy (GTDB): domain Bacteria; phylum SAR324; class SAR324; order SAR324; family NAC60-12. The sequence continues at coordinate 21,171 of JADGAT010000038.1, forward strand.
TGAATGTGAATTTAGGAACCATGATGTGCGCAAACGCTTTGTTGTGGATTGCACGCGCCAAAAGAGCATGCTGCATGTAACGTCGCAAATCCATTTCGATACGCTTTGGATCACGATCCACTGTACAAATCGTAATTTCATTAATAATAAGGGAATAATACAAACCTTTGACAGCCTGAACTAATCCTTGAAAATCTCCAAAATCACCTTCTCCTTCTGCTAACGTAATCGTCCCGATTTTCCGACTGGGGATATGGGATGTTTTATTACTGTATTGAGGATCAATTGCCAACCAGTGATGCAGTTCAGGGCCTTCAGCAATAAGGCGCTTCAGCTGACTTAGAAAAATTCCAACATGGATCTTACGGCCATCTGAGTTAGCAATGGTGTTGCGCATGATGTTTTGCAGCTGACGAATAGAAATACCGTGCTTTCCTTCATTTGGATAGTGTTCATTCCATAATTCACGCATGAATTCATCATCAATCAATTTCAGATGCGCATCCGTAAACAGTCCTGTACTGCGCAAATTGACAGCATTCGGATGTTGGACAATGTGAGGAGTATAGCTCTCCGCATCGTATAATTTCAGGCCCAGACGCATGGCCTCATTACGGAATGGGTGCCAATGAGGCAGGCGTTGGATGGTACCGACAGGGTCCTCAGCCTGAGACGAGTAGATGAACAATTTTTGTTCTGGCAAAATACTGTAATACACAGCTTTCTTCTCATCACTCCAAGTCTCTGGCAATTTTTTCTTAATCGGAGGAAGCAAACGTGTCATCACCGAATAATAGGCAGCAATGCGCAGTAGGTTGGGATCGAAATCGAATTTTTCCCGCATATTGGACATATCGCGTTTGAGTATATCCATTTCTGAATTGGTATCCAGCAGGTAGTTTACAGGAGTTTTTTCGATGCGATCCAGCAACTTCGATGAAGTCAACTGCTTCTCCAATAAAGCCATTTCCTCAATATTGGTCGTCAAAATAACGGTATTATCCAAAGGGGCCTGTGTGGATTCAACGGCAGCTTTACCACTACCAAGGAGCATCAATAGAGGTTTATAGTCGCTCTCTCCTGCACCATTTCCATTGCTCCCAAAAGCATCATGGATATGAAGAATGCCGCGATTGGAGTCAACCAATGCACCATCATACTGGTAAAATGTATTTCCAGGCAGGTGTTCTTTCAAAATAGCCCTATCCTCATCTACCAATTCGATGGGATGAGTGTGGATTTTCAGTAACCGCAAGTCATCAATGTTTGAAATTCCTTTTGCCTGAGCATTGGAAAATTCTAGTTCTTCCACCCTAACCACTTCTTCAAGAATATCAAAAAGAGATTTCCCCTTATTACGTGGATTTTGAATCAATGCCTCAATGATATCCAGATGCCGCCTATCCAAAGAAGCATTGAGGTAATGGGAGGGAATCAGTATTTTTTTATACTCAGACCGCCCTTTATTGATTTGTTCAAACAATTCCCGTCTCGGGCAGGTAAAACCCCCCTCTTCTTTTTGCAAAATCAAGGGAAACAACAAAAGAGGACTATGCCGAAATGCAGAACGTATCTCCACGACCCGTCCTGAATCACTGGAAAATTGGAAGTAAAATGAGTACAGTTTAATCGTTTCATGTTGAGTGTACTCTTCCAACGCCTGTGCAATCAAATCAACAATATTCGTTTTTCCAGAAGCAGGAGGGCCCACTAGTACAACTCCTCGATTGGGGCCGACCTCCTTATCTGCCGACTCCACAACATTCATGATCTGCTTAATACAGAATTCTTGACCAAAAACCGCATTGATTCCATTGGAGAACAAGTCTTTGAAAACATTGTAACTGATAATGGGCTCTCCACTGCGGATCACTATTTCAAAACCAAAATATTTGATGGATTCTGAGATACATGTAGAAGAAGTTTGCAGATAATTTTCAGGACTCTCCAAGAACCCTTCTACAAACTCTGAAAACTTCACTGTTTTCTTACTCTGATATCCCAACAAGGCCTTATAATCGAACGAATTCATAGACACCTCAAAAGCGAAATGGTTGCTCAGAATTGCTTATTTTTTCCTGGATCTGCTCAAAAGACACTTCGGTGATCACTGCTTCTTTAAAAAGGTTCGCAGAAAAACTATAAAGCCAATTTTTCGAAATGAGGAACACTGGGCCTTTCCATATGAGATTCAAATTTTTTAGAGTGGGTTTAATCCAATTTTTTTTCAACCGACGGCCGTCGTCACGATGATACAACAGCAATCCTCCATCCTGAAAATCAGTGTCAATGATATAAATCCGCGGACGATAAAAGTGAGTAAAAAATTTCAGCATTTCCTCTTTGACAGGCTGCGGATCAATCCACACCCAATAAGAGTCTTCTTTGATGACATCCTCAGGGGACAGTCCTATCTGCTGTGCTTCCCGTTTGTTGATACGATTTAGGTGAAACTCTTCAATCAATTCTACTGTTAAAAAGCGCCGTAAAAAATCATAGTCTGTGATGGTACCCACCAGGTGTTCCATCGCTTTGACCGGATCAGAACCATTGCCTCTATTCCAGTTTTCTTTTTTCTTTTGATCCGTTTCTTCTAAGTACTCCAGGCACACCTTGCCATCACGGTATAACTCTTCAATATGATTCCACATATAAAATCCCAGATGATAAGGATTTCGCATATAATATGGACGAGGATAACAGACTCCAGAAAAGACTTTGGCATAATCAATTATTCCTTTTACTGCTTTCTCTTTAAACAGTTCGAGCATGATCTTTTTTTCCCAGTACATAGCCCAGCCTTCATTCATGATTTGGGTTCGTATCACAAAATCATGGGTTGCATGAACGGTTGTCATGTAGTTCAAAATGGCTTTTTCGCCTTTGCTCACAGACGCATAATTGCAGAGAAATCCCATCACATCCTGGCAAGGTGCTTTGAGTGTATAGCCGTGTCGACTCATGGCTTCCTGATATATTTTCTTCCGCATTTCTTTTTTCCATGCTCCTTCTGCCGTTTCACTTTGCAATAGGCGATTCATCGTATGGGAAAAAGGTTGCATCAGATCAGATTTTGCATCTTCAGGAACATACGTATCATGCTCCTGGTGATGCTGTAAGGAATCAGAGGAAATGGAACGTGCCAAATTAAACTGAGAATGGGGAGAAAGGAGAGGGACCAACGATTCACAGGCATTCCAGTATTGTAAAAATACTTTATCCCCCATCTGCTGCCTGGCTGCATTGGCCTTTTTGACCAGATACATGACATATTCGGTGCGATCTGAATTTGAGTCTTCGAGAACATTTAATTCAGAAAATTCGCAATGACCACAAACATGAGCCATGACAGAAGCTTGCATCATTGGAGAATTGGTAGCATTGAGATAGGCATAAGAAGGGTTTCCTGTCTGCACCACTTCATAATACAGGCTGGATTCCTGCCCACTTTCGACACGATGTTTTTTAGTAATAACCCGCTTTCCTTCCCAAATATTAATAGGGCTGACTGGGTAAACATACTTTTCTAACAGGGAGAGAAATTCCCAACTATCCAGGATAAAAAAACGAATTTCAGGCAGAGAGCGCCCCATTGCTTTGGCGTGATGCAAAACGCGTTGTTCCAGTCGATACAACTCCGGGTCGGTTTTTACGGTTCGCATTATTGCACTCCAAACAATGTTTTGATGACATCAATTGTCTCTCTTTTATCATTGATTTCACTCAACCGTACAACCGGGTCCCGGCTGAATCGGGTGGCTACCTGTCGATTCAACAAACTGAGCCGTCCAGGCTGAACTTCAACAATCCCCACCCGATTGAATAAGGGACGCATGGATTCTTCCAATGTTTCTAAAATACGTCGCGCATCATCATCAAACAGTTCCCCATCCCCAAAATAAAAGGCATAAAAATTTGTCCCGGTCGTGTCATACTCATTAAATGCCACCTGAAAAACCAATTCAAAGACTGCTGCAGCCTGCGTTCCACCCATGTTACTGACATTGTAAAAATCATTAGCCTGCACCTCATAAGCATCCATATCATGGACAAAAAAACGGTGCTCTACATTGCCAGGGCCATAATTGTAATCCAACCAATTCTGCGTGAAGTTGACCAGGCGTTTTTCCAATTCCAAGCGCTCACCATAGGTAGAATACGAAATATCACCCATATAAAATACAACGGCTTTGAATTTCGGTTTTTCCACACGTTCTGGCAGCTTATAGCGTTTATCCCTGCGCCTGATCTGGACATCATATTGCCCTGTTTGCGGATTATAAGTCCCCATACCAAGGTTCGTTCGCAATGCACGTTTGAACGTACGCTTTTTGTCTAAAATCACACCAACTTGACCAAAGGTTTTAAACTCATAAGACACTTCCTTGATTTTTCCTTTTCCTTCTTTGGTCAGGTTAGGGAGGTCTAAAACCGAAGAGATGAGTTCCATTAACTTATTAAAAGGGAGACTGAAACGCATTTTTCCACCACCCTCTTTTCCTGGTCCTTTTCCAGAACCTTGTCCGCTCCCTCCTTCATTTTCATAGACAAAGGTAGGGACTTCAATATCATCCATCTCCACGATGATATCACTGCCTCGATCACCAATACTGGTCAGATCCCCTTCATTAACCACATTTTCAATCAACTCATCGAGTTGTTCCTCAACAAATTCCGTGAAGGCGCCCTCTGATTCGTTGGATGAAATTTTTTCTTCACCAAACATAACTCCCCAGCCATTAAATCAAAACACTTGAGGCATTTGCCGTAATGGTCAACGCCTGGAATGCACACTTTCCACAATACCCTTTCACATCGACCAGGTATTTGATGGTTTCATTCAGTTGTTCCTGCTCCTTCAAGTTGACATTAGCGGCACTGGTTCCGCTCTTGATCCATCCCAGCAATTTCATATTTTCCCCAGATTTGAATTCATTTTCAAAAACAAATTTCTTAATAGCATTTTGATAAGAAGGCTCGTCTGCCAAAATCACAGAATAGTTCACACTGGCAATGGCATCACTCAATTCTTTTCGAAATACTTCTTTATCAGGAATCCCCAAATACTGCTCTATGGTCTGCATAAACTTTTCATCAGGTTCTACATCGCTCTGGGTCACATCATGCTTCACTTTGGTATTATGCGCATACGCACGAGCATGGTCCGTGTATTTTTTCCATGACGTTTCAATTACTGAATCATCGCGCAAAATGGCACTATAGACATCACTGGCAATTTGTCCAAAAATCCAGCTTTTGGCTTGTGGAAGGATTCTGTCAACATAATGATTGAGCTTGGTTTTTTGATTAGCAAACGAATCTTTAATTCCATTTTCCATCCTGATGTACAAATCCAAAGGAGTCGCACAAGGATTTTCCAGGGCAACCGAGGTGAGCATGGCATGGTCTCCCGATTCCTGCGCCAATTGCTTGATATTGGCAGCATACTCATTAATCTGAAAATGTTCTGTGTTTTCAAAAACATTTTGGATAAAACGAGGGTCCAAGCCAAATGTTCCTTCCGACGGCTTGATGAACTCAAACTCATCTAAAATCGCTTTAGCAACATTATTATCCACACCACTATCAGCACGCCCCGCATAAATCAGAGCTTTTTGAAGCAATGTCAAATTTGGATTCTGCTTTGACTCATACAAACGGGACATGACCGCAACCAGGCTAAGAAACGTCAAGCTATGAGGCGCAGCATGAGCCTGGTGTTTTTTAGACTTACTCCATTTTCGATTCTTATTGGAATAGGTAAATGAATATATTTTCTCTTCCTGATTGTAATCAACTGACAACGGCATTTCAATGAAAGTCGTGCGAGACCGTAGAGCCTCAAATGATTCATTCCCCATGAACATATTGAATTCATGGAAATTCGTGTGCCCAATGATCACTCCATTGAAGGGGAGAGGCGGTTGCCCTTCCGGTTTGAAGAAACGATCCTGGGTGGCAAACAGCATTTCATATAAGAATTTATCAGAAAGCTTCAAAATTTCATGAATTTCCACCAGTCCATTTGCTCCCGTACATAACTCTCCTTTATAATCATGAACCAAAGGGTGCGATTCACTGCCAAAACGAGGTAAGAGACTATAATCAATATTTCCAACCAGAGAACCGGCTTCCTGACTTTTTTCATCCCGGGGAGTGTAAGAGCCAATACCTGTTTTTGTTTTGGCATCATATACCATTCTTTTCACTTTGACATAAGGCAGCATTTCTAGAAAGCTCAGTCCTTTTGAAAACATAAAATCTTTAAGCACATAATCAGCATAAGGTGAAATAGTTCCCGTAATTTTGATTTTATATTCGTTGTCATAGTGAGAATGTTTAGCAAGCCATTCCGCAATCACTTCCTGGTCAATCTGGGCAGTCAAACGATCTTCAAAATCCTTGCGAACGGCTTCCGGGATAACTTGTAATGGTTTTTCAAAGAGAGGGCTTTGTAAATAATAAATACCATCTTCTTCAAAAAGGGATCGATCTTTCAGGCGGTCATCCACTGTTGGCAATAGCATGGTATATGTTTTTCCTGCATCCGATTTTGAGTAAGTATTCAGAGCCAGTTTAATACCATCCATAGAACGTGATTTTGCCGCTCCAGGGGGTCCCAATAAAATCCACAAACGTTTGGAAGCCTCTAAACCACGACTGGCATTATCAATCTTTTCCACCAAGTTTTCTTTGGCTTTCTGCTGTCCAAAAACCACATAGGGCCCCACCATACCTGGCGCTTCAAAAAAATCATAGCGGTGCTTCACGGGTTTCCCAACTGTAATCGAGTGCTCCACCCCACAGGACAACATCATATCGTGTAAAAGCTGAAAGGTGTTGCGAGCAACCCATGGCTCTCCTTTAATCACATCCAAATATTCCTCAAAGGTAAGAATCTCCTCAGAAATGTCTTGCTCCAGTGCAGAATCCAATAAGCTTTCTAATCCTCCATCCATACATGCTCCTGATTTAAGGTGTGTGTTTCAACTACGTAATTGAGCCGCCATACTTATTATCCTGTGATTTTCTATTTTTGTCATTCCGTGCTCGACTGGTGAACCAGCTAGGCCGAAATCCAGAGTATGCTGAGTTACTCGTCACCTGGATACCGAATCAAGTCCTGCATGACATGAGAATTGACGACACTTGATTTATAAAGAATGTATCTCCGAAACAGACGGCAAGTTTGCATCACTCAGTATTTGGTCTGCCTCTTCTAATGAATAAGCAACCTTCGATAAATAACCTGCCTGGTTTGACTTCTGATCAAAAAGTATGGCCCGTCTCTCATCAGACATCGACTGCTGGTGAATGACTCGTACAGCAGCTCTCAACCCGTTCGCTTTAATGAGTTTCATGATAGGAGTTAACTCATCAATGGCTTCTTTTTCAAAAAACTCAACCTCCTGCAAATTCACAACCATATCAAATCCGGGATTCAACCGTTTTAATACCACTTTTATTTCTTTGGTCAACCATCGAACTTGCTCTGTCGTCATTGTTTTCATATAGATCACATACAAACGATTTTTTGAAGAGTCCACATACAGTCCAAAATTTTCCCTGGCAGTCTTTTCTAAATCGTCCAATATCTTTTCAGCATCTTCTACAGAATAGACCATTGTCCCTGTGAAACCCGCAACTACTGACTTTCTGTCAAAACGCAAAGCAAGGTTCCTCCCCTGATCTGAATCGGCAATCACACGAATTACTTTTTTTACTCCTCTTGAAATGAGTATTCTCATGCTGGGGATCAATGCTTGATCAATGCCCATCCCCAAGCGACCTGCTTCCAACAAATTATTAATCACACTAAAACCAGGCTCCAATTTTTGGACCTCTGTATCCAATTCATCTAAAAACTCTTCAATATATTCAACATCAACATCATCTTGAAATAAAATGTACAAACGATTTTTCTCAAGATCTGCTCTCATTTGATACATAATCATTCTTTGTCAAAAAGGTATTCCATTTCAAAACGGTCATTTAAATGCAATGCCGCACTGAATGGTTTACTGTAATTGCTTGTAAAGCCATCGATCACAGGAGTTTGTTTACCATCTAATAATAGTTTTGCATAGATTTCTGATATTTTTTTTCCTCCCCGTGTATACCATATTCTAAAATCACACGCCCCATCTTTAGATCTCCAATTAGAGCAACCCCAAGCTCTTTTTCCAGCAATTACCTGGCCTTGCCCGCATTTAGGACAGCTTCCTAAAATTTTCCTTTGGCTGGAACGAGCCGTTAAGCTGATCGGAACTGTCGAAAAGTCATTTTTGACTTCTTCAATAATTTGAGAAACAAACTGCTTCATATCTGCTAAAAAGTCTTCTGCCAGGATTGTACCCGTTTCAATTTGGCGCAGACATTTTTCCCAAGCACCTGTCATTTCAGCACTTTTCAACGTATCATTTTGAATCAATCCTATCAAATCAATTCCTTTTTGGGTTGGCATCAATATTTTTTTTTGACGCATAATATAGCCACGTTTCAGCAATGTTTCTAAAATGGAGGCTCTTGTTGCAGGTCGGCCAATCCCATTTTCTTTCATCAGCTGCTGCAATTCTTCATCCTCCACTGTTTTTCCTGCCATTTCCATCGCATGCAGTAATGTCGCTTCGGTATAGGGACGAGGAGGGCGCGTTGTTTTTTGTTCCAGATCAGGACGGTGGGAACCCGATTCGCCTTCTTCAAAAACAGGCAAGGATTGGGTTGATTCATCCTTCGACAAATGCTTTTCTTCAGGCACATCTTTACCATAAACAGACCTCCAGCCTGGATCAAGGATCTGCTTTCCCGTTGCTTTGAACCGATGTTCCTGAATATCCGCAAGCACTCGTGTCTGAGAAATAATACATTCTGGATAAAAGGCGGCAACCAATCGTTTGGCAATCAAATCATACAGTTTCCATTCAGAATCAGGTAAATGCTGAAATAATTTACCAGTTGGAATGATCGCATGGTGATCAGTCACCTTGAGATCATTAAAAATCCGTGAAGATTTTTTAAGTGGTTGCTGTAATAAAGGTTCTATAAAAATTTGATAAGCAATCAAACCTTCTAAAATAGCAGGTATTTTCGGATAAAGATCTTGTGTTAAATATCGGGTATCAACACGCGGATAGGTTATTAATTTTTTTTCATAAAGGGATTGCAGAGTTTTCAAAGTATAGTCTGCAGTAAAAGAAAACTTGCGATTCCCTTCCATTTGCAGAGTCGTTAGATCATACAACAGCGGAGGAAACTCTTTTCCTTGACTGGTTGTGTTCGAATGAATGGTCAGAGGACTCCCCAATATTGTTTGAAGAACGGCTTCTCCTTTTTCTATTTTATCGAATTTTCCTTCTGCACATTGAAAAATCACGTTCCGGTACGTTGTTTTCAAATGCCAATACAGCTCAGGCTGGAACTGAGAAATTGTGCAATGGCGCTCCACCACCATTGCCAAGGTTGGCGTTTGCACTCGCCCAATGGACAACACCCCTTTTTGATACTGACCGTATTTTTTGGTAAATAGGCGGGTCGCATTCATACCAAGGAGCCAATCACAAATTGCTCGGGAACGTCCTGCTTCATAAAGTGAATCAAATTCTGAACTATCCCTAAGGTTGCTAAACCCCTGGTGAATTGCTTCTTCTGTCAACGAAGAAATCCATAACCGTTTGAATGGTTTTTTGCAGCCTGATAATTCCATGACCCAACGTTGAATAAGTTCCCCTTCCTGTCCGGCATCACAACACCCAATCACCTCATCTGAATCCTGAATTAACTCTCGAATTACTTTGAATTGCTCCTGTTGCCCCTTTCCTGAAATCAGCTTCAGCTCAAAGATTTCTGGAAAAATTGGCAGTGCGTCCATATCCCATTTTTTCCATGAAGACAAATAATCACCGGGTTCCTTCAACTGACACAAATGCCCCAAACACCATGTCACCTGGAATCCATTCCCCTCATAATACCCTCTCTTTTTAGCTGTTGCACCAATAGCAGAAGCAACTTCACGAGCCACCGATGGTTTTTCGGCAATGCAAACCTTTTTGCCCATACATGTTTTATGTATTGGAGGAACAATTATTCCAACTCATGGAAGGACGCTGAAATAGACCAAATCCTATACCCAAAAGCAGCAGATATTAGATACTCCAGATAATTTCTATTTTGGAATTGTTTTTGCTTAAGGAATTGACATATATTTAGAACATGAATTCCTGAACAAAGGTCTATCAATGGGACACAAAAAACAACATTTGATGCTACATTCCGTTATGGAGGGATCTTCTCTGCTAGAAACTCCCACAGGTTCCACGCTATTTGGCTGTCCCCCTGAGATTCTGAAACAAATTTTGTTTCAGAAACTCCCCATTCCCAACAGCATTGTTTTACCAGCAAAGCTATATCGAAGACACTGTTCCCAAGCAGCCATCGAATTTGTGTTTTTTTATTACCTGTTTATTCATAATGGCTTAGAAAAATATGGCAAGTTCCGTATTTTTGGAACAAACTCACAGTGCCGATTATTGAAAGAATCCATACGTATTGTACTGATAGGACCAACAGAAAAGGAAATTTGCGAGCAGGGCATGCCAAAACAGCTGGCGGTTCAGTTATCAAAAGAAATGCAATACATGGCATTACAGAATCCCAAAACCAACCAAAACTATACGGTCGATGAAGTTTTAGATTGGAATGTGCTGGAAGTAGGACAGCAGTCTCCCCTTTACCCCACAACCAAAGATTTTTCAGAAATTCAGTTAAAGCGCAAAGGAAAATCCGCCTATCAGGTGGTCACTGCCAAAAAATCGATAGACATCAACCTTTCCTTTAGAAAAAAACAGCACCCCGTCTATCCAATACAACACAAAGCGGCTAAGCGTACACCCGATCAACTCAGCCTGACGATACTGGGAAATAGTGATGGATTTGACCCCAAAAACCCTGCCAATGGTTACTTATTCAATTTCAACAATCGTCTGGGAATCTGGGATTGCCCCAACTATTTACATGTTCAGCTCAAAAAGCTGAAAATAAAGTTTGATCAAATCGAAGCTATTGTTTTATCTCATGTCCATGAAGACCATCTCGATGTTGCCGAATCTATTCGAAAAGATAACCCCATTGACCTTTTTTGTACGCCAGAAGTTTACTATAGCTTTCTGCTCAAAGTACAAGCACTCATGAACTGCAGCCATCAAAAAGCAAAAAAATACCACCGATGGCATCCAATCAGTATTGACAAACCTTATTCGATTTTAGGTGCTTCTTTCCAATTCTTTTACTCAGTGCATGCCATTCCGGCAGTGGGGAGCCACATTACGGTAGGCCCTAAAAATCAGAAAAAAACGATTCTTATTTCGGGAGATCATGCCCCTTTCGGACTGATAAGAGAGATGAAGGAGGCAGGAGTACTGCCTGAAACAAGATTTAATGAAGCAATTAACCTGATTCAAGGTCATGAGGATCTGATACTAATTGATGCTGGCGGAGGCACCATACATGGGAATTATGAAGATTACCTACAGACTGAGAAATCTATTCATTTCATGCACACTGGAGAGCTTCCCATCAAGTTGCCTGAATCCAAAAGCCTTGTCAAGCATGGCCAAGTCATTGACCTGAATTCGTTGTCTTCCTATTAATAAGAGACTCCAAATTCGTGCTGCTGTGTCCGAAAGTAAAAAACGAAATCAAAGGAATACTATGAAAAAGATCCTATTTATCCTGGCTGTAGGAGCCCTTGGTGTTGCCGTACTAATGGCCATCAATCCTGAATTTCGCTCCAAGATGGAGGGTTTGTGGGATAATCGGGAAGATGCCATCGAAGATCTCCAAAAAACACAAGAAAAGGCCTTAGAAACAATGAAACAGTTGAAAGAAGTGAGTGGAGAAGCACTCGAGAAAAGTAAAAAGGCCTTGGATGAGATAGAGCAGCTGCAAGAGGTCAGCCGTGAAGTTTTTGAAAAAAGTCAAGAAGCGGTGGACCAACTAAAAGAAGCTGCCAAAGATACCTTGGAAAAAGCGAAAGACGCGACTTCCAATGTAGGAGAACGCTTAAATAATTAGTGATGATTTTAACCTTTGACTAGGTTGACAAATTCTCCGAAAACAAGTAGGCTTTTTGAAAGCCCATGTAGCTCAGCTGGTAGAGCAGCTCATTCGTAACGAGCAGGTCGCAGGTTCAAGTCCCGTCGTGGGCTCCATGATTATTTAGGTTACCATCTCCTTTCTTTCACCAACCATTGCACATTACTTCAATGTTTGAATTTCTGCGTAAAATTATGAATTTACTTTTTATTTCTAAAGGAAAAGAAATCAAAACATATAAATCGGCCTGCGATGACTTAGTCAATAAATACGAAATCTTGCTCAAACAAATCTCTGAATACATGCAAGAAAATCAACTGCCCTTGCGAACTTTTGAACAAAACGGTCACATCCCTGAAAATGATTTTCCTGAAGACTTCCATTTGAATACATTTTCACTGCTCACCATCAAAGATCAATTGGTTGAAATCACGCACGAATGTGAAGACTTACTCAACCAGGGCAGCAGTCGCTTATCCAATTATTCTTCACATGAACAAACGATAAAAACTCTGCTGACTCAGCTACGGGAACTTCGAAAATATTCTGAACAAATTGAAGGAGCCCTGGGAGAATTTGAAGATAAGCTTTTAAAAATGGAAGAAGTGTTAGCAGAAAATTCACTGTGCAATTAAAAAGACAGCAAACTTCTACTTGTCAATATTCTTTGGACATATCCTACCCGCTGCAATCCACAATAATTATTTGACAAGGTCTCCTATCCTAAACAATCATATTTTAGAAATGTTCAAACAATAACTTACCCAACCTACTTGTCTTTTCAACAATCTTCTGCGTTGCTGTACCGATTACATAGCAAGCTATGCGCCCGATAAAACGCCTTGAACCTCGATGAAAATCCTGCGTAACTTTCGCATGTTATTATTTTCGCATTCCTTATTATTATTACATCCAAAATTCGCTGGAACCACCTGTTATTTGATACTGATTCAAATACATTATGGGTGTTTGTTTTTTTGAAAAAGCAGTCTTTCCCGAATCTTCACATAAGATTTCCCAACCGCTTTTGCATATGGCTGGGAGATATGCATCACATCGGATACTAAATTTTTGTTCGATAAATTCCAATTTTTTGGTATATCTTCACGATACAAACGGTTCAGGTCTTTTTGAAATTTTACACACTCTTTTGCAAAAAAATCTGAAACCTGTATAGTGGCTAAACTCATCCAGTTTTGAGGTTTTGATGAAGTTTTCATATTGTTCCTCTCTGCCCAAAAAGTAAAACAAAAATGTAGAACATGCCCATTACTAAGATAATGCGTCTATACAGCTTTAGCAAGGAATAATTGATTTGTTTGACATGATGCGCTACATCATTAAGAGTATGAGATTAATAACTTTGGTTCAGTAGGAAAAGAAAATGGATAAAGAAAAGACCCAACACAATTTATTTGAAAAAGACGTTCGTAACATGACTTTTGTACTCATCGAAAACAATGCAGTACTTCGACGCACAATGATTCGTCTTCTGAAAGAAGCAGGGATCACTCAAATCGTGGAAGCGGACACAGGAAAAGAAGGCATGGTCGCCTTGAAGGCAAACCGGAATATTGACATCATCATTCATTCGGATCAACTTCCCGATTTAGACAGTCACAAATTTTTACAAAGCCTGGGACAAGATAAAAAATTTGAGTCAACCACATTGGTACTGGTTTCTTCCAACAGCGAAATAGGAAACATTCAAAAATCCATTGCACTGGGAGTGGATGGTTACATCGTGAAACCATTCGCACTGCCTGAATTGAAAGGCAAAATCGAAGATGCCATTGCAATGCGTCGAAAAAGATTGGCAATGAAAGATTTGCACGTCCAGCTCGAGGCGAGCGTTCAATTGAATATTGGAGGAAATTTAGTAGAAGGAACCTGCGTGGAATTAGCCCGCCAGGAATGCCAGATCCTGGTGGAAGAAGATCCGGGAATTGGTACCCGTCTGCAGCTGCAGCTTCCCCATCTGAAAGAAAAAGAGTCATGGTATGACCCGATCCCCGGTGCAGTGGCTTCAGGAAAAAGGGTGCCTCAAGGCCATCAGATAAAAATGCAGTTCAGAGGAAAACCTGCAAAATCCCAAGGCATTCTGGCATCCATCCACCATTATGCCAGTTCAGAGTGAGCATCTAAAAACGAGCACTTGCGCCAAAATTCAAGCGATATTCAGAATAAGTATTCTGTTCATCGGTAGTTTCTCTATACGCAAAAAAGGTATGCAACCGGTATTTATGGTTACCCGCTTGTGGAAAATATTCGGTTCCCAGTTCAATTTCATTTCCTCCTGTATCTTTTGCGGTCACCGAAGCGGGTCGAGTGGAATCATAAATCCATTTGATGAACGGGCTGAACTGATCTCCTTCTCTACGTCCCAATATAATAATGGACGTATTGTCTTCGGCCTTATACCTGGTTGTCTCTGAGTTATAGGCATCTTGATACTGACTGATGGCATCCATTTCCACTATATAATTATCCAAATTAACCAGAACGCCCAAAGAAAAAAACTTTTCCTGATAAGACGTTGTACTCACCGTACGTTTGCCTGTTGTGTCATCCTGGGTACGCTCCTGTGCATGCGGAAAAACACCATATTGGACTATGGGTTCAATCAATCCATCCGCAAAGCTGCCATACCAAGCAATATTGTAAACCAGGGTATATTGGTTCTCGCTACTGCCTTCTGTCTGATTAAAAAATTGCCCCACCATAGTTTGGCCTTGCAGAGTCGGAGCAAATTTACCAAGATCATAAAAAGCACTGATTCCGACTTCATAAAAGTCTTTAATGCGTTCACCTAACTGAGAGTATTGAAAAATATCAATGGGATTGTGAGCACCTTCCCGGCCTCCCTGCAGAATATGATGCTTTCCTATACGCCACTGTAATGCAGGGCTCCATTGATATTTGAGATACCAATATTCCAATCCCATCCCTGTATTGTCATCTTGAGGCTCAAAACTTTGATTCCAGCGAACCCGCAGGCGATAACCAATCTGATCATCCATCTTACCCGTCAGATTCAAATGAGCGCGTTTGACAATGAAACGGAAGGTGGGGCGAGACAAATTAACATCATCTTCATCATCATTGTCCTGCCATTGAAAATCCGTACGAAATTCGGCTTCAACAGTAGGCATTTTTTCGGCCAATGAAACCGTACTGCTCAAAGCAAATAAGATCATACTACAAAACACATACTGGCAGGGACGTGTTCTTAAAAAAGATGTGACCGTGTTTTGGTAGTCGTCAAAAAAATTCATGGTTCCTCATGTGAAAATGATTTTAATGTTTCCAGATAACATTGGTAAACAGGCTCCCCAAAACATACAAAAATTATTTTCTCCATTAAGGAATTTTTTTGAAGAAAATTCATTGCTTCCTTTACTGCAACTTGCGTGGCTTCTTCTATCGGGTAACCATACACGCCTGTACTAATTGCAGGAAATGCAATTGTCGTGATTTTATGGACTTCTGATAAAGCAAAACAAGATTGATAACAAGATTTCAATTTTTCAGATTCACCTCTCGCTCCCCCATGCCAGACAGGCCCTACGGTGTGAATTACATAACGAACCGGCAAATTATATCCTTTTGTTATTTTAGCTTCTCCAGTCAAGCAACCATGCAGCTCGCGGCATTCTTCCAATAGTTCTGGACCGGCAACACGATGAATGGCCGCATCGACACCACCACCTCCTAATAAAGAGTTGTTGGCAGCATTGACAATTGCATCGACCTCCAGTTTTGTAATATCCCCCTGGATGATTTGAATTTTTTCTTCCCCCATATGCTTCCTTTATCTTGCTGGTTCGTTCATAAAAATGATATGAAAATAATTTACTTAACAAGTAGGGATTTACATTAAAGCATAGCAAAGGATATACCCATGCCGATTGGTTGTTAGGAAATTTGGTAAATTCTATTCAATTCATGCTATTAAGGAGAAGCCATGAGGCCCTTTTTGCACAGTATTTATCCATTATTCATATTCGTTCTGTTAACAGCTTCCCATCTGTTTGCCGGGGACCTGGAAAATCAATTCATCCAGGCGGCAACCGCAGGTGACACTGCTCAAATAGAAAAACTTTTAAAACAAAAAGTACAAATCGATGCAACAGACCTGCAAAATAAAACAGCTCTGATTGCTGCCCTGCAAAACAAACACGATGATGTCGCTAATCTGTTGATCAGCAAAGGAGCCTCTGTTAATATTTCAGGGGCCTCCGTCACCCCTCTAATTGTGAGTGCCTGGACTGGGAATCTCGGGCTCACACAAGTATTATTGAAAAACGGAGCCAACGTCAACGATTCCAACGCACATGGACTCACTCCGTTATTAGCAGCAGCAGGAAAAGGCCATACTGCCATTGTAAAAATGCTGCTGGATCATGGAGCTGACGTTAATGCAATCAACACCTATGGACTCACTCCCCTAAAAGCAGCCCGTAATGGAGGATTCATTCCAATTGTCAAACTTATAGAAAAAACAACTGCAACAAAAAAAATTGGTCATAACAACGACAAAAAACAGTAATACCTATGAAAGAGCCTGTTAGTTATTTAGCCCCCGATGTGGAGATTGAAGGAACAATAGTCAGTGAAGAACCTGTAAGGTTTGATGGAATGTGCAGAGGAAGCATTGCGGGCAAATCTCTTATAATCATTGGCACATCTGCAAAAATTTATGGCCTCGTTCAAGCACAGTCCATGATCATCAATGGCATCATTGAAGGGGATTTGATTTTGTCACAATCGGTTACAATCCTTTCCCACGGGAAAATTGTCGGGAAAATTGTTACACCACCAGGTGGAATATCCATGGCCAAGGGAGGAAATTTTAGGGGAAATATGCAGGCACGTTCAATTTCGGATTTAACAAAACAGAAAGAATTGAGACCCAGCCAAACACAAATAAATGCAGCTGAAGCATCAACAGAAAATCAAGATTCTTCCTCGGATGTTAGCAAACAGAACATTCAGCCCAAAGACACCTCTGAAGAAAAGTAGATCATGCAGCAGCAATAGCTTTTTTAGCCGATCCAGGAGCACTACTACTGGAATTCTGTGCCGCTTTTATCGCCGCAAGTGCTTGTTTGTTATTTACCGCTGTTTCTGCTTTTTGGTTGGTGGCCATCCCTTTAGAAGAATCCGCTTTATTGTCTTTTGTTACAGTACCCTGCGTTTTTCCATCAGGCCCATAAGTACTGGAAGACTGATCTTCCTTTTTTTCCATCAATTCGACAAATTTCGGATTTTTCAGTAAAGCAAAAGCTTTTGCAGCAGTGTCTTTATCTTCTAAACTTTCTTGAATTTTACCAGGAATTTCGTTGGCCGTCTTTATTTCAAAAGCCTTTGCTTCCGGCAAGCCGGCAATCAATTTTCTATCGTCTTCTTTTGCTTCTTCCAAACGCACAGCAAGTGCCTTGGTAAAACCTTCCAATGCCTTTTCCGGAAGCTCATCTTTGTTGATCAAATTTTCCAGACGAGACAGAACTTTCAGATACGCAGATGTTTGTTCTTCTGCTTTTTGATCCGTCAAGGAAGCCGCTTTTTCAGGCCCGTTCTTATTCTGTTCAGCTTGGACGGATTTTCCTGTTTTTACTTCTTTATTGAGTGAAGCAGCAGCCTGATCCTTTGTTGAAACCACAGTGTTTTGAACCTGCATATGTACCTTTCCTCCATCCAAATTAATTGTTATACATCGCTATTATTTTGCCAAAGGAGAAATACAATAATCAGGCCAAATTAATTCAATTTTTCAAACGCCCTCCTTCGGGGTGAGTACTTGCGGCACAGCGAAACCCAACATCTTGGCTGGTATTCACAGGAGAATCATCGCCCCTCATGGAAACACGTAAATGCGAAGCAGGACTCATCCATGACCCTCCACGAAGGACACGGTATTTACCCAGTGAGGGACCTTGTGGATTTTCGGCTCTCCCTTTTGGGTACATGGCATACCAGTCATACACCCATTCCCACACATTGCCCTGCATATCATAAAGCTGAAATTTATTAGGCAATCTATCAGCAACCAAATGGGCATTAGATTCGGCATTTTCATTATACCAGGCATAGTCTGTCAGCTTGGCAGAAGGCGTCAGGGCATAGTCAGTAAATGTTCCCGCACGGGTCGATTTTTCCCACTCTGCCTCGGAAGGCAATCGTTTCCCAATGGATTGACAAAAATACCTGGCAGCAAACCAGGAAACGTAGGTAACGGGGTAATTATCGCGATTGGAAGGCGGCTTAAGATCACCACCCCAGTTTGTCAAATAATCCCCATCATGGAATTGTCTCGGAAACGTGCTTTTCCTGAGGTGTGGATCTTTGGCCACATATCTCAAATACTCTATGTTGGTCACTTCGCATCGGTCAATCCAAAATGCCTCCAAATTGACAGCATGGGCTGTTTTTTCATCGGGCCGCCCTTTGTCACTTCCCATTATAAAAGTTCCCCCTGAAATAAAAACCATCCCTTTGTCAATAAGCATCTCACCTATTTTCCCGGATATTGAGCATGGAGAATCCAGCACATTTTTATCAAGAAAGGCAATGTCTGTTGCTTCAGGAAAAAGTTTCTTCTCCAGATTCTCCAGTAAATGTTTGTACAATCGGATGAGATTTGGTTCCCACTTGGTAACACGTTCTATCATGCCTTTTTCATCTTTTCCACATTTAGCCTTTTCTTTGAAACATTTGATTTTATGCTCAATCCACTTCTTCATCGGCTCCCGAGCTTCTTGAATTTCGATTTCCCGCAAAAGTAACGGTTCGAGTTTAAAATAAATTTTTTCAAAAATCGCCATATCGGAGACACCATTTTTAGCACCGTCAATGGTATCATCATAACGCTGGCAAAAATCCTGTTGCTCGACAGGCACATTTTCTATTTTTTTATTACGACGATCCGAACAAATTTTCGTATCCTTTGGTTTGTTTATTTTAAGATAGGCCGCTAAAATTTTAAAACGTGACTGAGTGATCATGTGCATAAGCGGATATCGTTCTCCCTCTGCGACAAAACCCACAAAATCCTTAACCGACTGCTCAGCAAAATCTGTAACCATCTTATGGAACAGGTCATTTCCCCAAACCAGTTGTGGCCACAACAACATTCCCAGCAAGCAGGAACAAGAATACCATTTCATCCAGCCTCTCATAACATCTTTCCTCACAACCAATTAACTCTTAGGAATGCTAAAAAAATAACTTGGCAAATCTACTTGTCTTTGCAACGATCTTCTGCGTTGCTTGATCAGTTACATAGCCTTGCTATGCGCCCGATAAAAGCCTTGAACCTCGATGAAAATCCTGCGTAACTTTCACATGTTATTATTTTCGCCTTCCTTAGTAAATCTACTTGTCTTTGCAATGGTGCACCAAAACCTGAAAAATTGAAATTTTTACCCAGTGACAGCATAACAAAATCCACGTTTGTTTCCTGGCACAGTACAAAAAAATTAAAGGAGTCAATCACTCAATAATACTAAGGTATCATCCATGGGTTGTCAATTCGTCAGATCATTGACAATATCGACAGGAATAAGAGTTAGAGGATTTACTTGAGTTTACCGTTCATTTAATCAACAATACGGTATGGGCCTGCTTGCACAAAAAGGCGTACAACATACCACTCAGCAATAAATTTTAGAGCAACCATCACAGCTAAAAGAAACTGATGACTCCATTTTGGCAATTACTTTACACCTGGATTGGATTACCATTCCTTTTGGGGATTCTGCATTTATTTGCATTAAAAGAAAAAAAAATAAAAGAAAGCCTGGATGGCAGAAACGGATTATGGAACCGTCTGGATGAACAAATCATTCACCGCAATATCCAGCACCCTCTCATTTGGTTTCATGTTGTCAGTGCTGGAGAATATTTACAGGCAGAACCCGTCATTGAACGCTTTTTAGCAAAAGGTTTTGACTGTGCCGTCACACTCAGCTCAATATCAGGGTATAAGTGGGCAAAACGCAGCCAACTGAATGGTGTTGGCAAACTCGTTGTCATTGACTATCTCCCTTTTGACTTCCCTTCCAATATTCGTCGAATTTTAGCGATTTTTCAGCCTGCAGCCATCGTTTATACAAAATTTGATTTATGGCCAAATCTCATTTGGACAGCCAATAAGCAACGAATTCCCCAATACTTAATCTCAGCAACCTTACAACCACGATCATTGCGTTTGACTTCTGCACCGGCACGCTCTTTTTATGGTTCAATTTATGCTTGCCTTGATGGAATTTTTACGGTTTCTCCAGAAGATGAGCAACGCTTTCGAATCACAAACCCCAATCACCCAGATATCCAAGTTGTTGGAGATACACGTTTTGACAGCGTGATGGACCGCAAAAATCGCTTACGACAACCAAAACTTCCAAACTATGTAAAAGAAAAATTTGTAGTAATTATAGGCAGCAACTGGCCTGCTGATGAAGAGTGTATTTTTCCGGCCTTGGCAGAGGCACTGCAAAAATTTTCTGATTTGCTGTTAATTATTGCACCGCATGAGCCTACAGAAGAGCACTTACACAGCAGTGAAACCTTTTTTAAAGACTTCGAAATGGCACGTTTCACTCAACTGGACGATCACCCCGATGAACCTCCTCGCATTATTCTCAACGATACTATTGGAGTACTGGCTCCCATGTATCACATCGGAAAACTGGCTTATGTCGGAGGAGGTTTTACAACAGGAGTTCATAATGTGATGGAGCCTTGTGTCATGGGAATGCCTGTGATTTTTGGGCCAATTCACTACAATTCCCCAGAAGCGTTAGATCTTTTGCAAAAAAAGTTTGCATTCACTGTCAAAAAACCAGATGAGTTTCACCAAATCTTGTTCCAGTTGCTGCAAGATCGTCAATCCTGTATCACTTTGGGAAAAAAGGCCGCAAACGCCATTGAATCTCAATGTGGTGCCGCTCAACAATGTTTTGAAATGATTACGAAAAAAATACAATGAGACTCAACTACCTCAAAGTCCCCCGATATATCCAAATTGAAACAACCATTTCCTGCAATGCCACATGCTGGTTTTGTCCTCAAAAATTTGCAACACGCCGTCCCATGTTCATGACAAATGACGTCTGGAAAAAAATTATTGATGACACTCGGGAACTGGGAGTGACCTACCGTCCTTTTATCCTCAATGAACCTTTCATCGACAAGAGGATGCCGCAAATCATTCAGTACATTAAAGAGGATCCCACCGCATCCGTTGAATTCAATACAAATGGAGAGCCTTTGACCCCCAAAAGGGCCGATGAAATTATTGAAGCAGGGGTAGACACCGTTCGCTTTAGTGTAGATGGAATCAAAAAAGAAACTTTTGATGAAGCACGAGGTATCAGTTATGACAAAGTTTATGCAAATGTTGGTTATTTCCTCAAAACCGCCAATGCTTCAGAAAAAAACATCACAACAGAAATCCGAATGATTCGATTTCCCGGCACCGAAGAAGAACAAAAAGAATTTTATGAATATTGGCAAGATTACAATCCAAGCTCCATTATTTTCACAGACCTGTATCGTTATCCCTGGGAAGGACAAACCGATTCCCTTAATCTTCCATGTCTTAAAATAATTGATGAAATGTTTTTTTATGTGGATGGGAGAGCTACTCTGTGCTGCTGGGATTCAAAAGAACGGCAAATTGTAGGTGATGTTAGAGAAGAGCACGTTCTGGATATTTGGAATGGCGAAATACTGAAACACTGCCGGGAACTGCTGGATGAAGGAAAGCGAAGTGAAATTCACCTATGCAGTCGGTGTGATGCATACAAAGATTATAACTTTGATGAATTCTTCAAAAACGGGAAAACACAGGAGCTACTCTAAATCTTGAAAGAAGTCTATTTCAAAGTTGAAAGCATCGTTTTCAGCATCTGCGGCACAGCGGAATCCCAGCAAAAATGAACGCACCCATGGAGCCTGGGCAAAGCGTTCTCCAGATCGAAGTTTTTGAGCAGTACCTGTTCCAAAAGTTCCTCCCCACGCTCCTCCTCGAACCACACGCAAAGGATATTCAGGATTTTTTGGGTCTTTCGGCCCCTTCGGGTTTTCCTTCTCTGAGTTCTGGTATTGCTGAGGATCATACCAATCCTGAACCCACTCCATCACATTACCCTTCATGTCGTAAAGCCCCCATGCATTTTTTTTTTTTAATCCAATCACATGAGCATACGGTTCCTGCCTGGTATTTTCTTCATACCAGGCATAATCTCCCAGCTGTTCTGCCGAATCGCCAAACACATATTCCGTTTTGCTGTCAGCACGAGCCGCTTTTTCCCATTCTGCCTCTGTTGGAAGTCGTTTTCCAACAAACCGACAATATTTATTTGCATTTTCCCAATCGACATAAACCACCGGTTGCTTGGGAGACGTTGTATCAAAACCGCCTTTGCCTCGCTCACATTTTCTACAAGCCGTATATTCCTCATTCGTCACTTCATGAGAATCAATATAATAACTATTGAGATGGACAGAGTGTAGTGGTCGTTCGTCTTCTTCGCCTTTGAAACTTCCCATTTCAAATACACCTTCTGTGATAAGCACCATCTCTGTTGTATCAGCAGCCCTATCTTCCTCAACCAGTCCTGCTGCGGAACGATCTTCTTCAGTTTCATCAACTCCTGCGGAAGAAACCACACCACCCCCTTCCGAAATTCCCTTTTCTGCATCCGGAAAAATATCAGAAACGCTTGATTCCTCAGAGAGCATTTGCGGCTTGGGCTCTTGAAAAACAGCCTGAGCCTGGCCGCGCCAAATCACTTGTTGGGTTAATATCTCATAGAGCTGTAATCGAAATTCCACCATCGAGTCTGCTTTTCTGAAAGAACCTGTAACAATCCAGTCGGCACCCAGTATATCAGCCAAGTCACCCTGTATTTGATCGCTGGTGGAATCAGGAAATGCCTCCATCCATTCCTCGCGTGTTGCTTGGGTCTGAGCAAATTCCACAACTGGCAACTCGCCTTTATCAGCAAGAATTTTAGAAAATAAAGATTCGACTTGCCGACTCAAAGAATCACGCGTCGTGGTTTGATCATTGAGGATATCCAGTACTACTGTTAATGGAGCCCTGCGACCCTGCTTTCTGGATTCTAGCATGAGTTCATCAGCAAGAACTGCCATAGCCTGCGGCACACTTTCTACGACTTGTCCCTGCACATAATCCGCAGACAACGATAATCCAATAATAAAAAACAGGAAACGGAAAACAAAAACCATCATGGAAGAATTATTCGGAAATGTGCAAGAAGTTGAATTTTTTTTGAAAAAAGTATAAGAACCTCTATGGTATCGTGAATGAATACATCCTTCACCGGAATTGGGTTTACTAATAACTCTTTATAATCAAAAGTTCTATCGCTAAATTCAATTTTGCTTGTTTGTCCACCCTTTTTGAAAAGTAGTCCATGGCTAAATTCAAAGCGGAAATCGATGATCCATTAAAAAAACAATTGGAAATTTTTTTGGAGTTGCATGACTTGACAAATACTGATTTTTTAAAACTTGCCATTCAATCAAGAAATCAACTTGTTCAACAAAAATCCCCCCCCCCCAAAAAAAAAGAAGATCACTACTACGGCAAAAGGCTCCCGAAACAAGTCCACCATGCCCAGTACTGTGAATACAATCTTAGAGATCAACGAAAAATTGTATCACCGTTTTGAGGTTCAGGCAGACGAAAATAACATGAGTCTGGCAAAATATGCAAAAAAATTAGGATTGACTCTTAAAGAAATCAAAAGGATCAAAACCGAAAAGTGCATTCAGTTTGTACCCAAGCTCAAAGCAGCTTTACTGGAGGATCACAAAACTAAAGATTGAGTGCCTGCTCAATCATGCGGAGGCATCTTTTTTTACCAAACACCCCAGCAACTAATGGCAAATCAGGACCATTTTTTTCAAGGGTAAGAGCATATCGCATGGGAGGCCAAAGCTTTTTCCCTTTAATTCCAGTACTTTTCTGTACAGATTTCATAATCGCAGGGAAATTATCCTCTGTTATTGCTTCGGTGTTTCTTGCTTCTTCTTGAAATGCCCTCAACACCGTTTGTGCTGAATCTTCACGCAATGCTTCAATTAATTCGGGATCCGTTAATTGAGGACTCTCTTCAAAAAACAAAGACAGTTTATCTTGGATATCCGCAAGCGTCACCAATCGAGGTTGCAAAATGCTGCATACTTTTCTCAACTTCGTTTCATCCTGATCGGCAAATGCTGTGTCCCGTATATAGGGTATCAGGCGCTCAAACAACTCATCAGGAGACAATTGATGAAGGTATTGTTGATTCATCCAATTCAGTTTTTCATTATCAAAAATCGATCCAGCTTTTCCAACACGATCAAAACTGAAATTTTCAATCAGTTCCTGAAATGAAAATAGTTCCTGATCACCAGCAGTGTTCCAGCCAAGCAGCACAATAAAATTGACCAGGGCTTCAGGCAAATACCCCTTATCACGAAAGTCCTCGACGGCAACATCACCCTGGCGCTTACTCAATTTGGAACGGTCTGGATTCAAGATAAGGGGCAAATGTGCAAATTGTGGGGGTCTCCACTTCAAATAGCGAAACAGCAGCAGATGCTTTGGCAAAGAAGGCAGCCATTCTTCCCCACGAACCACATGGGAGATTTCCATCAAGTGATCATCAACAACGACCGCCAGGTGGTAGGTAGGAAACCCATCTGCTTTAATCAATACCTGATCATCCAATTGATCGGTTTCAATAATGACCGTTCCTCGAATCAGATCAGACATGACCATTTGTTCATTTTCCGGGATCTTCATCCGGACCACATGAGAACTTTCAACCTTGAGCTTTTCCTCGACATCTTGAGAAGAGAGATGACGGCAGCGGCCATCATAGCGAATAGGCAGGTTCTTGGCTTTCTGCTCATCTCTCATGGCATCCAGTGTTTCTGAAGAGCAAAAGCAATGATAGGCATTTCCGTCATCCAATAACTGCTGTGCATGCTTGTGATACACAGGCAACCTTTCTGATTGTCGATAAGGCCCGTATTCGCCGCCTTTATCGGCGCCTTCATCTATCTCCAGTCCTGCCCACTGGAGCATCTTTATCAAATTATCTTCTGCGCCTTCTACCAATCTTTGCTGATCCGTATCTTCCAGGCGAAAAATAAATGCTCCTTTTTGCTGCCTTGCATACAAGTAGCTGAACAATGCTGTACGCAATCCTCCAACATGCAGATACCCTGTCGGACTGGGAGCAAATCGTAAACGAACCATCAATACCTCTCTATTCCTGAACAGCCTGTTTGACCCATTCTTCTTTTTCAGTTCCCAAATAACGCTGAAATGAAGACCGGGCACTGGCAGTATCCAATTTTCTTAAAGCTCTGGCTGCCGAAATTCGTACCTGAGCATTTGGATTGCCCAATAACTTCCTGGCCGCTTGCTGCACACGTTCCGGCTGGGTACTGGCAAATCGGCTGGAAAAGGTTTCAAAAGCACGGCGAAGGTGAGAAGACTGAT
>JADGAT010000039.1 GCA_015231885.1 SAR324 cluster bacterium
CAGGATTTTCATCGAGGTTCAAGGCGTTTTATCGGGCGCATAGCTTGCTATGTCACTGGTAAAGCAACGCAGAAGAGTGTTGAAAAGACAAGTAGATTTGCTAAGTTATTATTTGAGCCTTCCTTAACAAAGGAAAGGCAATATGATTGAACTAGAAGAACGAGGAAACATTGCTCTGCTCAACATGGCGCATGGAAAAGTAAATTTGATGGATGTTGAATTTTGTAATGCAGTCACAAAGCACTTTGAAATGTTGGAAACTTCATCTTTCCAAGCGGTTATTCTAACGGGAAAGGGAAAAGCCTTTTCAGCAGGAGTGGATCTGTCCCGCGCATTAGATGAAGGGACGTCTTATATGGATGTTTTTTTTCCTGCGATGCTAAGAATGTTTGAGAAAGTATTTTTTTTCCCAAAGCCTGTCCTAGCAGCCATCAATGGACATGCTATTGCGGGAGGCTGTGTCCTGGCATGCGGTACCGATTATCGCATCATGGCAGATGGAGGAGGAAAGATCGGAATTCCAGAACTACTGGTTGGTGTACCATTCCCAACAATTGCTTTGGAGATCATGCGCTTCAATGCCCTACCCCAGCATTTCCATGGATTGGTATATGGAGGAACCACTTATTCTGTACAAGACGCTGCTCACTTAGGATTGATAAACGAAATTGTCAGTTCCCCCGATCTCATAAGCCACGCTATCAAAACCGCAGAAAAAATGGCCACTATCCCTGTAGCAACCTTCCAGATCACCAAAAAGCAAATGCGTCTCCCCATTATGGAACGAGTCAAAGCCGCTCAAGCTGATATTGGACCTGTCGTACAGAAACTTTGGAGTTCTCCAGAAATTTTAGATGCTATTCGCCGCTATGTTTCTCAGGCACTGAAGAAAACCAAGGACGGATCATGAGCCATGTTGCCAAATTTCTGATGTGTCTCGCCTCCATTTTATGTGGTTTGAACTGGATGACAGCTGTTCGGGCTCAATTGCCATCACAGCTTGCGGGCAATATCCATCAAGAAAGCCCTCCTTTCTTATCCCCCTCTCAGGTATTAGAAGACATTGCGGTCTACGAAGGGATTTTAAGGGAAAGCTATGCGCGCTTCCCAATTTTGCAGCAAAATGGACTGGACTGGGATAATGTTTTTTTTAATTTGAAAGCTTCTTTATCAGAATCCAATCAGAAAATCTTAACAAAAAATTTTTTGGAAAAACTGATGGAGACTTTACAATTTACAGAAGACACTTCCTTTCGTGCAGAATTTTCTCTCCACAAACGTCTTTATCAATCTTCTGTTGGCAGCGATTATCTACCATTGTATACAACGATCACGCTTGTCAAACAAAATGACACCTATCGGGTCCTGCCTGATTCTTTTTACCCGAAAATTGCGAATCAATGGTTTATTCGATGCTTTAACACATCCCATCAATTGTTTCCAATAGTACCAGAACGTCAGGGAGAGCAGCGTTTTATTCTGGGAAAGTTTACCAACAAGAATCCTTCTTCCCTGGAATGTCTATTTGCAGACGGTCTTGGGAAAAACCTACGCCAGTCCCTAAAATTAGAGCACCATACAAGCATCATATATTCTGAGAAAGACCCTGTATTCACATGGACTCCAGGACACATTCCATATATTCGCTGGATGAGAGAGGGACATTTAAATGACAGTGACACGCAACGTTTCTTCAGCATTTCTTCACAGATCCGCAGCAGCAACGCGTTTATCATAGATGTTCGAGGAAATGTGACCGGAAGTTTTGGGTTCATTGATCAATGGCTGCGCCCCATTACCAGCAAAAATTGGCACAATACGATTATCCGGGAAAAACAATCAAAAATAACATTAGAGGGTGTATTGAACCGCCTGGAATATCTTCGCAATTCATCAGAAGCGTCGTACGAGGAACGACTGACGCTCAATAAGGAAAAGCAACGAATGTTAGCCTTACTTCGATACGTAGAAAGCCAAAACATTCCTTATCGCATGGTTGAAACTAAATTTAGTTTTTCGGGAAATCCATCAGCTTCCTGGTGGAATAAACGCATGATTGTTGTGGTCAATCGCCATTGTGGTGATGGATGTCAGTTCCTTGCCGCTTCAGCGAAACAGCTAAAAAACTCATTTTTAGTTGGCGAAAATCCTGGAAACTTCCCAAAAACCTCTCGTATTCCCCTTTATCAATTGCCTCATTCTAAAATTCGTGTTTCCGTCAACCACAGACTCCACTTGGATCCTGACGGTATACCAATTTCGCCTTCAGGGCATCAACCTGATTTTTGGCTTGATCATCCTGCTTCTCTCAGCGAAATTTATCGTCTGGCAAGAAGTACACAATTATAAATAATTTAGAATGAGGTTCTTGGAATGACTTATGCGGGTATGTTATTAATTGGAGCAATTATTGGAATTGCATGTGCAAAAATAATGGTAATGTTCATTACCGACACAGCCAATGCTGAGATGTATCCTGTTGGAGGATTCATTCCTGCAGGAATGATAGTATTTGATTTGGGACAGAATTCCGCGATTCTAGGAGCAGGCGTCTTGGTGATGGGAGGTCTGTTTGGCTATTATTTGCTGATTGCAATATGGAAAAGATACGTGCAGTCAGGTCCAGCTCCCCGGATCATCAACCCTGAACAAACCCAAACGGCGAGATCTTTGCGAGACTACTTGAACTGATCTATTTTTTCTGTACGGACGCTTTAAAAGAACGAGCCATAATGCGGCCGATATAGTCTAAAGCCTGCTTTTGGAAACCTTTGTCCCTGCCGACCAAACTATCGATTTTACTTTTTTGCTCGTCACCTGCTCTGGCAAAGTAATACTTCATTGCCAGAGTATGAACGGCCCTCATTCTTTTTTTGAGGACGGCTTGATCTGCAAGTATTGATTTATCCCCTAAGATTCTCTGCAAATCCTCAATTTCTCTTTTCAAACCTATTTTTAGAAGAATCCGTACCAATTGATGAAGCTCCATGGTTTGCTTTTTCGGCAAATATTCTGCCGCCAGTTTTAAATATTTTTCACATTCCTGGGCCCTCAAAGAATAAACTTTGCTCGTATCCGTCAGCATCAAAGAAAGCTCGCTTTGAAAATGATGCTCAATGTTTTGAAAGGGTAATTTTCGGACAGCATTTGGAGAAAACTCATTTATTTTGAATTGTTCTCGAGCCCCCAGCATTTGAAGGCATTCCGGTTTGGAAAATAACCACAAAGCCGCATCTTTATTAACCAAACCTCGCAGGGGAGGCTCCATGAAGTATAATAAAGGAGTCTTGCCCATAAAATAGTTTCGGAACAATATCCATTCTTCACGAACTAGATGAATATCATCCAATTGGCGTTGTTTCCCTTTTACAGGGGCATAATGGCATTCCAAGGGCTCTGTATCACGTTGAAATTGAGAGTTCTCTAACTCATCTATCAGCTTTCTGGTTGATTTTAACAAAGGCCGAAAGAACTCTATCTCTTCATGAAGTGGTATATTAACGATCTCCTTTGTCTGCATGATTTTTTTCAGTAGAGTGCTTATTGGATACGAATATTTTTCCTTTAATCAATAAAGGAAATTTCATACAAGTGGATTAGCATAACAGAATAATAACAACCCCAAACTCCATTGCTATAGCAATTTATGATGGTTTACTCAAGAGAAGTTCGACATTTAAAATTAATTTGGATGAATAATAAACAAAGATTTTTTGCCAACCCAGCCCTTTTTTGTTGGCTCAAACTGAATTTCTACCCAGTCTTCTGCCTCTTCTTCAATAGTCACTTCTGCACCTTCGTGTAGCTGAAAAAGGACTGTTGCTTGTTGGTGTGGTGCTGAGTACACAGTCGTTTCTTTTGGAAGAATCACTCCTATTGGCAGAGGGCTCCACCATTTCAAAAAACAGGCAACCATTAAAAAAACGGTCCCGCTTCCAAACAAAATCATAAGCCAAAGCAAAATTTCTCTATGATAAAATAGGCGAACCACCGTCACGATCCAAAACACAGTATTACACAAAACAAGAAATATAATCCATTCCTGCCGAGTAAAATCGACCGTCCATGTATTAAAAATTTGTCTCCAGGAACGGTCTGTGTCTTCTTTTTGGTCGGTTGTCTGCAGCCTAACATACTGAAGGTTAGCAATAATATCTTCATGGCGAGGTAAGTATTGCATGGCTTTTAAAAAATATCCAAGTGCTTGCCCTAATTTGCCCATGCGATAATATGTATTCCCCAAGTTATAGTAAACATGCCCATTGGCATGATCTTCCTGAAGAACAGATTCGTACAGCTTTGCAGCTTTAGCAAAATCTTGTTCTTCATAAGCCTGATTACCCTCCACAAAAAAAGACGCTCGTGCTTCTTCCTGGGCATTTACGGCCAACAACGGAGATATAAGGAATAATAGAATCAATATCCAAAAATTCAAATGGCGCATAGATTATTTCAACTGCCCTTCTATCTGCGATATCACATTTTGGCTCAATTCATAAATCTGTTGTTTGTTTTCTCCAGAAAATGAACTGGCTGCATATTGAGCAAGTTCACAATGCTCAAAAAGGTCTTTCAATTTAGAAATCAAATCGGCTTCTACTTGCTTCTCCTGCAGCCAGCTTTCGATTTCCTGTGCAGTGAGTGCTTCTCCATATTTATTTGCTTTGTCCCCTATGTATTTTTTTAATGCAATCATAATACTTTGAGCAACCGGCTGTGCTTCTGTTACTTCTGATTGAATGCGTTTCAGTTCTTTTTTAAATTTCGATAATGCCTGACTGCTTCGTATTTTATCCACATTGGTGGCAGAATGTTCGGCCCTCCACTTCCAAAACAAACCAAAGCAAAAAAACAAAGGTCCTAGAAAAAAGAAAGCGCTATAGAGAAGTATGGAAGAATAAGTCCAGGCCATATTTTCCAAAGCAGCCATATCTTTGTGAAGTGGGAGCAGATCATCACCCAATCGCTGAACGGCATGCTTTTGCACAAGCAAAGAGTCTCCTCCCACTGCGGTCAACTGTTGTGCTTCACCCGCTTCTACGAAAAGAGGAGGGATCGCAACCTGACGAGTTTCATAAGATTTATTTTCAGGATCAAAAAACGTAATGGTCACAGGATGAAAATTATATTTTTTTGGCTGAGACGGAACAATTGCCATAGTAAAAACGGCCCTCCCTAGCTGTTTGGGTCCTTGTATTTGGGTGTCATAAGAAGGCTGATCTTCGTACACTTTCAAAGTACTATCCAGTTGCAGAGAGGGTTTACGGATTGATTCAGCACGGCCTGTCCCTGTTACAGTAAGCGTGAGTGTGGTCGACTCTCCAACTTTCACTTTTTCTTGTGAAAGCTTTGCCTGGATAGCATAGTTACCTACCAAACCATAAAAATCAGCAGGTTGCTTCTTTTCTGGAAAAGGTAGTGATTCCAGTACAAGAGGTTCGGTCCTCAGCTGGAAAGGTTTGCGTTGCCCACTGAAAAACGAAGACCCAAAATTATCAAAGAGTGAATTACGGCGCCCCTGGATGAGTTGCTCTCCATGCAAGCTGGCAGATCCAATTTCGATGGTTCCTTCTTTGAGAGGAGTCAATCCTAATGTTACCGTATATACTTCAAACGATTGCCCTCCCATCACGCGTATCACAGGCTCAGCTTTTTCCAGTTCATTGACGTGAAATGCGCTGAGTTCTGGACGTTCGAAACGCAAATTGGTAACTTTCAGTCCTCGTTTAATATATAATTCAAAAGTATAAATAATTTGTTGGTTCGGGTAGGCCTTATCTGCAGAAAGAAAACTTTTAACAAATGCTGTTTTTTGGGCAGCAGGGACATTGGCAGCTTTTGTAATTTCGATTTGAATTGGGTTGGATTTATAATTTTGCCCTTCTACCTCCACAGTAGCAAGAGGGATTTGCAATGTGCCTGTTCTAAGTGGAATCAATGCATATCTGAAATCAATTTGTGCACTTACTTTTCCATTGATCCACTGTGTCTGAGAAGACTGCCCCTGATAATTTATTTTAAAGTCAGGAGAAGACGAAAGTTGAGGCTGGCTGGCACTACTCACATCTTGTACCGTCAGTGTGAGCACAAAATAATCTTCGATAGTTCCTGTTTTTTTATCAACTGATGCAAAAAATTGTAGGGCATGAGCCGGTACAATAAAAATGCACCAAAGTAAAAGAATATTCCCCTCCAGAAACCAGAATTTTTTCATCATAATTTATTTGAAATTAAAATGCTACTAAGGAATGCTCAAACAATAACTTACAAATCTACTTGTCTTTTCAACGATCTTCTGCGTTGCTTTACCAGTGACATAGCAAGCTATGCGCCCGATAAAACTCCTTGAACCTCGATGAAAATCCTGCGTAACTTTCACATGTTATTATTTTCGCCTTCCTAAGGACCATTTAGCAGCGTCTGAGCATTTTCCAGTTCTATTAACGATTGCTCCCACATTTCCATATTTTCAGAAAGTTTCCGTGTGAGCTGCTGCTTGGTTGTTTGTAATGTTTGAATCGATTCGGGTGTTGCATTGTCATAAAAACTGTCCGCACTGAATTGTGCGTCTATCTCAGCTAATTGTCCTTCCTGAGACTCAATTAATTTTTCGAATCGAATGTTTTTCTTAGACAATTGCGAAATCAAGCGTTTCAGTTCTTTCCGTTTTTCATAGGAAACAGAATCATCCGGCACCGCATTTTTTTCATCCCGAGATGTCCTTGTCTGCATCAGCGATGAGGTGCTGGTTAAGTAGTCATCTCCATGATATGAAACATACTCTTCATACGATCCTGAAAAATCCCTTACTTCTGTTGGCGTTAGTGCTAAAATACGTGTTGCGATATTAGAAACGAAATAGCGATCATGACTGACCAGAAGCAATGTTCCTGGAAAACTCTTCAACGCTGTTCCTAAGGCTTCAATTCCTTCCAGATCCAGATGATTGGTTGGTTCATCAAGGATCAGGACATTGCCTTTTTCCAGAATCAGTTTTGCAAATAGCAAACGTGCCCGTTCTCCTCCACTGAGGGAGGTTACCGACTTTTCAACATCATCACCAGAAAACAAAACTCTGCCCAATAACCCCCGGATGGTTCCAATTGTTTCGTGTGCCCCATATTGATAGAGCCAGTCATACACTGTCTTATCTTCTTTGAAGAGTTCACTGAGATCTTGGGCAAAATAAGAAATGTGTGCTTCATATCCCCACGTATAGGACCCCTGGTCTGATTGAAGTTCTCCCATGATAATTTTGAGCAAAGTGGATTTTCCAATGCCATTTGGCCCGATAACCGCTATTTTGTCATTTCGCATGACTGTGATGTCGACACCTTGCAAAACCTGTTTATTGCCAAATGCTTTGGAAATATTTTGAATGGTGACAACTTCTTTTCCTGATGGCCGTTTTTGTTGAAAATTGAATATTGGGGACACCCTGGAAGATCTCTTGATTTCTGGAAGTTCAACTCGCTCAATCTGCTTGACACGAGACTGTGCCTGGCGGGCTTTTGTCGCTTTTGAACGAAAACGGTCGACAAATGACTGCATTTCAGCTATTTTTTTTTCCTGGCTGGCAATTTCTTTTAGTTTTTGTTCCATGGCCAATGCTTTTGCTTCCAAAAAGAAATCATAATTTCCTGGATACAGCCGCACCGTTTCATAGTCAATATCAGCAATATCCGTACATATGGCATTTAGAAAATTACGATCATGGGACACAACTAATAAGGTCCCTGCAAAGACATTTTTTAAGAAGTGTTCCAGCCAGGCAATTGAAATAATATCAAGATGGTTAGTGGGCTCGTCCAGCAGCAGCAATTCTGGCTCTTTAAATAAAACTTGAGCTAATAGGACACGTAATTTAAACCCACCAGAAAGTGAAGACATTGGTCCAGAATGATAAGCATTTTCAATTCCTAAACCAGACAACAATTCTCCAGCAAAGCTTTCTGCATTATACCCGTTTTGGTGTGCGATAGTTTCTTCTAGTTCTCCCAGTCGATGGCCAGTGGTTTCATCAATACTATCATGGAGCAGCAGTTGTTCCTTTTCCTGTAATGCCTTCCAAAGAGCAGGCTTTCCCTGCAAAACGACGTTGATCACATGTTGCTTTTCATACTGAAAATGGTCTTGGTTCAATACACCAAGCCGTGTGTGACGTGACATGGAAATACTGCCTTCTGTAGCATGTTCTCGACCAGAAAGAAGTTGTAGCAATGTGGATTTACCAGAGCCATTAGCCCCGACAATTCCATAACGTTTGCCAGGATCAAAACAAAGGGTCACATCCTCAAACAATGTTTTGTATCCATAATGCATGGTCATATTAGATAAGGAAATCATAACACGTCAATTATCGTATCAAAGCAAAGCTTCTTGTAGGAGAGTTCAATGGCGAGAGAGTATACATGAGGGTATTATTTTTACCGTAAATCACTTGTGATTACAAACCAAAAAGTTAAAGGGTTTCTACAACTTACTGCCTGAATTTCAAATTTTTGCTTAAGATGCGTTCTTTTGCTTCAAAATCTTTTTACACTCTTTGCATGTCACCACTCCAGAACCTCCTTTGAATACACGATAGCCCCCTTCCCGATTTTGCTCGAAGACTGTTTTACAGATGGACATATCTTCTATATATTCTTCTCCAAGCACCTCATACGTTCGTTGTTGATGGGGGTCCAGGATATGAATGGCTTGGTCTAATTCTCCATTTTGCTGTATCAGTTTGAGAATCTTTTTTTGGAGTTGTTTATTTTTCATTTGTAAAAAACGACCACCTTCTTGTATTACTTGGCTGGTGAAATGTTTAGGAACTGCCATTAAGTGGAATGTTTCTTTTTGTTTGTTCATAAATTTTCTCATTGAAATTTAATAAATAGAATTGTAAGAATACTATAAATTTATCGTTTTGTGTGAAAGTTATCTTTCCTAAAATAGATATCAAAAGAAAATCTATTGTAAAGTTATGAATGTTCGGTATACTGAGCACACTTTTGAAGTGGATGTTTTCTGCTTGTTGCACTCATCAATCTTAAACAAATGAAAAGGAGAAATTCCCATGCCCGCTAATAAGGAAATGAGAATTTTAGTTGTAGATGATTTTTCTACAATGAGAAGAATTGTAAAAAATATTTTGCGCCAGCTTGGTTTCAACAACATTATAGAAGCTGACGATGGCACAACAGCATTACAAAAGCTAAAGTCAGAAAAAGTAGATTTTGTTATCACGGATTGGAATATGCCTAAAATGACAGGTATGGAACTCCTTAAAGAAATTCGTGCTGATGAAAAATTCAAAACAATACCAGTACTGATGGTTACTGCAGAAGCACTGCAAGAAAATATCATTGCAGCGGTAAAAGCGGGTGTTAACAATTATATTGTCAAACCATTTGACGCAAAAACACTTAGCGAAAAAATCACCAAAATCTTTCCTTAGCTATATGTCGTGTGGAAAGTGCTGTAAAAAAACTTGTCCTAGAAGTGTTAGTTTCTGAAAGGCAATATCGCTGAGTTGTTTTCCCTCTTCTGATTTACCATGTGTCGTTAACTCGTTATTGGAAATAACTCTAATCGTTAGAAATGGAGTATCCAAACGCTTGGCAACCTGAGCTATTGCACTGCTTTCCATATCCTCACACCAAGTCTGGAAAATAGAGTGAATTTGATCAATAAACTGAGGGTTTCTGTTAAATTGATCAGCACTTCCAACAATAGCCTCTTGAAAAGATAATCCATTACGTTCAAGAAGAGAAGAGCATGCTTGTAATAAATGCACATCTCCTGGAAAGTGGCTCATTGGCGTTATATCCTTACCACGTTGAATGAAATGAGAGCGAGGAATAATTTTACCACTTGGTGCTTTTGTGTGTCTGGAAAATTCCTTGACATCCTTCCCTAGTAAAATATCTCCTATTTTCAGTGAGTCGACATGAGCTCCTGAAAGTCCCACTTGTAAACAATTGTTTGGTCGAAATTTTTTAATAAACGAGTGTGCGGCACATGCAGCATTGATGGAGCCCATCCCCGTATGAACTATTGACAGTGATGGTGCCTCATAATAATCCCAGTCATCATAAATGAGTTCTTTTCCTTTAGGGCAATCTCCAAAAAAAGCTTCCAGCTCATTCTCACCAGCAATAAATAATAATGTTCGGGATGGTCTGATTGGCATAGTATTCTTCTCAGTGCATCAAATCATAAATACGATCTTTTAATAGATTTGTGATCTCTAAAATAGCCAAATCCGTCGGCATCTGATCCCATTCCATAATATGAAGAATATAATTCCGAACTTGTCCTCGTCTCAACCCCCGTTTTTCCCAACCTTCATAAATTTGCATCACTTTATCAGGTAATGCTTTTCCTGTTATATCTCGTCGAAAAACAAATTTAACAGCACTATCCGGATTTTTTTGAATAAATCGTTCACAGGCAGCATCATCAATCCTGCCTAGACCATAAATCACATCGGATTCTTCATCATCCGAAGAGTCATTTTCAATATACAAATCATCCATTATTTCTTCACCCGGTATGTCGTCACTTGGTATTGGCTGAGGAGAAGCAATCTGCTGACTCCTTCCAGGAGATGTCGTTTGTGGGGAGACTGTTTGGTCCGAAGCATTTGTTGTGGAAGCTGATTTCAGCGAAACATTCGTATCAGGTGTCTGGAGAGAGCGAACTGATTGCTGAGAAGGGCGGATAAATTCAATTGGTTCAAATTGAGAGTGTTTGGATTCGGATACTTCTAATGGCAGATGTCCTCCTCTTTGACGGGAAATATCCTTCAACAGTAGCTCAACAAATTTATGTCCTTCTACTTTCGCAACCAGCTTTTCTCTCATTTTCATCAAATCATTAATCGAAAATTTCTCATCAGGAACGGCTTCTGTTTCCTCGGTGCTCAAAAGCAAAGTATCATAGGTCGCAATGTAGAGGAGAAAATCCTGAAGCATTTGTCGATCTGATTGAAGCAGAGACAAGTGTATATTTCGTCGGATGTTGAAGGAATGGTGATTGCCATAGGCTAGCCGATCAAAAGCTTTTATAATTTTATTTCGAATTTTGTTTTGAGTTTCCTCTTCATCCCATTGATGCTCTTGGACATAGTTGATGAATTTATTGAATAAATCGGTCGGCAAAAACTGGAACACTAACTCTTTTTCCTGCTGAAAAAAAGATTTCAGAACCCAAGCTCCTCTATCGACTTCTTGAGCAGTTGCGTCATTAAACAAAAAACCAGATTCATATAAGTATTCGCACAACTGTACAAGCAATGCTTCCTCATCTGAGATTCCCGGAATCATTAGAGGATTAGAAAAATTTTTTATAGCAACCCGGCGCAGCATAGGCTATTTTTGTCTCTGGCTCAGCTGTGTCGTTTTTTGAATGATCTTAGCTAATTCTCTAAACCGATAGCTGAGAGTATTTAAGATAATCCCAATTCCCAAGCTGCCAAAACTTAATAATATACATGCTGTAGAAAAAATAGCGGTGGGAACTTTGTTGACATATCGATCTGCTAAAAAATCTATAATTACCTCAATTCCGGTGCCCAGCCCAATAATCCCAAAAAATAAACCAATCAGGCCAAAAAAGGTAAAAGGCTTATAAGCCTTGGCGATTGTCACAATTTGAGACAACACTCGATAGCCATCTCGAAAAGTATGCAATTTGGAAAAAGACCCCTCGGGGCGCTCCTGATATGGTGTCGGGATTTCTTGAATGACAAAGCCATAGTCCAATGACCGGATGGTGAGTTCCGTTTCTACCTCAAACCCTGATGACAGCACAGGAATGGTTTCGACATATTCGCGGGTGAATCCACGATAGCCTGACATGATGTCATTCAAATCACTGTGGAAGATCCAATTAACCAGTGTTCGAACAAGATTGTTGCCAAATACATGCAGTGGGCGGAAGGATTCATCTGTATACTCGCTCAAGCGTGTTGCAACGGTCATATCGACTTCGCCTGTGAATAATGGATCTAGCAATTGTTGTGCATGTTCTGCTGAATAGGTATCATCCCCATCCACCATAATATAATAGTCAGCAACTACTTTTTTGAACATGGAGGCAATCACTCTTCCTTTGCCAGGATGTACCTCTTGAATCACTGTTGCTCCTAATTTACGAGCGATCTCTGGAGTTTGATCGGTACAGTTGTTGTCAAAAACATAAATTTTTGCTTCGGGAAGGTACTGCTGAAAATCTTGAATCACTTTACCAATGGTAATTTCTTCATTCAGACAAGGAATTAAAACTGCAATCTCTGGCAAAGAGGACGCCTGTGCTGACTTTTGTTTTGGCATAGTTTCTTAAATGTTAAAATTTGAAGAAGGTCTGTGAAATGACTGGTTTTTAGGATCTTTCCATAAGAAAAGCAAAAAATATACAAAATTAACGGAATTTCCCATACTTCTTTTTTAATTCGTGCAGTTCCTGATTGATGTCATTATTGGAGAAGTTTTTTGTTTTTTGTTGTGTTTTACTTTTTTTTGCGTTGGAATGAGAAGTTGTTTTATATTGGCTTTTCAGATGTTGAAATTCATCTTCAATTTCTTCAAAAATAGAATGTGATTTCACTTTCTCTTTATTTTTTGTACTTTTGAATGTATTCCGTTCTTCGTCCCACAAACCATTCACGCTTGTAAAAATTTTAAGAGCCCAATCCACCAAAACTTGTAAAGGGTCTCTGAATCCGACCCCAAAACGGCTGAATAACTCTTCGACTTCATTCAATAAATCTTCCAGGGTCTCATCGGAGGAATCCTCAAATGGAGGCGATGACGACCGAGTATGGGTGCTGCTGTGAAAAGTATCCGCTTTGGTATAGGAAGCATGAGTACGGGTTTGTTTTTTTTGTTGTTGATGGCTTTGCTTAAACTGGCGATCGTAGGCACTGCGCCGATTTGGATCACTTAAATGTTCATAGGCTTGTGTCAACAATACAAATTGTTTTTGAAGTTTCTGCTTTTCTTCGGTGCTGGCATTGTGGTACAAGTCGGGGTGGCACCGCTTCGCCTCTTGACGAAAAGCTTTGCGAATTTCATCCAGAGACGCTTGTGGAGAAACCTTCAATACTTGATAATAATTAACCATAAAAATAAATTATTCTATATTAGCATCAGGACAAAAGTTTATGCATATTGTTTATTTCGATTTAGAAACAAAGTATTCTGCTGATGAAGTTGGCGGTTGGTCAAACATTGAAGATATGGGAATGTCCGTTGGAATTCTTTGGGATTCATCAGATTCTCAATTTCATATTTACTTAGAAAACCAAACCCAGGATCTGCTAGATCACTGCAAAAATGCCGATTTAGTGGTTGGTTTTAACCACATCGGTTTCGATTTTCGCGTTGTTGCTGGAGTGTTGCGTGCCAATCGAGATGAGCGGCAACGTCTGTATACCGAATTGGTCGAACTGAATAATTTTGACATGCTGGTGGAAATCAAAAAGGCGTTGGGTCATCGCTTGAAATTGGATGATATCGCACGCCCGACTTTAGGAGTTGGAAAATCGGCTGATGGTTTATTGGCATTGAAGTGGTACAAAGAGGGAAAACTCGATAAAATTATTGAGTATTGCAAAGATGATGTTGCTGTCACTCGAGATGTGTACCAATATGCTCTGGAACACCATCAACTTTCTTATAATTCTCGTACTGGTATCAAAACCGTAAAACTCAACTGGTCTCAAGAAAAACCCAAGAAAGAAATTGAGCAAATGTCGTTATTCTAAGCGATTCCTGAATATTTGCCGGCCTCCCAAATCACAAATTTTCTGGTTTACAAAATACGGTTATTTATAACCACATATCAAAAGCATCTTTGAACTCCTTGCTGAGAGGAGTGTCGACCATCATGGATAAAGATGCTAAAAAAGGAACCACTGCGGTCTTCAAAACCCGGTAATATTCAGTGGGTTTCTCCATGTCTTCTTTGCGCAATTCTTGAAATTCCCCACTTTTATTTGCAATAAGGACTTTCAAATGAGGTGTCAACCCCACTTTATTATCTGACAGTTCTTTTTTCTTACCAAATAAATCATCAGAAAAACCAACCAAGTAGGCCATTTTTTTGTCTGATGACTCAAATACCAGATAATGGTTTTCTAATTTAAATGAAAAGCGGTTGATGATTTTTTTGACCAATTCCACAAATTCATCCCGCTGTTCGGGAAACCCCCAAAAGTCTGTACTGTCTCCATTCATCAATTCGTGCCCTACCTTGTTATAGGCACGGAAATGATCAGCAGTTTCTGAATTGATACGTATACCAACTTGCTCCAGTTCCTTCTTTTTAAGACCTTCTACCTGGCCCAAGGCCTCTTGCATCTCCTTTGAGGACATTTCCGATATCGGCTTTCCTAATTTTTCTTCAAAAGGCGCTAGCCACTTCTTTAAAAAATCGAGCTTTGTTTCGTTGTAATGTTTGATGATGCCACTCATTGTCAGATGGTCCATTCGCTTTTTCACATCCGTATAATCTGTACTTTTCTCAATAACCTGGAGTTCTTCAAAAAAACCTTTCAGATGCTCATCTTCTTCTTTAAAGATGAGTAAATTAGTCAGATTAGATTTGGTGTTGTCCAGCATTTTCTTGACTTGCTGTATATACTCTTCTTCTGTTTTTACAACACGCTGTTCGCCCGTACTGGCTAGAAAAGAACTCAAATGCATAAATTTGCCATCTCCAAGAGGCACCCGACTGTATTTGTTGAGCTTCTTTTTGACTTCTTCTGCAGGGATATCTGTGTATTTTAAACTTTCAATTTGATAACGCACTTCTTCCAATGCCACTCCTGCTGTTTTGCCGATATCATCCGATTTTTTAATATTATCAATCAAGTCGATGTATTTTTGAATATCCTCCAGGCAATCTTTACGTTCTTCAAAGGTAACTTTGCCTGAATCTTCTTTGGCATAATACGTTTCAAATCTTCCATCATTACCACTCATAACCTTTTCCTATTTATGCGAATCCTGAGTTAAAATTTATTTTATCAAAACAATGCTTTACAAAAAGTGACTTGTCATGCCGGACTTGATCCGGCATCCAGAAAACTATGGGAATTCTTTTGGATTC
Organism: SAR324 cluster bacterium; assembly: GCA_015231885.1. Classification (GTDB taxonomy): domain Bacteria; phylum SAR324; class SAR324; order SAR324; family NAC60-12. The sequence goes on from JADGAT010000039.1 coordinate 15,103, forward strand.
CGGGTCGAGCCCGGAATGACATCGTTTTCAACTCCGGATTCATATATTTCAATATAAGGTGGAATTTGTTGTAAAACTACGCTGTCCATTGATATACAATTTCCGAGAACTAATCCATTTATTTTTGTCAATTTTTGTTTTATGGAGTGTGAATTATTAGAATTATATAAAAATAACTTTTCATTTTATTATGATTCTGAGATAGTTGCAATGGTTTATTATTGATTTTATTTAATAAAATCAAAAAGATAAGATAGCCTGTCGTGATCATTTACAAAAAACTACACTTACAAAAAATATCAAAAAATACAATTGGGGCAAAAAGAGAAGCATGTGTTCAAGGATGATGTATGGGAAAGTATAATCTAGAAAACTTTTTTGAAGATTTTGAGGTAGGTTCAACAATCAAGCATCTGTTCTCTCGCACTCTAACCGAGGGAGATAATGCTCTTTATGTTGCATTAACAGGAGACCGCTTTCCTTTATACTGCTCTGCAGAATTTGCTCAAAAATTAGGATTCCGACGAGAATTAATCAATGATCTGTTGGTCTTCCATACCATCTTTGGGAAATCGGTTCCTGATATCAGTTCCAATGCCATCGCCAACTTAGGTTATGCCGATGTGCGTTTTTTACAACCAGTTTATCCTGGCGATACTTTGTCAGCAGAATCGGAGATTATTGGCAAGAAAGAACCTCCTGGAGGGCAAGCTGGTCAGGTCTACGTGCACACAAAAGGGATGAATCAGCATGGAAAGATCGTTTTACAATTTTATCGCTGGATAAAAATTAATAAGCGTTTTCCTGAAGAAACAACAGAACCTCAAGGTAACGTAACGCCTCCACCCGAAATTGACCTGCGCCATGTACAAATTCCTTCCGCTCTAACACAAGAAACGATAGATCCTTCGATCACTCGAGGGCGATGGTTTTTTGATGACTACACAATAGGAGAGAGAATTCATCATCTCGATGGCAGAACCATTGAAGAATCAGACCACATGATGGCTGCCAATGCATACCAAAATACAGCCAAAGTCCATTTTAATGGACACCAGATGGCTAATTCCCGTTTTGGAAAGCGTCTGATTTATGGAGGGTATGTCATTTCCATTGCACGATCATTGTCTTTTAATGGATTAGAAAACACCCTTGGAATTTTAGGATGGAACAGTGGGACACATATCAATCCTACCTTTGGAGGAGACACACTGTATGCTTGGTCTGAGGTTTTAGATAAAATAAATCTTCCAGGAATAGATCATTTTGGAGCATTACGAATAGGCTTGGCAACTGTAAAAAACCTCTCGTTACAAAAAGAACAATGGCAAGAAATAGAATTAAAATTTGTTGATCCTGAAACAGAGAAGGAACAATACCACCCCAATGCAGTCCTTTACCTGGACTATTACATACTCATGCCCAAAAAATAAGGATTCTCGATGACTAATGAGGAAATAAACTCCAAAATTGAAGACATTGCTCTGCGACTGGGCAGTTTAGAAGGGTATCTTTGAAACGGATCACAAGCAGGAAGAGTTAGCAAAATTAGCAATTCAATCCTCCCATGCAGATTTTTGGAAATTGCCTCAAGAGGAACAGACACCGATTCTCAAAAAAATTGCCCAACTGACAGACGTTTTAAGAGAAAGGAGCGCCCTGCTATCTTTAAAAGAAAATTTGGATACGGCGTGGGAACTCTATGGTGAATCAGAGGATGAAGAACTATTTGTAGAAGTACAGCAATCCTGCCAAGAGCTAGACCGTCGATTGAATCATCTGGAAATCCTGAATTTATTCACAGGAAAGCATGACAAAGGTGACGCCATTGTCACCATTCATCCGGGGGCAGGAGGAACGGAATCAGCAGATTGGACAGCAATGCTTTATGAAATGTACATGCGCTGGGCAAATCGAAACAACTATAAAATACAAGTCATGGATTTACAACCTGGAGATGAGGCTGGTATCAAATCCATCACACTGGAGATTTCAGGAGAATACGCGTATGGGCATCTCAAAGCAGAAATTGGAGTGCACCGTTTGGTACGAATTTCGCCCTTTGATGCCAATAAACGCCGTCATACCTCTTTTGCTTCTGTATTCGTATATGCCGATATTGAAGATAATATTGAAATTGAAATCAAGCCTGATGACTTAAAAACAGATACGTTCCGTGCTAGTGGTGCCGGAGGGCAACATGTCAATACAACCGATTCTGCAGTCAGAATCACTCACCTTCCTACAGGAATTGTCGTTCAGTGCCAAAATGAACGATCTCAACATAAAAACCGTTCCTCTGCCATGAAAATCCTCAAAGCCCGACTTTATGAGCATGAACAAAAAGCGTTGAATGCAGAAAAAGAAAAGTTGAACAGTATGAAGCAGGATATTGCCTGGGGAAATCAAATCCGAAGTTATGTCCTACATCCTTATCAAATGGTAAAAGACCATCGCACCAATTGCGAAACTGGCAACTCAAGTGCTGTGCTTAATGGGGAAATTGATATTTTTATCAAGGAAGCACTTTCTCAGAAGGTCTATGCGCAAATCTGAAGCTATATGTCTGCTTCAACCAAATTACTCATCAATAAGCGGAGCTCTGTTTTCTCTTCTTCCGTCAAGTCTAAGAAGGCCGCGCAGACCTGAAATCCTTCCATCTTATCAGCTGGAATTGGGATGTTTTTTTCAGCATCCCATCCCCCAATTTCTTCTTTGACCTCCGTCACAAATTTAACTTCTGCTTTGAGAAACAGCTGTTCTGTCAACTGGACGCTGATAACATCATCTTCAGAAAACGCTTTTTTACAAAAAAACTTAACTCCTGTTGCTGAGATATCTTCACCACTAGCATCAATTGAAATTTCTTGACCTTGTACTGTGACAGTAAAGGGATTCTCAAATCCAATGCGTTCATTTTCTCTTCTGTCAGGCTCATCTGAGAAAATTTCAGACTCTATATCCATATTTCCTTTTTGTAAGCAAATGATATTAGCTGCCAAAGATGATGTTTACGATAATTTTAGCAAGTTCAAGGCTGAATAAAGAAAAACAAATGATCACCAAAGTACCTCCAACAAAGAGATGGCCTTCTCCTTTGAAGGGGTCAAAGTATAAAGTGATGTTGGAAAACTCTTCTGCGGTTCCAACTTGCTCTGATTTTTGAGATTTTTTTTTGTGCCAAAAAAACATAGCGATTCCTAACCCTATACTGGCCAGCAACCACATTGTCATTGCAAAACCCATAGTTCTGTATCTTTCAATCTTTCTATGTTAAGGGATGTTTAAACATAGCTTAGCAAATCTACTTGTCTTTTCAACTATCTTCTGCGTTGCTTTACCGGTTACATCGCAAGCTATGCGCCCGATAAAACGCCTTGAATCTCGATGAAAATCCTGCGTAACTTTCGCATGTTATTATTTTCGCCTTCCTAAAAATTAAACTATAGTGGTTGAACCCAAAGAGGGAACTCGTAAAATTGTCGCTAGCGTTCTTTAATCTAAGGTCAACGCTTGGCAATCATAATTCCTTCTATTGGTTCAATAACTATAATTTACCCGCCTTCGTGAATTTCAGATCATTTTTTCAATTTTTCCAGTGCTTCTTGCGGAGTGGAATAAATGCTGATGAATGTATCTATAAAGGTCATCGCAAACAATTCAGAAAGACTGTCATTTAAGTGACAAAGTGCCAAATCTCGTTTTTCTTGCTGGAATTTTCTGAAAATCTCAAGGAACACACCAATGCCATGAGAGTCAACCCATTCTGTTTCATCAAAATTCACTAAAAGTGAGTGGAAGCTTTTATCCTCCAATAAATTATCCGTATATTTCCGTAGCTCTTCTACAGAGTCACTGATCAATTGCCCCTCTATCCGCAGGAGGCAGATACTATCTTCAATTTTGTGAGTAATTTTGAGCATTGTTTCGTCTCCTCTGAATGGTATTACTCGTTATTTTCTAACCTTTGTATTTAAACATACTTTCAAAAATGTCAATCTTTGAAAAAGTAACTGAGCGTTTGCTAATTTTTTGAGGTAGGTTACACTGTAATTGAAAGGGAGGTTTGCAGGCAGCAGGACCACGTTTCTATTTCATCGTTGTTTGACGATTTCATCTATTTTCCAACATAAACCAATCACAACTAACGGTTGGTGGCCAGTGGGAATTGTTCTATGAGCCCATCTCCAGCAGCTTCTGCGGCCAGAGCCGAATTATCCTGGGCAGCAGCATATTTGATAAATGCAATACCACGTTGCTTCGCTTCATTTTCAATGCAGCTCAAACTGGTAATCGTTCCGACTTTTTCTTGTCCACAAAACAATGCCTGCTCTGTCTTCAACTGCAGGGAAACAGGAATTCTGACAGCAACTGACTGCCAGTTGGGGTGTCCCATATTATGCATACGGGCATGAGTTTCCTGCCCAACATAGCACCCTTTTGTAAATGAAACGTGATTCATCAACGAGGCCTCTTGTGGGAAGTGTTCACGTGTGTAATCCACCCACACACGAGGGATTCCTGCATCAATTCGAACATGATCGAATGCAGTAAAACCGACTTGTGCTACTCGATCCGATTTTTCCAATAGGTTTTGCATCCAATCCAGGTAAATGGTCGAAGGAATGATATTGACAAAACGCAAAATATTTCCTAAGGGATATGGCACTGACATGATGTGCCTCCCTTGAAAATACCAATTGAAATCCTTGGTTTCATAGCCAAGCTGCTGTAATGCTTCCAGCCCTTGAGGGCCCAAAATATCACAACGAATTTGATCTGGATCCAATAAACTCATCTCAAAATCTTCCTGGATATGAAAATGATCCAAATAACTTTTCACATAAGAGCCCTCTCCTGCATTGGTCAAAACAATATAAGCATGTTCTGTTTTCCTGAATACTTCAATATGGAATAAAATTTTCCCTTTATTGTTGGGCAAAAGATTGGGTTGGATCTGACCGATCTCAATGAGGCGGATGTCATTGCTGACAAGCCCCTGCAAAAAATCTGCGGCATCCGGCCCATCCAGCATAATCAAGTTGAAGGCTTTCAAATCGAGGAGTCCTGCCCCCGTTTGGATCGCCTCGATTTCTTGTGTTTGCCCGTTTCCATAACTAAGGGGAAGATACACGCCTTCAATCTTTCTCAATTCACATTGCTGTTCAGCATGAAAATTGTCAATTGCGGTGTAAGTATCCATGATTACCGTGATTAAGGTTGGGAATTAAGAATAGTTAATTTTAGTAAAATTTTAAAAAAAATCAATTTCTGATTGGTAGGTCAGCAAAAATTTAATTTTGGAGTATTGGGATGGGAGGGAATGCGGGGCGGCTTGGACAAACGCCCCTACAGAAGTTATCCAACAAACAGTATTCCAATCAATACCAAAACGAATGATAAGGCAACCGTCAATTTACGGTGATCACCATAAGCTGGATCTGTTAAAAATGAACTCAAGCCCTGAGATGTCTGTATAAAAATATTATTTTTTACGGTTGTATTCATGGTTCTCCTTGCTTAAATTAGAAAATTTAAGTACTCAGTTAAAGTAAGACGTGTTGTAAAAAATGTTATTTCTATGGCAAAGCAAAAGACATACCAGCACGGAAATATAACATACAAGACATGGATTCATGGGGATTTCACTAAAAAAATTTTCTTTAAAATCAGAAGAAGCACTGATTCATGCACAACAATATGCCAAAGAGCATGAGCATGAAAAAGTAGAGCCAGAACACCTCTTGTACAGCCTGCTGATTCAAGAAGATGGGATAACGGAACCGTACCTCCAGAAAACAGGAGCCGATCCTCTCATGGTTCGAGAAGCAATTGAAAACCATCTGGAATCCATTAGTTCAGCAGAGCATGCCGTGGAGCAAGTGTATATTTCACGAAATTTACACACGGTCATTCTTCGTGCTGAACGAGAAGCTCTCTTGCAGTCAGAGGATTTTGTCAACCCAGAGCACTTACTGCTGGGTATTGTGCTTCACAAAGAAGGGGAGGCTCATGCCATTTTAACATCCCACGGCATATCTGCCGAGGCACTGCAGCAGCAATTCGAACGTACAGCCCAAAAAGAACAAACCATTGTACGAGGAAAACCAAGCGTGACCCACCCTTTCAAAGCCTATTGTGTCGATATCCTCCAATTTGCGCAAGAGAACAAGCTGGATCCTGTCATTGGACGTGATGAAGAAGTCCGTCGTGTTATTCAAATTCTGTCACGGCGCATCAAAAACAACCCTGTTCTGATTGGAGAACCAGGCGTTGGCAAAACCGCCATTGTGGAAGGATTGGCCCACCGTATCACATCAGGTGATGTTCCGGATCCCTTGAAAGATAAAAAGCTTTTGAGTCTGGATATTGGATCCATGGTGGCAGGAGCCACTTACCGTGGAGAATTTGAGGCACGCCTCAAAAATTTACTGAAAGAAATAGAAAATACTTCGGGTGAAGTCATATTGTTCATTGATGAACTGCACACTTTAATAGGAGCAGGAAAATCTGAAGGGAGCCTGGATGCGGCCAACATCCTGAAACCTGCGTTAGCGCGTGGAAAACTGCATTGTATAGGAGCCACGACCATTGATGAATTTAAAAAACACATGGAAAAAGATGCTGCTCTGGTCCGCCGGTTTCAACAAATTCTGGTCAGAGAACCCAACATTGAATCGACTATTGCCATGCTGAGAGGCTTAAAAGATCGCTATGAACTGCACCATCAGGTCAAAATCAAAGATTCCGCACTGATTGCAGCTGCAACTCTTTCGGCACGCTATGTCACAGAACGGTTTCTCCCAGATAAGGCCATTGATCTCATTGATGAAGCCTCCTCTGTGTTACGCATCCAAATCGACTCGCTTCCTACAGAAGTCGATCAGCTGGATCGAAAAATTTTACAACTCCAAATAGAACAAGCGGCCTTACGCAAAGAAGAAGATTCCGCATCCCACCAGCGCCTGCAGCAAATTCAGCAGGAAATTACTGGTTTGAAAGCAACAAGCCAGCAAATGAAAGAGAATTGGCAAGATGAACGAAGGCGCATGAAACAGCTCCATTCCCTGAAAGAGACTGTCGAACAAACAAAGAATGCGGAACGGGAAGCACAGCGCAAAGGAGATCTGGAGCTAGCTGCCCGCTTGCACTACGAAACTTTAGATAAACTGGAGCACAAGCTGCGTTCCGCTAATCAACACATGACATCTCATGGAGGAGAACCTCTGTTAAAAGAAGAAGTCGATGAAGAAGACATTGCTTACATCGTTTCTCAATGGACAGGAATTCCGGTAACCAAGATGCTGGAAGAAGAAAAACGCAAGCTGGTCAAACTTGAACAGGAACTCAGCAAACAAATCATCGGACAAAATGATGCACTGGCCAGTGTGGCCAATGCTATCCGACGGGCACGCGCAGGAATCCAGGATCCTAATCGCCCCATTGGCTCCTTTATCTTTCTGGGTAGTTCAGGAGTGGGCAAAACAGAGTTGGCTAACGTGTTGGCTCAATTTCTGTTTGATGACAAAAAATCCATCATCCGCTTTGATATGTCCGAATACATGGAAAAGCATTCGGCCTCCCGGTTGATAGGCGCTCCGCCAGGCTACGTGGGGTTCGAAGAAGGAGGTGCATTAACAGAAGCTATTCGAAGACGCCCTTATGCCGTCCTGCTGTTTGATGAAATTGAAAAAGCGCATCCCGATGTGTTTAACCTGTTTCTACAAATTTTAGACGATGGCAATCTCACGGATAGTCAGAGAAGAACTATTGATTTCAAGAATACCTTGATTATCATGACAACCAATATCGGGCATGAACGCATCCAGCAAGCAGAAGAGCATCGGGAGGAAACCGACTTAGCACAGATGGCGCAGCAAGAATTATTGAAACACTTTCGACCGGAATTTCTGAACCGTATTGATGAAGTCGTTGTCTTCCGTAACCTGTCGCTGGCCCACATCCGCCAGATCTGCATACTGCAGATCAAAGAGCTGCAAAATCGCCTGAAAGCTCAAGAAATCACATTAGAACTCACAGATAACGCACAAATGTATCTGGCTAAAAAAGGACATGACCCTGTTTTTGGCGCACGTCCCCTCAAAAGAACCATCCAGCGTGATATCCAAAATGTCATTGCTGGCAAATTACTGGATGGTGCTTTGAAACCAGGAAGCCGTCTGACTATTGACCTACAGCAAGGCCTCCTTACTTTCACTTCCAGCTAAGTCCATTTTTTCTTGACGTAATGCACCATCAAAGATAGTTTTACAGACCTGTTCTTCACTTGTGCATCAATATCTCCAGCAATTACATCATTTCACAATGCGTCATTAATAAGAAAGTTTATGAAAAAATTCAATGATTTTCGGAAAATACTTCACAAGGTATTTGCTATTTTGCTTTTGACAGGATGGCTTGTCATTCTGATTCCCAATAGCCTTCTGGTAGCAAAACCACTGCGTTTTTATAAAGGATGGGGCGGAGATTTCACACTAACGGGCCATGACGGTGCAAACGTCAATCTGGAAGACTATCGGGGGAAAGTAATTTTGCTCTATTTTGGATATACCTTTTGCCCAGATGCCTGTCCAACCACCTTGCTGGACCTGAAACAAATTATGAAAAAACTGGACAAACAGGCCCAGCAGGTTCAAACGCTTTTCATTTCCATTGACCCCGAGCGGGACACTCCGGAACGTCTCAAAGAATTTGTCACCCACTTTGACCCTTCCTTTGTGGGGTTAACCGGGAGTGAAAAAGCCATTAAAAAAGCTGCTGAGAAATATGGAATGCGATACATGAGAGAGCAAGTGGAATCCGTTGCTGGTTATTTTTTTGCTCATACCGACTATGTCTTTCTGGTTGATAAACAAGGGCGTTTGCGAGGCCGTTTCCAAACACAACGGGAAGCCGAACAACTGGTGTCTGGCATACAGCAGCTAATCATAGAAAATAAGTAATTTCAGACCTATTGTCACAGAGGCACTCGGACGCAGAGAGGAAGTACCCTCTGCGTCTCAGTAGTTGAATCGTACAAAATAATCAATAGCGATAATAATCCGGTTTATAAGGCCCTTCAGGAGGAATTCCCAAGTAATCGGACTGTTTTTTAGTCAGTACATCCAGCTGAACTCCCAGTTTTTCCAGATGTAGCCTGGCTACTTTCTCATCCAGCTTCTTGGGCAGTACATAGACCTTGTTTTCATACTTTTCAGCATTGTTCCACAGTTCAATCTGTGCCATCACCTGGTTGGTAAAACTGGCAGACATCACAAAGCTGGGATGCCCCGTCGCGCAACCCAAATTGACCAGACGCCCCTCTGCTAATAGAGTGATGTGTTTTCCATCAGGCCAGATATATTGGTCCACCTGTGGTTTGATATTTTCCTTTTTGATATTAGGATCATTTTCCATGGAGCTCACTTCAATCTCTATATCAAAATGCCCTATGTTACAGACGATTGCCTGATCCTTCATAACATCCAGATGCTCCCGTCGAATGATTCCGCAGCAACCGGTTGTTGTCACAAAAATATCGCCAACGGGTGCTGCATCTTCCATACGAACGACTTGATAACCTTCCATGGAGGCCTGCAATGCGCAAATCGGATCAATCTCTGTCACCAGCACTCGCGCTCCTGCACCACGGAGAGACTGAGCACACCCCTTGCCCACATCCCCATAGCCAGCGACCACAGCTATTTTTCCAGACACCATGACATCCGTTCCACGACGAAGCCCGTCAATCAGAGACTCACGACAGCCATACAAATTGTCAAATTTGCTCTTTGTCACCGAATCATTGACATTGAACGCAGGAATTTTTAAATCACCTGCTTCCGCCATGTGATACAGTCGATGAACACCAGTTGTTGTTTCTTCCGAAACTCCCTTGATTTCCTCAAGCAAATGAGGAGCTTTTTCATGAACATAGCCTGTCAAATCGCCTCCATCATCCAGCAGCATATTTGGTCCTTTTCCATCAGGCCACTCCAAGGTCTTCTCCAGACACCACCAATATTCCTCTTCCGACTCCCCTTTCCATGCAAAAACTGGAATGTTCTGTGCGGCTATAGCGGCTGCGGCATGATCCTGAGTAGAAAAAATATTACAGGAAGACCAGCGAATTTCCGCACCTAACTTTGCCAGCGTTTCAATCAGCACCGCTGTTTGAATGGTCATGTGCAACGATCCCGTAATGCGCGCACCCTGCAAAGGCTTTGTGTCTCTATATTCTTGACGAAGTCCCATCAAACCCGGCATTTCATGTTCTGCAATTGCAATTTCTTTCCGCCCCCAATCTTGTAAAGAAATATCAGCTACTTTGTAATCACCCATAATGTGTCCTACTCAATAAAGTTTTTAATTCTCCGCAGCAGCGGAAAGGAAAAATAAAAACATTACAACAGAATCTTAATAAATATTCAAGATTAAATCACTAAATCCGCATATAATGATTTAATATTCAATATTTTTTTTTATGAGAAAAACTTGAATAATTTCAATGTAAAAGATAGGAAAGTGCAGTTAAATAGAATTATTTACGTTCTACCTTTAGGATAAGATGATATTAAAAAGGTTAAACCTCCTGCTAGTTGCCATCATATTCTTCCTGCTTACCTTTGGTTTTTCCTTCTTCATTTTTGATTCCACCTTGGTAGAACAAGGGATTCCAACGGCAACACTAGAAGAAATCAATGTGCTCTCCCGGGTTGTCAACGATGCTCTGGAAAAACGGGAAACATTAAAAAATACAACCCTCCAGGAAATGATTAATACTGAAAAATACGGAGATTTTCGATTACTCTACCGAGATTGGAAAGTAAAGCTTTTCAAAACGGGTGATGTGAGGCCGAAACCGAGCAATGTATTTTTTAGCAGAATAGGAGAATCCGAATTTTCTTTGAAGGTCCCTGTGGGGAAGTATGAAGTAAAAGGGATACTTGTTGTAACACGAAAGATCCCACCAGCCCGCCAATCTTCCGATCAGATTTTTTTTCAGATTCTGTTCAGCGCATCTTTGACGCTCCTTCTCCTGGCATTCATTGTATGGATCAAAATTCGAAACATTGTTAAACCCATCGATCATCTCTGTAAGGAATTCAGCATTTATCGTCGTAAGGAAGAAACGGGGCCATTGCCTCCTCGCACAGAACTTAGGCATCAAAGCCGTCTAGAGAGACGCGTAGAAATTTTGGAATCCCTCTGGAAACAATTTCAATCCATCCAAAGCCAGTTGACAGACAAACAGGCACAGTTGACCGATAAAATTCATGAACTGGAATTATCAGAAAAAGCGAAGGAAAAAACCATTCGAGAACTTGAAATTGCACAGGAACAAGAACAACGGTTAGCTGAATTGGGAGTGGCATTAGCTGAATTTGGACACGACATCGGAAATGCCAATGGTGCCATTTTGTCATTTGTCGACTTGTTATTTAAACTCATGGACAAAGAAACCATCACAGCAATGGACCTCACCCGTAGTTTGATGTTTATTCGACGAGTCAAAATTGCATCCACCACCATCAGTGGATTGACCAGCGATATCTTAGAATTTGCAAAAGGGAAAACAGAATTGAAAATTGGGACCCATAGTCTTCAGGAATGTATTTCCCGGCTGGAAGTCAACCTCGGATTTATCGAGGAACTGCCTCAATGTGACTACCCTCCAGAAGATCTGATGCTGAGTATTGATGACAGTAAAATTATCCGGGTGATTGTGAATTTGGTCAAAAACGCATGGGACAAACTGGAAGACGAAGAGGACGCGGCCATTCGTATTGCTTTTATTCCAGATTCATCTGCAGGAATAACGGTCACAGTAACAGACAATGGATATCCTATTCCTGACGACATGCTCCCTCATCTTTTTCAACCCTTCAAGACCCAAGGGAAAGAGAAAGGAACCGGATTGGGATTAGCCATCTGTCAAAAAATCATTGAGGCTCATGGAGGACGCATCACCGCAGAAAATTTAGCAGATCAGTCAGGAGTTTGTTTTTCCTTTTATCTACCCCACTGCGTCAACCCCCTCCCCGGCGAGCAACCCGAACCATCTTCATCACTTTCAGGAAATACACAAACCCCTCACGCATCCCTATCGGCTAATTGAGAAAATAACTTTCTGATTTTGTCCACTGCAAAGACGCAACGGCAGGGTGTTCCTCTTCCATCAGCAATTCGTCCACCGCCAAGAAAAACGAATGAACCGCCTGATCCACCAGGGAGTCTACGTCTGGCGAAAATTTTTGTGATATTCTCGTTTTAGATTCTAACATTTTCATAAATAATCCTTTCTATTTGATACCTTCTTATATAGGGAGATGACCCCAAATTTAAAATTTATTGTTATCAAAACAATGCTTTACAAAAAGTGATTTGTCATTCCGGACTTGATCCGGCATCCAGAAAACTCTGGAAATTCTTTTGGATTCCAGGTCGAGCCCGGAATTACATCGTTTTCAACTCCGGATTCATATATAGGGTTTTGTTTCCATTTCAGGCAGCACCCGCATCCATGCCGGTGTTTTGTATACAAAATACAGATCTGCTTCCTTCAATCTGTACCTCTCTACCCAATTGTTTTATCGACAATTGGTAAAAAAACTTGAACAATAATATTTTTTTTGAAAAGAAAGCTTTAGAACTTGTAACCTCTGCCATCCAATGAATGAATGAAAACACTCCTCCCTAAGCTAGTATGTCTTATTATTGGAATCACGTGGACCTCCAATGCCATGGCACTGTGTGTTGTTGTACCAGGAGCAACCCTCCATGCGGTTCCTGGATTTGATGCTCCCAAAACTTCATGGGATCCACCGATTTACACACCATTACGTAAAATAGATACTTGGAATGAATGGTTTAAAGTAGCTGATGTGGATGGAGACATTCACTGGATTCATACCAGTGCAGTGGCAAGCGGTTCCTATTGCCTTATTATTAAAGTAGATAAAACTCCTTTGAGGGATGGGCCTGATAAACGTTACGACCAGGTCAGAGAAGCTAAAAAATATGAAGTGTTCCGGTTTGCCCGCAGGAAAGGAAAGTGGATTCAGGCAACAAATGAGAAAGGAGAAGGCTTCTGGCTTTTGGCTAAGACAACATGGATTCAGTAAATCATGAAACCATTTTATATGCTCTGTACTTCTTTCATTATGCTAATGATTTCCTGAAAAATATGACAAATCATCTCATTGGAAAGAGGCCCTGCATTGTGTTGGGATAAATTTTCTAAGATCTCTTTTTCACGCCCTGGAACAAAAATCTCCATGTTTTTTGCACGTTTGATCTTTCCAATCTCTATTGCACACTCAGCACGTTGATTCAGCAACTGAAGCAACTCCATGTCCATTTGATTAATTTTCCGACGGTATTCGTCCAAATTGCTTGCCATTATTTTCCTCAATTGACTATGAATTTTTTGTAGCCTTTCTTAAAAATAAAAGGCACAGTTTATCATGTTTTATAAAAGAATGTGATAGAAAAACGGCTCATTGGAACCTCTCTTGACAAGCACTTAATAATTTTTCTAATTAAATTGACTTTTAACCATATTTATATAATTATTTCCTATTTATCTTGTCTATTTTTTAAACCACTTTAAAAAAAGGAATCCGTGGAAAAGTTCATCATCGGCAACTGGAAAATGAATGGTACTCAGTCTCTTATCAAAACAATGGTAGAGTCCTTACACAAAACAATAGAGCAAAATTCACCAAATGCTCAGGTCGTCATTTGTCCTCCTTTTCCTTATTTAGGTTTACTGCAAAAAACGATAGAGGGGACTGCTGTTAAAGCAGGAGCACAAAATGTATATTACGAGCTATCTGGTGCATATACCGGAGAAATTTCTGTAAACATGCTCACAGAATGGGGTAGTACTTATTGTATCATTGGACATTCGGAGCGCCGGAGCTACTTTGGAGAAACAGATGAGCTGGTTCAGAAAAAAGCTGTCGTGTTGTTAGAGAACAACATCACACCTGTCATTTGTGTTGGAGAAACCCTTGATCAGAGAGAAAGTGGGGCTCACGAAGCAACCGTGGTTGGCCAATTAACAAAGGCATTGGATGGTATCTCCGCAAGTGATTTAGCACGGTGCATCATCGCCTATGAGCCTGTATGGGCCATTGGAACAGGAAAAACGGCATCTGACGAACAAGCCAACGACATGCATAAGGTGGCTCGCGGAAAACTGGCAGAGCTCACTGATGAGAGCACCGCAAAAAACATTCCCATTCTTTATGGTGGAAGTGTGAATGCGAAAAATGCAGCTTCTTTGTTAAGCCAATCTGATATTGATGGCTCCTTAGTTGGAGGAGCAAGCCTCAAACCAGACGATTTTTGTACAATTGTCACGTCTGCTCCCTAAAGTCTCTCATGCTAGCGTTCTTCAATATTTGAACAAATTTTAGCTAGCAAAATTCTTGCTATCAGTCCTCAGTTGAATCATTTAAGAAATTCAAAACTGTCGGCTGACAGCAGGCTGAAAACCAACAGAATCAGGAAAAACAGATCTCTGTTTAAAAAATAAGGTTAAAAGGATGTTTGGCATATTAATTATTCTTCATGTTTGTGTTTGTCTGGTTTTGATTTTCATTGTCATGTTGCAAGGTGGCCGCGGTGCAGAACTAGGTGCTGCTTTTGGAGGAGTAGGACAAGCAAACACATCCCGTGGCACCATGTCTGGCATTGCAAAGGTGACAGCAACGGCTGCAGGAATCTTCATGGTCACTTCGTTCACATTGGCTTATTTATCATCGGAGAAAGCAATTGATTCTGTGGTCAAAGACAGCCCTGCCGTATCGACACCTGCAGTTCCCGCATCCACTCCGCCAGCAAAAGACACAACTCCAGCAGAAGCAGTACAGAAAGACAGTTCTTCTCTGGAACAGAAGACAGAGGGTGTCACTACCCAATCAGCAGAGCAAGAAGCTCCCACATTAGAGCAAAAAGAAGCGCCACCCATGCCTGCAGAGCAAGAAGCTCCCACATTAGAGCAAAAAGAAGCGCCACCCATGCCTGCAGCAACTAAAACTGGAAACAGTCAATAGATTATGAAAACGGTTTATTTGCTGCGCCATGCCAAATCGTCCTGGGATGATCCGTATCTGGATGACCACGATCGTCCCCTTGCCCCTCGCGGCCTCAAAGCAGCTCCAATCATGGGACAAGTTCTGGCCTCTTTTGAAAACCCGCCCACTTTAGCTATTTCTTCCACAGCAGCAAGGGCCCACCACACGGCAACCATTGTCTCTAATGTTTTTCATGACCAGGAATTGCCATTAGCAGTTAAGACGGATGCAAGAATCTATGGAGCTTCCTTACAAACGCTCCTGGAAATAATGCAGGCATTGCCCTCTCAGCAGGATACGGTTCTTCTTGTCGGACA
The DNA here is from genome assembly GCA_015231885.1 of SAR324 cluster bacterium. GTDB lineage: Bacteria > SAR324 > SAR324 > SAR324 > NAC60-12. The sequence continues at coordinate 30,503 of JADGAT010000039.1, forward strand.
TAATCCAGAGATGGAAGGGATCGTTTCGATACTTTGTACAGGCAGAGTAGAAGGGAATATTCGTATGCCTACTGCAGCAGCGGCCTGCCTCACCTTCGATGTCGGAGCATGGGATCAAATCGGTGGTGGCTATGGCACTCTGAATGTCTTGATTACCCCTAAACTGGCCAAACGTTTGGTGAAGTAATTCTGGTCTCACTATGCCTATCACGACGACTCACCTGATTGGCCTTGCAGCCGTAATCATTATCATTCTCGTCATCAACCTCGTTTTTCAGAAGCTGAAAATTCGTAAAAGCAGAGCAGATCAAATCATAATAATTGGTTTTGTCGTGTCACTCGCATTGCTAGTAATGTCCAGGCTCTAAATATATCACACTCGTTTTGCTCCTTGACAATCTATCCCACACGATCAATAATTGACCATATTAAAATTATACTTTAATATGGTCAGAAATGAAATATTATCCTAGAGCCATCACTTCTATTTTTCACTCCTGCCTTCAGCAATTTCCATCCGTTTTATTGACGGGTCCACGGCAATCTGGGAAGTCGACATTTTTACAACAGCAAGCCATCGGGCAATATGTAACTTTTGATGATCCGCTGCAGCGAGATTTCGCATTGAATGACCCAAACAGTTTTTTAGAGCAAGCTGAAGAAAAACCATTGATCCTGGATGAAATTCAATATGTCCCGGAAATTTTGCAATACATCAAAATACAGATCGATCTCAACCGAAATCTAGGAAAATGGATTATGACAGGTTCTCAGCAATTCCATTTAATGACAAATATTACGGAAACATTAGCAGGACGCATTGCTCTTTTAGATCTATATCCTTTTGCTGTAAAAGAATTAGGAGATCTGAACAAAACATTAGAAGACATATTATGGGAAGGCATGTACCCGGAGCCTGCCTGTGAACCACAAAAACAAGAAATCTGGTTACGTTCCTATCTACAAACATACCTGGAGAGAGATATACGTCAAATGGAAGCCCTCCGCAACTTCAGAGCGTTTGAAATGTTCATTCAGCTCTGTGCGGCAAGGCATGCTCAAGAATTTCATGCAGCGTTTTTGGCAAGGGAATGTGGAGTCAGTCAGCCCACAATACAAGCTTGGAGTAAACTTTTAGAGTCAAGCTTTTTAGCAATTTTCCTTCCTCCGTTTTTCAAAAATTACGGGAAACGAATTATCAAGACACCAAAGTTTTATTTTGTAGATCCTTCCATTGTGGCCTACCTCACCCGGCAGCCTGCCAAAGGCTCGTTACTTACTGGAAATATGGGAGGAGCATTATTTGAAGGCTTGATTATCAGTGAAATTTGGAAAACGTTTGCAAATTGTGGAAAACGTCCAACAGCTTATTTTTGGCGTTCTCAATCTGGTTTAGAAGTAGATGTTCTCATCCAGGCCAAGGGAAAACTGTGGCCTGTTGAAATCAAATTAACCGCTACTCCATCGATGGCGCACCTAAGGCCGATTCAACAATTCCTGGCACTGGCCGAAGATGAGGGAGGGAACCATGGCATTCTGGTTTGTCGAGTTGAAAAGATCACAAAACTACCAGGAAACCATATAGCAATACCATGGTTTGCTTTTTCTGAATGGCTGGAGACGATCATTGATAATAAATAAAGGTCGTCACACCGATCGACTCTTCCCCCCAAGCACATCGGCAAGACAGTCCCGAGAGAGTTCTCCTTTCAAACCACCTTTATCATCTATGACAGGTAGCGGGTATTCAGTTGCCAGCGTATCAGGAATCACTTCTTCCAGTAAGGCATCTGGAGAAATTCCAGGAAGCACCTGCCAATTCTCAGCATTCAGTTGATCGTCCAGGCTTGTGGGTGGAACGGACTCAAGGGTTTCCTTCAATAAGATTCCCTGGTAGCCGTCCTTGTTGAAATAATATCCATAATCTCCCGTGGAATTCTTCATCTGCTTTAAGGCTCCCCCGATTGTTTCAGCAGTAACACGGTATGCCGGTGGTTTCATGACATTATCGACGGTCAGTGCGCGCGCACGATTGACATCTTTGACAAAGGCTTCGACATAATCATCTGCTGGAGAAAGCAGGATTTCTACAGGAGGCCCAACCTGCACCAGCATGCCATCCTTGAGAATAGCAATCCGATCACCCAGCCGCAGGGCTTCATCCAGATCATGGGTAATAAAAATAATGGTTTTGTGCAGTTTTTCCTGAAGCTCAATCAACTGATCCTGCATTTCACTGCGAATCAGGGGATCCAGTGCTGAAAATGCTTCATCCATCAGCAGAATTTCAGCATCCGTACACAGTGCTCGTGCCAACCCGACTCGCTGCTGCTGGCCTCCGGAAAGTTGAGAGGGGTACTGTTCCTCATAACCGCCCAAGCCAACGGTATTGAGCCACTCTTGTGCCTTGGCCCTTCGCTCTGTTTTATCAATACCCTGCACCTTCAGCCCATAGGCAACATTGTCCACCACACTCCAGTGCGGCATCAAACCAAATCGCTGAAAAACCATGGACATTTTGTGCCTGCGGAATTCCTGCAATTCCTTTTTTCCGAGCTGCATGACATCCGTGCCTTCAACCAGAATCTGACCGACCGACGGATCAATCAGACGATTGAAATGTCGAATCAAGGTTGATTTTCCAGAACCCGACAACCCCATGATTACAAAGGTTTCCCCTTTTTGGATCTGCAGATTGATATCCAGCAAACCAACGGTATGCCCGGTTTCTGCAAGAATTTCATCTTTTGTTTTTCCCTGCTCAATCAACGGCATCACGGATATAGGGTCTTTCCCAAAAATTTTATAAAGACCATCCACTTGAATTTGTGTATCACGCATTTTCCAGTCCTCCCATGTGTCGCTGAGCTCGTTTTGCATAGGCTTGTGACGCTCGATCAAAAACAATGGCCAGTGCCACAATAGCCAGGCCATTCAACAATCCCATCGTAAAATATTGATTGGTAATCGACTTCAAAACAGGCTGTCCCAGTCCTTTCACTCCAATCATTGAGGCAATCACAACCATCGAAAGTGCCATCATGATCGTTTGATTGATCCCTGCCATGATGGTGGGCATTGACAACGGCAGTTGAATCCCAACCAAGCGCTGAACGCTGCTGGCACCATACGCATCTCCTGCTTCCAGTACCTCCTTATCCACCAGCCGAATCCCGAGGTTGGTCAAACGAATCACTGGAGGAATGGCATAAATAACAACGGCAATCACACCAGGAATCTTTCCAATACCCAGCAGCATGACCACAGGAATTAAATAGACGAAGGCTGGCATGGTCTGCATCACATCCAGCAGTGGAGTCACCACCATTTGTACACGATCGGAGCGGGCCATCAGGATTCCAATGGGAATCCCCAGTGCAATTGAAATGACCGTGCATACTGTAATAATGCTCATTGTCCGCATCGTGTTTTCCCACATACCGAAATACCCAACCCAAAGAAAAGATAAGAACACTCCCACAGAGAGCTTCCAGGATCGCGTTGCTCCATAGACAATGCCCACCAGGATTGTGAGCACCAACCACCAGGGAGCATCCAGCAGCAATTGTTCAAACCAGATGAGGAAGGACAACAGCGGATCAAAAAAAGTTTCAATCATGTCCCCATAGGCTCTTGAAAACTCTCGGTATCCAGAATCCAGCCCTTTTCGAATAGCGAGCAAATCGGCTCGATCCATGGAAGGAAATTTTGCGTCAAACATATTTTAAGCTCAAAAAAGGTTAATCAAGAGATCGGTGAACAAACAGAGATCTCCTTTCCAGCACTTACATTTGCTTTAAAGCTTTTTTTACTTTTTGAGCAACTGCAGAGGAAACCCATGGAGTCCAGGTGCTTTCATAATTCTTCAGAAAATGTTCCATGGCAATATTACCATCGGCCTGGTTGTCTTTCATCCAGGCCAGCAGCTGGTTCATCTGTGCATTTTTAAAAGCACGCTTACTCAAATATTCATAGGCTTCCGGCGCTTTAGAGGCAAACTGTTCGGTAGTGACCGTGTGCACAGGAGAGGAAGGGTACATGGAGACTTGCGGTTTTTCACAGTTGGCCTTGGCAAGACAATTTAAAAAATGGTCTTTTTTCACACCACTTCCAAAATCAACTTTAACCATAGTGTATTTACCCAGAATATCGGTGGGGGCCCAATAGTAGCCGAACCAAGCTTCTTTCCGCTCGTATGCCTTGGCAATTGCACCTGCCAGCCCAGCACCCGATCCTGGATCAATCATTTCAAACCCATGCTTTTTCAGTTCCAATGCCTCAAACAGATGACTACTGGAAATTTGACAACCCCAGCCTGCCGGGCAGCCCATGAAGGCATATTTATCAGGGTTTTCCGGATGTTTGAAAAGCTTTTTATTTTTAATAACCCCTTCAATGGTGGCGATACTCGGGTCTTTATCCACCAAATACTTGGGCACCCAAAAACCTTCTTCTCCCCCATCAGAAAGAGATCTTCCTGCAATGCGAAGGCGTTTTTCCTCTACTCCTTTCTGCAGAGCCTCGGTGAACGAATTACTCCAAAGTTCCGGAGCAATATCCGGTTCTCCCTTTTCGATCATGGATGTTCCGGTTGGCATCGTATCACCAGGAACCAATTCCGCATCACAACCAAAGCCATGCTCCAAAATAAAAACGTCAATATTAGCTATCAATTCTGCAGAGCTCCAGTTCATGTCTGCCACTGTAACTTTACCGCAGGCCGCATAAGCCTGAGAAATAAAAGAACTCAAAACAATTAGTAAAACGGCTATTCCGTATCTCATAATTCTCCTCCAAATTTCGATTATTTTATTCACTGATTATTATGTCCCCAACCACTGGGCAAGCTGTTGTCTTGAGCTCAGTATATAAAGAAGCAATAAAGATTTCAACAAAATACTTAGTAAACGAAACAATATGATCTTGATTGCAGGCCTAACACCTTTTATATGTTATGTATTTTTGATTTTATCATAAATATTTAAATATGAATCCAGAGTTGAAAATAGTGTCATTCCGAGCTTGATCCGGAATCCAAAAGAATTTCCAGATTTTTCTGGATCCCTAAGCCCGGCATGACAAATCATTTTTTGCAAAACATTGTTTTCATAAAATAAATTCTAACTCCGGATCCCCATTTATAGCAAGTGCCGGAATCATTTTGAACAACAAATTCGGGAATGATCACATTATAGCCACTCCCTGTATGATAAAATCTATTTTTTTCGTACACAAAATAAAAATGTTAAAATAAGAGTCCATTGTTATTCAAAAGTTAGTGGGCAAAAGGTATTTATTTAAAAATTATAACTGCAATACACTAAAAACATTCAGATAGAATGCAATCTTCAAATTATACAGAAGTGAAACATTTTTAAAAAACCACTTACTTTTGTCAGAAAATTTAGGTAAACAAACAGTGACAATCTTTCTTCATTCTACTGCCGATACAATTTAATCAGGCATCATTGACTATAAAATGAAAAAGGAAATAAAGTCCAAAATCATGTTAAGAGGAGGTAAATGAAGAAAGAGGAAGAAGTTTTAGTAGCACTCCGCCGAATCATTCGAGCAGTGGACATTCAATCGCGCAAATTGATGAAAATATCAGGACTAACAGGCCCACAGCTTATGATAATGCAAGCGATTGATAAATTAGGCGATGTGACTATCGGCTCCATTGCCCGCCATGCCAATTTAAGTCAGGCTACTGTTACCAGTATTTTAGATCGCCTGGTAAAACGGGGGCTAGTGATACGAACTCGCAGTGAATCGGATAAGCGGGTTGTACACGCACAGTTAACGTCTGAAGGACAAATGAGCCTGGAGCAAGCCCCCACTTTATTTCAAGACGATTTCATGCAGTGTTTTCAGAAATTAAAAGACTGGGAGCAATCACAAATCATTTCCTCCGTACAACGTTTGGCTGAAATGATGGATGCTGAAGAGATTGAAGCCATGCCTGTGCTGGAAATTGCACCTGTTTCTCCAGGTGATGAAAACGGCATGCTCTAAGACTGCTGAATTTTCGAGGCATAGACGGACTCCACGTCAATTAAGTCATGTTTCATTTTGTCCAACTGTTTGTCTAAACGTTTTTTGGAAATGGGAATCGCTGTTCGCAATTCAGGTGCGAACAACGACACCTTGAACTCTTCCAGCATCCAATAGAACTCTTCCAGGCACATTTTCTGTTCTTCGGTCAAGTCATCTTGCTGCTGCAAGACACGGCATGTTTTTAAATAATGCGTCAGATCTTCAGCCTTTTCTTGATCTTTGATACAATTCAACGCAATACGTTCTGCACGAATACTCAATGCTTTCAAATAACGAATGATGTGCTGCCATTTTTCATAAGGAATCGTCTTTACAAAATCAGAAGGCATCAATCTGGATAAATTTGCAGCTAATTCTTCATATTGCTCTTTAAAAAGGGAATCGGCCAAATGTTTATTTAGAGCATTTTCGGTTTCGGAATACTGTTCTAAAACCAGACGTAACTGTTTTTTAAAGCGCAGCCACAGCCCCTTGATTTTCTTTTGTGAGGAGACCAAGACCTTTTCAAATGCGGCGCGATTTTCCACCCAGGGTGTGTCAAATAGATAAGCATACAGACTGATTTTTGCATATTTTTTCAATTGAGAAACTGTTCCAAAAGGGGAATACAAATTCTCCAATTCCCGCAATTCCCGTAAATCTCGTTCGATCCAAACAATTTCAGACCCCATACTAAGCCCTAGCAGCTGAACCAATCCCTTTTTTGTTTCTTGGAGAGCTTCCTCTCTCCGAAGGAACAGACAGCGGTGGATCCCCTCCTCATTCACTTTCAACCCAGGATAGGCATACAGAGGAATGCCATGAGGAGCCGCAATTTCAATTTGTGGGGGAAGTGCATCAAAAGACCACCCCGTGAGCTTTTTAATTTTCCATTTTTTAGAGGCTTCCTTCCACTGTGGGAGCTCCTGCACCAAATCCCGGCTTTCTTTTTTTTCCTCAAGCAATCCTGGCTTTTCCTTGAGGATAGATGCCAAATCTCTTCCTGATGCGACGAGCTGTTCCTGTTCATCGTAGATTTCCAACCGAATCCTTAAATAGTCTGGCAAACATTCTGGTTTCCAATCAACAGACGCAATATGAAGTCCATAATTTTCTCGAATATCAACAGACAATGCCTCTATAAACCGTTGCGAAGAAGGTACCAAGCGGCTGGTAATCTTCTGTGCGGTTTGAGACAAAGGAACCAGTTGCTTGCGGATTTTTTTAGGCAGCGCTTTCAACAAGTGATAAATTCGTTCTTCCCTCAATCCTGGAACCAGCCATTCCAGTGTATTGACATCCAGATAAGGCAATATACTTTTTTGCGCACGGAGGGTGGCTCCATCTTTTTCTTTGTCTGGGGTAAACTGATAGTCCAACTCCAAATGATGATTACCAACAGTCCAGTGATCGGGAAATGCTTCAGAAGAAGGGGGGGCAAAATGTTCTGGCGCCAAATGGCCATTGTTCATAAATAAAAAACGCGTTTCGTTTTCTCTATTTTTCTTTTTGATCAAGCCATTGAGATCGTGAATGGAGCATATATTATAAAGATACTGGGCATAAAAATCTTCCATTGCGGCTTCCACTTCAAATTCATAGTTTCGCCGAATTTTTGCCCCATTTTCAATCATCTCTTTTTTTAAAGCCTGATTGTGCAGAAAAAACTTGTGGTGGGAGTGGAGTTTTCCTTCCACGAGTCCCTCCCGAATAAAAACAGCCGTTGCCTCAGCAGGATTGATTTTTCCAAAGAGCACACGTCGTTTTGGAACAATCACAAGTCCATACAGCGTCACCTTTTCATAGGCCATCACACTGCCTGATTTTTTATCAAAATAGGCTTCTGAATAAGTACGTCGGCACAAACTTCCACCGACGGTCTCCAGCCAATCGTCCTCAATATTAGCGACTTTCCGAGCGAACAAACGTGATGTTTCCACCAGTTCTGCCGCAACAATCCAAGCCTTTCCACGATGATACACCATCGAACCAGGAAAAATCATAACTTCTTTGTCTCCGGCCATCTGATACAAATTTTTCTGTTTTTTCAACCCAATTTGATTGAGGTATCCAGCAAGAACGGAAATATGAATTTCCCGATAGTCGCCAGGAATATCATTCAGCTGAAAACCCGGCAATTCACTGAGAATCATCTTCAGTTGGTGGTAAATGTCCCGCCATTCCCGCATACGGATAAACGAGAGAAAATGCTGCTTACAAAATTTACGCATTTTATTTTCACTGCGCCGACTGTCCCATTCTTCATGATACTTATTCCAGAGGTTCAACAATGTCAGGAAATCTGAGTCACGGTCAATAAAAATACTATGCATTTGCCTGGCATGGGTCTCTTTTTCCAAGGGATATTCCCTGGGATCCTGAATTGAGATTCCTGCAGCAACAACCAGCACTTCTTTTAGGCAATTCTGCTGGCGTCCTTCGAACAGCATCCGGGCAATTCTAGGCTCTACAGGAAGTGATGCCATTTCCCTGCCGATTCCTGTCAACTGGTTTTCTTCATCCAATGCCCCCAATTCTTTCAATAGCCGAAGACTCCCTCGGATTGCAGCAGCAGAAGGAGATTCAATAAAGGGAAAGTCTGCGATTTCTCCCAAGCCCAGTATCTTCATTTGTAAAATGACACCAGCCAGGGAGGATCTTAATATTTCGGGTTCCGTAAATTCATGACGCTTATTAAAGGATTCTTCAGAATAAAGGCGAATACAGACCCCGGCCTCCACTCTTCCTGCTCTTCCTTTACGCTGGTTAGCACTGCTTTGGGAAATGAGTTCTACCGGCAATCGCTGGGTATGGGAACGGTTACTGTAACGGCTAATCCTCACCAGTCCGCTATCAATTACATAACGTATGCCAGGAATCGTCAGAGAGGTTTCAGCAATATTGGTTGCCACAATCACTTTGCGTTGAGAAGACTTTTGAAAAATTCTATTTTGCTCCTGGTTGCTCAGACGGCCATAAAGGGGTAAAATTTCGACATCCTGTTTTGTATTTTCGAGCCGCCCGATGACTTCGCGAATCTCCTGCTCTCCTGACATGAATATCAGAATATTGCCCTGCCATGTTGTTTCCATAATATTGCGGGCAGTGTTCACCACTGCATCATTCACTGTCAACTCTCCTGTCTCTTCCAACCCTTCATCCAAAGGCCGATAGGAAACTTCTACTGGATACATACGCCCGGATACTTCAACCAGGGGGGCATTGTCAAATGCAGCAGTAAAAAGAGGTATATCCAGGTTAGCCGACGAAATAATCAATTTCAAATCAGAGCGTTTGTTCAGCAAACGCTTACAATATCCCAGTAAAAAATCAATATTCAAAGACCGCTCATGGGCTTCATCAATCATGATCGTGTCATAACGGTTCAAAAAACGATCATGCTGCATTTCTGACAATAAAATGCCATCGGTCATTATTTGGATATAGGTTTTCTCTGACACCTTTTCTGAAAATCGAATTTTATACCCGACCTCATTTCCTAACTCAACAGACAGCTCTTTGCTAATCTGTCTCGCCACCGAAGTTGCTGCAAGACGTCGTGGCTGTGTGCAGCCAATCTTTGCAGCAATTCCCTGACCTGCTTCCAGGCACATTTTTGGGATTTGGGTGGTCTTTCCAGAACCTGTTTCTCCAGCAATAATCAGAACCTGATGTTGTTGAATGGCATCAATGATCGTTTCGCGATATTCTGTAATGGGAAGGTTGGGAGGGTAGGAAATAGAAGGTTGATCGTCTAAGCGTTTTTGTCGGAATTGAGAGGACAATTCGATCTTTTTAAGCAGCTGCTCGTATTCTTTTTTCCAACTTTTTTTTTGCCTCTTTCGTTTGAGTATTCTGCGGTAACGGGACTGGAATTCCCATTGGTCTTTTTGCATAGCAGGAAAGATTCGTTCCCTGAACTCCCTCATGCCCAACACATCCTGATCGTCCTTTTGCACTTTTCTCATCTCTTAAATTAAAGGAATGCTCAAACAATAACTTACCAAATCTACTTGTCTTTGCAGCGATCTCCTGCGTTGCTTTAATGGTTACATAGCAAGCAAGCTATGCGCCCGATAAAACTCCTTGAATCTCGATGAAAATCCAGAGTAACTTTAGCATGTTATTATTTTCGTCTTTCTAACTGCGATGTGCCTGATGTTTCAGCATTCATTTTTTTGGCAACAGTATAATAAATTCCGTGTATTCTCCCTCATCACTTTCCACATGGAGAGAGCCTTGGTGTTCCTGAACCACTATTTCATAACTAAGAGAAAGCCCGAGTCCTGTCCCGTCTCCTGCAGATTTGGTTGTAAAAAAAGGTTCAAATATTTTCTTCTGATTTTCTTTTGGAATACCCTTTCCATTATCCCAAAAGCGAATTTCTATTTGATCACCAAGATTTTTGGTGGAGACTTGGATCAATGGCTTGAATCCATTTTCCATCGCCCTGGAACGTTCATGAGTCGCATGAAACGCATTATTAAGAATATTCAAAAAAACTCGACTGAGGTCCTGTGGAATCACTTCAACAATTCCAACAGAATCATCAAAATCAGAGGTCCAGGTGGTCGTAAACATTTGTTCCGTAGCACGCATACTGTGGAAAGAAAGTTTAACATATTCATCCAGCAAAGCATTGATATCCGTCAATTGTGTCTCTCCACTTTGTTCTCTGGCATGGAGGAGCATGGCCTGAATGATTTTGTCCGCTCTCTGCCCATGACGGTTGACAGCAGTACCTGATGTATGCAGAGATCTCAGCAATCGCAGGAGTTCTTCATCATTTTGTTCTCCATTGATTGTTTTCAGCTGTTCCTCCAATTGCTCACTCAATTCAGTGATTTGCTCTGCAAAGTTTACCACAAAATTCAAAGGGTTTTTGATTTCATGAGCAATTCCTGCTGTTAATGTTCCTAAAGAAGCTAGTTTTTCTTGGACAATCAACTGATCTTGGGCAGTACGTAAAGAATTCAGTGATTTTTCTTTTTCTTTAATCTCTTTGCGTATGGTCTCATTAGAGCTAACGACTTCCTCTGTCAGACGATCAAATCTTTTTTCCAGAGCAAACAGTTCGTCTCCGCTTTGAAATTTCTGTTTTTCGCTGCCAAGTGCCTTTTGAGAAAATTCTTCAATATGCTGGGTCAGTTGTTTGATACGTCTTGTGATCGAAAACATGACCAAGGCAAACGAAACAATAAAAACCAGGGCAAAAATCAGACGATACCGACGAACTTCCGGGATAAACTGGGCCGTCAGAGATTCGATTTCTCTGGTGGAAACCAACAGGACAAATTTAAAATTCATTTCGGAACTTCCCCATTCGAAAAACTCCTGTCCTGATATGAGATGGTCTTTATCTACATGTTTTAGCATCATGCCAACAGGAAACTGTTCAGGATCGCTGCTCACCAATATTTGAGGTTTGTCTGAACGTACCAGCACCACGATGATTTCCTGGGGAAATTCAGCCAGTGCAATCTCCAGAAATTCTTCATCCATGGGACTGGCCAGCAATAAAGTTCCCAACTTTTTTTCACCAGTGGCTCGTACGGGTTCGGAGGTAACCAAATAAGGAAATCCTTCAATGGTTGTCAAATAGCTTTCATTGGTACTCAGCTCAATCAGATATTTGGGTAATTTTAACAACGGTGGAGGGAGAGGCATCTGTCCTCCTAAATACACCTCCCTCACACGCTCGTTCCCATCGAGCAAGAGCGCAAAGCGTGGACTGATGAAGCCTCTTTGAATGGACTGACTTGCAAACCAAAATGGAGGACGTTTATAGTATTTAACATCCATGTCTTCAAAGATGGTTCCTTCCTGCTGCTGCAGGTGATTGATGATCGCTTGCTGTTTTACCAGAAGCTGGAGCAGTCGGTTGTGTGTGAACACATAACGATTGAAACCCAATCGATAAATTGGGGCCTGTCGATTGAGTCGCTCAATTAGCTGTGTCCTGAAAATACCTGTAACCGTTCGATTGAGAATTTGGTCCAATACTGCCCAGACGCCTACCCCGACCATCACTGTTAACGTGATCATTTTGAGCGTTAAAGGAATCCGAACCAAATATTTTTGAATGGTGTTCATATCAATTCCACTCTTAAATCACATTGGCTCTCCAATCAATTCATTTCCATCAAACTTCCATCCGGCTTGTTTGAGTTTTGATGGAGGAATCACGGTATATTTGTCAGCCAGGTTTTCCACATGCTGGAGTAAATAATTCACTAATCCTTCGGCATAAGGATTTCTCAAGTTTTCTCCTTCCCATGTGGTTATGTTATAGACTCGATAAATGGGATATTTCGCTGATAACAAAAAAGAGGTGTCTTCTGGAGAAAAGCCTTCAATCGTAAGAAATTTCACAATTCCTTTATGCTTGAAACGGTTGGCAGTATTCAGCGTTTCGTATCCAATTGCTCCCCGAGTGGAAGACAAGAGCGCAATCTGATCTGGCATTCCTCCCACATCCATAAATTTTGAAGTGAAAAGTTCTTCATCTTTCAACAAGAGCCTCCAGTGACCCGGCCTTTTTTTGCAATGAAGGGAAGCAATGGGCTTGATTCGTATATTTTTTCCTCCCAACTCAGACCAGCGGGAAATATTTCCTTGAAAAACATCCCTTGCTTGTGCCAGAGAAATATCATTAAGGGCCACATCGGGATGAACCAGAAGAGCAATGGGAATAATCCCCAAGGTATGAAAACGAAGACCCGGCAAGCGATCTGTATCCCCTGTCGGACAACAAAATGCACCCATGTCCAATTCTTTACGAAAAAGTTTTCCCGCCGACCGACCGCAGGTACTCTCCCGGATATTAATTTTTATATTTTTCTCATGGGCATACTGCTGTACCAGCGGCTCAAGAAAAGGATACAGCTGTTGATTGATATCAATGGAAAGATCCACTTTGCCCACAGAAGAATCATGCTGGACAGGGCGTTTTTGCCACTCTGTCGGCATTTCGTGTATTTTTTTCGGATCACTGAACGCCGGCCCCCTCAGCCCATCTTCATGAGCTCCTGCACTAGAAGAAAAGATCATAAAAAAAGAAACAATCCATAGCCCATTGGATAACATTGCTTGTATTTTTCTCATTTTGCCCCCTGATACATATGTTGAAAAATAGACTCACATGAATATCTCTGTGGGTTGCTTTAATTCCCCTGCAACTCCATGAGTATAACGGAATGATTTCGCAGCGTCTATACAAATACGATGGTTCTATTTTTGTAAACAATGATCCGATCTTCTAAATGCCACTTAACGGCACGGAATAAAACATTGCGTTCAATATCCTGTCCCAACTGTCGGAGATGGTCTCTTTTATATCGATGAGAAACCCGATTCACATCCTGTTCAATAATGGGTCCTTTATCCAGCTCTGCCGTCACATAGTGTGCTGTTGCACCAATCAATTTGACTCCTTTTTCATAAGCTTGACGATACGGATCGGCCCCCACAAAGGCTGGTAAAAATGAATGGTGAATATTAATAATCCTATTCTCATACTGTTCGACAAAACGATCTGTTAAAATTTGCATATAGCGCGCTAAAATGATCAGATCGGTTTTTCCTGCTAGCATTTCCAAGGCTTGCTTTTCGGCGTCTTCCTTATTGTTTCGACTCACCGGAATTTCATAAAAAGGCACACCAAACGATTCCACAGACTGTTTTAAATCTCCATGATTGCTGATGACCATCGAAATATCGGTAGGAAGCTCATGACGAGACCATCTCCAAAGCAGCTCCAAGAGAACATGATCATATTTTGAGACAAAGATGACCATTTTTTTATGATCGGAAGCATAGCTTATTTCCCAGTCCATCTGATAGCGTTCAGCAACCGCTTGAGAAAAAGCCTGGCTTAGGACAGGGCGGGAAATATCCAGATGAGGCGTTTGAAATTCAACCCTCATGAAAAATGTCCCTCCCTCCGGATCTGTAGAATGCTGATCCAAAGCAGTGATATTGGCACCATGGTTATAGAAAAAATTGGATACGGATGCAACAATCCCAGGGCAATCTGGGCAAGTGATCAGTAACCGGGCTGTTGTATTGTCATGCATAAATTTATTCCTCAAAATGGTTTTTGCAGTTGCCTGCTTTCACCCTATCTGCTTTCCACATAATTCTACCAGCTTTTTATGAACCCCTGGGAAAGTTGTGCTTCTTTGGCATGCATGATAAAAAAGACTTCAATATTTCGAGCATCAAAGCATTCCTTAAGGAGTAGCTTTATGAGATTAGATGCAGGACATTCTTTTCCTGAATTATCAGGGAATACCATTGTCAAATATCCACTCTACTCTGCCTTTCTGAACTTGCGGTACAGCAAGTAATAAATGAGCAAAGTGCCCAGATAATAACAACTATATTGCCATCCCTCCCACTGGATTTGCACAGAGAAGGTTCCCCAACTCCCCCATTGATGCAGAATGTTTAGAATTTCCAGCCAGATTTTCAAGCTCCACTCGCTCAACTGAAACAGCTCCTTTTCGAGCCACAGAAATGGAGGAGCATTTAGTAGAAAAAGGCTGTGGAAGAAAGCGGCAAAACAAACCGGCAGTACCAAAAAAGCAAGTACCGGAAGCATCACGATGTTGAGCCAGAAAGGCTCCAGTGACAGCTGCTGGAAATGAGCAGCCAGAATAGGGAAAATACCAAGCAGTACACTGGCTGTGATCAGTGAACTGTTCACTCCCGTTTTCCACATTTTATGCCAGAAATTTTTCTGAGATACAGGAAGCAACAAAGGAAGGGAAATAATAATGTACAGAACGGCAACAAACGAGAGTTGAAACGACAGATCATAGATAACAGCTGGATTGACACTGATGAATAGAAAAGCTGTTGTCAACAATGCCTGCAAAGAAGCATGTGCCTGCCCGGTCCAACGCAGCAACATCATTAGCGTCAACATCACCACAGCACGCAAAGCGGGAATTGGAAAAGCAAGCAATCCCACGTAGCACCACAACCCAATCAGGGTGAGCACTTGACAGAACTGCGGAAAATAGACCCACCCCAACAGTCTTTCTGAAAAGCGGCCCGGTTGTTTGACCACTCCCATCCCCAGCCAAAACAACAGCCCAATGTGCAATCCGCTGATGCTAAGCAAATGGGCCATCCCGGTGTTGCGAAACAGCTCGCGCACCTCCGAACGGTAAACCGATTTAGCCAGAATCAGAGGAGAATACAATTCAAAAATTTCCGCAGGCAAATAAAAAGCAGCACGCTTGATCAGACGCTGCCGCAGCACCTGAGCGAAATAAAAAGCCCTGTCCAATGGAAAAAGAGTGGAATGGTACAAAACATCTTCCAAAAGGATCGTAAGGCGTTGATTTTTCAAGTCGGCTGATTTTAATAGACCACTGACTTGAATAGAACGCTGATAATAAAAAGAGCGTAACAAAGCTCGTTTTTTTAAAAAACGAATTGATATTTCCAGAAAATGCTGTTGATCTTTCTGCAGATAAATATCGGCGGGTGCTAACGTAATGGTTAAATATCCATTTTCTGGAAATACCTGAATCACGGTCCCCTGAATCCATACAGGTGGAGTATCAATAGAATACGCGTCTAATCTATGCTGCCATTCTGGTAAAAGAAAAAAAAGATGGTACACTAAAAGAAAGCTTCCGAGAAAAAAAAAGCCAGCAATTGTTCTCAAACGCAGATACCAACACCAACTACCCATCCCCATCGCAAACAGAAGAAGCCACTCCAAATGAAACTCCCACAACGATATCGAATAGCGGAACCCTGCCCAAATTGCCATT
>JADGAT010000003.1:0-57934 GCA_015231885.1 SAR324 cluster bacterium
GAATTATTAGAAGAAAAGCTCAAAAAATTTGGAAATTCTGGTTTTTATTTGTTTATTCCAAATATATTTCCTATTGCCAATAAAAATATGTTCCAGGAATTCAACAGAAGCTTAATAGCTGAATCCTCAGATGGTATTTTATTTAAATTTAAGAATGATTTTTTGAAATAACTCCCGAATCAATCAATCAAGACTATGAAATGAATTTTTAGCAAGAGAAAATGAGACTTATATCAAAACATTCACAAAAGATTATCAGCTTGTTTTTCATGCTCAGTATTGTCGGGATCATTGCTTCCATTCCATTACTTCGTGGAATACATGCTCCCTTTACGGATGTCTCTGATAATGATGAGGTGATGCTGGGGCAGGCACTCCTTTTCAATGCAGGCTTACCTCAGACTTATTTTGATCATACCGCCTACACTTTCAGTCTCTTGCTTTCTTTCTGGCTAAAATTTGCTTATTGGATCAGCGCCATACCACTTGTTGACATGCACCAATTGCTGCTTTCAACAGGGCCTTTTGGAAGTCTGTTTGCTCCACTGGTCTATTCGGGACGTATTTTCATAATAATACTGGCTATTGTTTTTGTCATTAGTTTTACTGGAGGCTTATTTTTATTGACCAAGGATAAAATATTATCTTGTGCTCTAGGCCTGTTGTTGGCCACAACACAAGGGATTGCGATCCATTCTTTGGTGATTCGAGCAGAATTGTTATCTGCTTATTTTTTTATGTTGGCTGTGTTTTCTTTGCTGCTGGCGCTGCAAAGTCCGATAAAAAAACAAATTTTTTTCATTTTTATGTGCGGTATTTTCTCTTATCTGGCTCTGTTGACAAAAGTACAAATAGTGATTGGTATTTTTTCTTTGCCATTTTTGGCACTCGTGTTTGGAAAACCAAAAGCACCGCATCAACTCATGATAGAACGCCTGAATGCAGATTTTAATAGGATCAGCGAGGTTTCCTGCATTATTTTGTTTACAATCGTTACCTTTCCCCTTCTGGTACAATCTACCCTGTTGCTGACGACTTACCGGGTTAGCTGGTATCATTATTTCATTGTTTTGTATTTCCTGATTTTTGGTCTCATCGTGAAACGGTTTTTTCTCAAATCTATTTTAAACACGGTTACATTATTTTCAGCTCTTTTTGCTGGCATTGGTGCAGGATTTTATTTTAATTTTTTCAATTATAATCCCAGGAACCACAAAATTTTGATGTACTTTGTCGAGCATGGAAGGAGCTTCATTCAAGAGCGTGATAATCCCCGCTATGTCAGCGGGTTATTCGAAAATTTGGTGAATACGCTTTACAACAAACTGCCGTTTATCTCAGATGTGAACAAATACGCGTTTTCTTTTATTTATTTGCTGTTAGTGATCTTTTGTATTGTGATGCTCTATAAAAAAAACATCCTAATTGTTTTGAAAGTCTTGTCCCTCATAGGGCTGAGTTTGTTTTTAGAAATGGTTTTTCGCTTGAGGTCTTATGCCAGTTTTTATTTCATTTATACCGATTTTCTGCTCATCTTGGGTGTCGCCATTGCCTGGCAGTCAGTTATGAAAAGTCAGGCAGGGAAGAGTGATAAGCATTTCATCGGTATTTGCCTGGCGGTCTTGATCATGGGGTGCTTCAATTGGAGAGAAAGCTATTATAACTTAAAATATAATACGTTCAATGGACTGACTATTAGGCAGCCTCCCAATAATTTTTGTCACATGTCTTATTACAATCCTCCATTAGGCAAATTTATCAATTATAAGCAATATAGTGGGAAAGAGGACTTGGGCATTTGCGAGAAATTTATTTTACGGACAAAAAATGAGCTATTGTGAGTAGATCCTGATTTGGTTTTCATAATTTTACAATATGGAATTATCATGTGTTCCAGCAATTCTGATCCATCCAATGCGATTTTTAATTTTCTTCAGTACAATTTAGAAAGTTGTGCAGAAGCTCGCAGTGATTTTGAGTTATTTCTCAACCAACATGAGAACTTCTCTCCTGCTGAAGCATTGGAAACCTTTTCCAACTCTCTGAACTCCTTCAAAAACTGTTTAGGAAATCTATCGAATAACCCCCTTGATGCCAGAGTACAGTCTAGGATTCATCGCTTTGTTAAAAAAGGCCATGTGTGGTTTAAAAACACTTCTTTGGAGTTGTTGCTTCCCGCTTCCGAATCAATCCCTATACCATTGCTTCATCATTATGTGGTTTATTGTGATTTATTGATCCAATTAAAAAAACTACTGAATTTTCTGGTAATTCATTGTATGCGTACCCAACCAACAGATTTGAATTGGTATGCGCTACAACAAATCCATCCTGTATCAGCCCGATGGTTCTCTTTCTACACTCTCTGGAATAAAAGACGAGTTCTTACTGCCTCACTTGGTATGCTATGCTTGATATTCATTTATGTTTTTCAATATCTATGGATACCTCGTGCCATTGATGGATTTCTGGTCACTTATCCCAATAGAGAATTTCCAGACCCTCATCCTGCAGATCCTTTTATTTCTACCAGAGCAACTGCTGCCTTTCAGATTATAGAGGCAAACACATTTCAAAAAATCATGTTGAGCCTCCCACATGCCTTGAATCTTGACAGGCTGTCGATTATCCTCGATCCAAGGCCAGGAAGTTTGATTCAAGTGGAAGAAATCAATTTTGTGGGAATACAAAGACAACTTTTATATACTTTTCATGTGAATCCTCTTCAGGACTTCTGGGACTATCACAACCTGCAAGTCATGGAAGGCTACCACATACACCAACAGGGTCTTGACATCCTGAAAGCTTTGAAAACAAACAGAAACCTGCAACAAAAACTCAATGAAATTCTGGGATATGAGCAGTCATTTGAGTTTGACACATCGTTGGTCAACGATCTGGAAAATTTTAAAGGAAAGACCTTCGCAAGCAAAGAAAAATTTAATGATGCACTCAAAACAATTGACCCTATTCCAGGCTGGCAACAACGAGGAATCATACGTAAGATATTTGAAGTTCCAACTTATCGAAAATTAGGATTTTCAGATAGAATGGTGCTGGTATCTCCTCCTGTTCATGTGAATCAAGTCAAACAAATCCACATCCATTTAAGATTGAGCCGGCCTTTTGCGCCTGGAAACAATTGAACTAAACTTATAAAATTGCGCAAATAATATAGGAACTAGATGAATGTATCCCGGGTTTATAATCAAAAGAATAAGGTAAGCCTGTTTTTGTTTATCATGGGAATCAGTTTTTTACTTCTTCTTGAATCATGGGCGAAGCCTTATCTGCTTGATGGCTTGTATTTTCAGAAGTGGACGTCAGATGAAATGATGCAAACCTTACCTGTCAAATCTCTTTTGGAATTTCCTATACGCTCTCTCTGGTATCTTCACAAACAACCTCCTGGATTGGATCTTGTGCGAGGAGTAGTAGTACAGTTGGTTGGTTTGATGAAACCAGATAATTTGCTTAGAGCAGTCGATGCTTTTTTGTATAAGGTTTGGATGGTGTTTGGTGCTTTGCAGATAGTTTTAATTTACAGATGGCTGCTGTTACTTTGCGGGAGGTGCAGTGCTGTTTTGTTCAGCTTATTTTGGATGGTTCACCCTGCACTTATCTATTACATCACCTTGCTTGACGGTACTATGTTGAGCTCACTGCTCACCTCATGGTTTTTCTATGAACTATGGCGTACTCAAAGCATGAAATGGCAGATTGGAAGCATGACGACCAATGCGATTCGATTGGGTATAGCCGTGGGTATGCTTATGCTGACAAGAACAATTTTTCAATGGTTTTTTCTACCAATATTGTTGTTTTCACTCCTTCTGATGAAGCTGAATCGTCGTCAAATTTTTGTTTTTTTAGCAACGGCTAGTATCATCCTTGGCCCTTATTTTCTGAAACAAAAATTAGTTTTTGGAATTCTTTCTTCAGCTACATTTGGTGGCTATCACTTATGCGGCATAATCTGGTACAAACCTTCGGATGCAGAACTTATTGAAACGGGAAAATCCATTCGATATTCCTATCCAAACGATACTCGCCTATTACCATGGGATACGTATAATACGGAAAAGCAATATCGTGACAATTTAGTTTACAATAAAATTTGTAAGGAACAAATTATGGATCACCCCTATGAGACAATGCTTGCTATCAAACGTTCGATTTTAGTAAGCTTCGAGAAGTTTCTTAAGCCGTCCTCTCAATACCGAGATCACGCTTTGGTTCCAAGGCTTTCCTGGAGAGTCATTCACGATTCGATGTTTTCTCATTTGAGTTTGATTCTGATTGGGCTGTCAGCCGTCGTTATATGGTTGTTAAAAGTATGTCGTTTACGCAGGAATATTCTCCAAAACATGATAAATGGATTTGCCCTGAGCCTCCCCTTTTTCTATGCAGTCGCAATTATCATGCTGGCTAATCGATATGAATGGGTTGAAAGTGACCGCTTAAAGTTTATTATCGAGCCCGTGTTTTACTGCTTCATCGTGACTCAATTTCATACACTCTTCAAATGGTTGTTAAACTTCCGGCCTAAAGTAGGGCTCTGATGTGAATACAGGCTGATTGAATCTCCAAACGAGGCGTGTGCCATTTGTCCGAAAAATGAATGGTATAGATATTGATTACCATACTTGATCCATTGGCTGTTTCTGTTCTATGGCTTCTAGAAAACAGTTTCAAAATCAACACAGTTACGATCCGTATGAACCAAATACTTTTTTTCTCCTCCATAGTTCTAAGTAGATTTCATTCTTTTATTTTTACTATCAAGGAATGGTATCATGAGCAGAAATGAAGATATCTAGAGAGAAATTACCTAGGGTCCCTTGAAAAATGAAAACTTTCTCCAAGTATGTGGATAGGATCAGTATCCTCCTGTTTTTAATTCTCTTCGTATTAGGATGTGCAGAAGATCCAGACATCTATTTACGTGCAATTCCCAGTGATAGTGTATCACCAGGGGAAACAATCACTGTGACGGTGAATGGGGCCTCGGATAGTGAACTCAGATGGTACGAAGATCGCTCTCGACAATACCGTTGCAACCATCAAACACGATGTGATTTTCTTAGTGATCGGACAAAAGAAATGCATGTGTACGTGACGTCTGTCCCAGAAAACCAGCGGGGAGGAATATTAGAAGAAATCTCTGGAGGGATCAGTTGGCTGTGGAGTGGAAATCCTAAGAACGTTCAGGAAAAAATTACACTGAATTGGGTTGAGGAAGAAACAGTGACGGTCACCAGCACAACCACGACGACGATGGCTTTCCACACACAAGCAGTTGATTTTGATGGAAGCAGTGAATATTTGATGAATGCCACTTCTCAGAGCATTGGAATCTCCAATGAATGGACCATTTCAATATGGCTGCAAGCAGACTCTTTCAACGATACCGCACGAATTTTGGAAATTCGCAATGGAACAACAGACTTGGACAATTGGATAGCCATTATGTCAAGCAGTGGAAAGTTAAGGACTGTTATCAAAGATAGTTTTGCCTTTGATATTAAAAACTATATTGGCAACACCACACTAGGCTCGAATACTGCTCACATTGTCGTAACATGGGATGGAACCAACCTAAAAATGTATCAAAACAGCATAGAAGACACTCCCTATACCAAGAATAGTGACAGTTCCAGTACCATGGTTGACAGCAACCGGCAAATCCTGGTAGGGCAAGAGTTTACTTTTGATCCCAGTCGGTACTTTGATGGTAAAATTCATTCTATTGCCATGTGGAACTCCGCTTTGAGTGGTTCAGCAATAACCAGCATCTATGATTCCGGTGGTGGATATCTGCTGGATTTGAGAGAAAGCTATCAAAACTACACAAAAACCGTAAATTTAGCACACTATTGGCCCCTGGGAAAAACCAGCACAGACATTGGAAAAGACTACGTTTCCAGCGGAATCATTGATATAGATACCGATGCAATCAATATCAATTCCTCTGACATTGTTAATTTTTAAACAGTCCGATCACTTCCTCCATCAATAGTCACCTGTGCTCCTGTGGTCTTAGAAAAAATATCTCCTGCCATTGCACATGTCAGAGCGGCAACATCTTTAGAAGAGATTTCGACTTTGAGTAAGTTGTTCTTTTTGTATTCTTCGACACTCATCCCATAATGCTTTGCACGATTTGTCAACACTTCATCAGTCCAGATTGCTGTATCAAAAACAGCATGGGGGTGCAGCATATTCACACGAATTCCATCACCTCCCAACTCCAGTGCCGCCACACGAGCGAGCTGTGTTAATCCGGCTTTTGAAACAGAATAGGCTGCTGCTCCAGGTCCGGGAGCAGGCACATTTTTTGAGGCAATGATCACAATACTCGGATCAATCCCTAATTTCAAATAGGGAGTACATGCCTGCAGTAAGCGCTGATGGCTGGTGAGGTTGATCTCAATGCAGCGGTTCCAAATTTCTGCATCTATTTCTTCAATTTTTTGTCCTTTTGGAAAAATACCGGCATTACTGACCAGAATATCCAATCCTCCAAAATGCTGAATGACGCTTTTAACAGCAGCTTCCATCTCTGCTTGGTTGGTAAGGTCACATGCAATTCCAATTTGATCTGGCTGATTAAAAATTTCCTTAATTGCTGGATTAATGTCCAATGCCACTATTGCAGCTCCTTGGGCATGCAACATTTCGGCACATGCTTTACCTATTCCACTAGCAGCTCCACTGATCAATACGCTTTTTCCCTCAAAGGGCAATTGTTTGTTACCTCCAAGCTTTGCTTGTTCCAATTCCCAGTACTCTACCTCAAAAATCTCTTTTTCTGTCAAAGGTTTCCATCCTCCCAGCGCTTCTCCCCGTTGGATGGCAATAACTGTATTATTTGCGATTTTGGAGATAATGCTGGTTTCCTGGATATTTTCTCCAAATGCAATGGTACCATGCTTAGGCCAAATTGCCCAACGGGGAGCCAGGTCGACACAAGTTAAAGAACCGTCATCATAACGCTGAAAATAGTTTTGATAAGCAAAAGCATACTGTTGAATTGCATCGATGAAGTCGCCTTCCAGGATTAGAGGAAAAGGCTTAGTTCGAATAGTATGATTGGGAGTAATGGGGCCTCTTGTGGCAATGTCTTTCATTTCTGAAAGGTTTGTAAAACCACATGCTTCGGGACTGTTATCCAGTTTTGCGAGCACCGATTGCCCTCGAACCTGAGAAACTTCTTTTCTCAGCCGAGCTAATGTGATCAAATCTTCATGGGCATCTCCTTTTGTGACCACATCCCATACTCCCTGCTTGAAAAAGTATGCTTCTGCCTGAGAAACCATATAAATCATCTGCTCATAGCTTTCTCGAGCATCGTTATGAAATGTAAAAAGACCATGATTCATCAAAACCATACCCTTGATTTTTGTCCAGTCTACCCCATGTGTCATTTCGTAGATTTTTTTGGCTAAAAGGAATCCAGGCATCACATAGGGAACAATCATGATTTGGTCCCCATAAATCTCCCGTATTCTTTCTTCTCCATCTTCTGTATTGGTTAGGGTGAGGACGGTATCGGCATGAGTATGATCTACATATTGAAAAGGAATAATTGCGTGTAGGATGGCCTCTACGGAAGGATTGGGGGCGTATGGATTGGTCATAGCGGTTCTTTGTGCATTTACCATTTCGAAATCTGTTAATGTTTCCAGTTCTGCCATACGCAAGAGAAGGTCTAATTTCACAGGTGCAAATCCTTTTGCCTCGATTGTCGCAAGATCCCAACCACTGCCTTTGACATAAAGCACTTTCTCTGTTTCTCCGAAGACATTTTGCGCTACTGTTTTGACTGAGGTGTTGCCTCCTCCATGAGAAACCAGGGCTGATTCTTGTCCTAATAACCGGGAAGTATATACCCTCAGTTGGAGCGGGTCACTGAGATAAGCTTTGGCTTCATGATCATTCCAACGACTTTCCATACATATCCTTTCGATTTAGTGTAATTTTTACATTTTTCTTCATTACGCCCTTCAATATGTGCCTGTTTTTTTATGCCCTGTAAACATGGGCAAGCACAGTAGAATAAAGGATCAGAAAAAATCAGACAAGTCCCATTAACAAGATTAATATATTTTATGTGCAAAGTGTTATTTTTATGCTATATTTAATTTATATTTAATTTATATTTAATATTTGAAAGAGTATAAATTTAAAGCAACCAACTTATTTTTATCAAAGCTCCTGGGAAAATGAATATGCCAAGGGATAAAGAATACAACAAGCAGCATAAATCTCGGAAAATTTGGGTAAAGTGGCTCAGTTTGTTTATTTTGCTTATTTTTCCTTTAAATGTCCTTTTTGCAATATTCAAAGAAAATGGTACTTGGTTCTTTTTTTCAGCGATCGCAGGAATACTGATCATCATCTTGATAATAAAATTCTTTAGAACCAGCCAAATTTTGCAAAAAGAAACATGGAAAGGGAAGCAGGCCAAGGAATTGTTGCACACCAGTGAATCGAGATTGCACAGTTTTTTGACAGCATTTCCCGATATTGCTTTTATTTTTGATGAAAAAGGCAAATACATTGATATTTGGACATCACAACACAACCCAAGATATGCTCATTTAATTGAGTACAAGGGCAAGTACATCCATGATATTTTTCCAGAAGCGGATGCCGCTGTATTTTTGAATACGATCAAGCAAACTGTGGATACAGGAAAAAATCAGGTACTGGAATATCAAATTACAATGCCTGCTGGAACACGGTGGTATGAAGGGAGGACATCACTTGCTTCCCAGAGTATGGATCGGCAAAGCATAATAGTTTGGATTGCAAGAGACATTACAGAACATAAGAGAATAGAAGAAGTATTGCAGCATGAGCGTAACCGCTTCATGAGTATTTTAGAATCCATGACAGATGGTGTCCATATCATCAATCAGGATTATATGATTGAGTACCTGAATCCTGTCGTTATAGCAGATCTTGGCCCCTGGACAGGCCAAAAATGCTATGAATATTTTCATGAATTGCAAACGCCCTGCCCTTGGTGCAGTTATCCAAAAGTTTTATCAGGTGAAACGGTTTGTGGGGAAGTACAATATGCGAGAAGTGCTAAAATATATGATTATGTTGATACGTCCTTTGAAAACATTGATGGCAGTATTTCCAAATTAAAAATTATCCATGACATCACCAAGCGTAAACAATTGGAAAAAGAGCTTCGTGTTGCCAAAGAACAAGCGGATATTGCCAATCATGCAAAAAGTCGATTTTTGGCAAATATGAGTCATGAAATCCGTTCTCCATTGAACTCTATTGTAGGCTTTAGCCAAATTCTGCTGAAGCATGCTGATGATCGTTTCTTGCCAGAGGAGGACTTGCAATATCTCAAAAATATTGAAATCAGCAGTAAACACTTGTCTGAGTTGATCAACAATATCCTGAATTTGGCTAAAATCGAATCAGGCCAGGTAAAAATTGCAGAAGAACCCATTCACTTAAAATTACTGGTCCAAGGAATATTTCAGATCAATAAAACACAAGCCGATCAAAAAAATCTACACTTCAACTATGAGTTTGACACAGCGCTGCCTGAAGTCATTTCTTCTGACCGAACCAAACTGAATCAAATTCTGATGAATTTGATCAGCAATGCCATCAAGTTCACTCCAGAAGGTGCGAGTGTCAAACTGAAGGCACTGCTAGAAAAATCAGAAGGGCATTCTAATTTGATGTTTCAAGTGATTGATGAGGGCATTGGTATTCCAGAACATCGTCAACACACGATTTTTGAAGCGTTTCAACAGGGCGGTAGTTCAATCAGCAGGCGTTTTGGCGGTACAGGGTTGGGGCTGGCAATCACCATGGACATGGTGAAGCTGCTCGGAGGCACCATTGCATTGGAAAGTGAGGAAGGAAGGGGTTCCATTTTTTCGGTGAGACTTCCCTTGACAAAAGCAATGGTTCAAGAATTAGAATCGCCTCCTTTGGAGTGGTACCATCGAAGTTTTTCGCCAGATAACAAAGTTTTAGTGGTTGAGGACAACATCATGAATCAGAAAATGATTCAAACCTTGTTTTATGAACTGGGACTGGAAATTGATGTAGCAGAAGACGGTAAAGCCGGAATTGCAAAGATGCTCGAATTGGAAAAAGCGCAGTGCCTTCCTGATTTGGTATTGATGGATATCCACATGCCCGGAATGAATGGACTGGAAACAACCAAACAGCTTCGTGCAAATCCAGCATTTCAAGATATCCCGATTGTGGCTTTCTCGGCAGATGCATTTGAAGAACATCAGCAATTGGCCTTTAAAGCAGGTATTACTGAATATTTAACAAAACCTCTTGAACTCAATAAACTGATTCCTTTACTATCTCGGTTTCTCCGCAAAAATACGGATGGAAATAATGGCGATTCATTTAAAACAGACAGGCCTGGCTTACCATCGGAATCCCGGGAGCAGTTACTGGAAGAATTTCAGACTCTTGCCGAAATTCCCTATTTTATGACCAGCCGCTTGGATACCCAGATTCAACAAATGATAGACCTTTGCAAGGACTACGAGTCTCCTTATTATGATCATCTGGTTCAAATCCGAAATGCAGTGTTTGCCAAAAATCCGGAAAAAGCCACCGAACTGATTCAAAGCGTCGTCTCAACCACTGAAGATGTGATGACTATGGAGTGATCCGCATCACGCAGCGTACGCTGGCGGAAGTAGAATTTGAAATAACTTGTTCGCTACCTGTTTCAAAGTTAAATGTATAGGAACTGCCTCCACCGGATGCCTCACTGGTCCAATAGTTGACAGGTATAGCGCTAGAAACTGAGCATGGGCTGCTGTCCTCAACACAAAAATTATTGGAACTGACAGGAGAACCGGATTCTCTCTCAATATACATCCATCCCAGTTCCTCTCGATTTGGCAAATAAGGGTTTGCCCCTGGTGTGTTCTTTCCTGTACATGTACTTTGGGCAGTGCTGAAATTAACACATTCAGCATAACTATCCGTAGAACGGCATAAAGCTCGATCATTCGATTCCATAATCACACATTCGCTGCCATCCACCTGCACTAGAATGCCTCCCACTGAATCTGCTTTTTTTGAACAAGTGGAACTCGTTACCGCAGTATCTATGAAGGCCTTATTCGTTAGATCGTTGGCAGTGGTCCAGACTGCCGTGTAAGTTTTACTTCCAGAAAAAGCAAGCAACTCCACATCTTTTAAAATATAGCCTTGTTCAGATAGTGTAGCACTAATCGTGTTGAATTCTTCTTCAGTTAGAGAAGGATATACAAAGAAAGAGAAGGGGTCTGAATAAGGTAAAAATAAAGCCCGGTATTCGACATCACCATCAATTTCGCGGCTTTGGATTTCAGCAGGATAGCGGTTGCGTTGGATCTCGTTAATTACAGCAGAATCGAATTGAGAGAGGGACATCCACGAGGTAAAAGGTGGTTCAGAAGTAGTGGATGTGTCAGAGCTGCAGGTGACGATCATCAAGGATAATAAAAAAAATAATGGCTGGGTCCAGGATGTTTTGTTTCTCATATTGAATTTACAGAATAAAATGAAATGTTACAGGCGATCGATAAATGTGATTTTCTTGGTTTTGGGCTTTAACTCTAAAGCGCGGCCAACCCGTTCTCCAAATTGCACATTGAATGAAAATTTCGGAATGGTAATATCAGCAACGGTTCCTTCATCATCCAGCAGCAGGATTCTTTGTGTTCCAATTTTTATGGTCCCTATATAAATGGGAAGCTGCAGGCTGGCTGTCTCCGTCCTTATGGTAAGAGATGCCAATTCCTCCTCTCGAATTCCGTAGCTTATGTCGAGCAGAGGCGGATAAGCATAGCGGATGAGTCCCCCTTTGGTATTTCCTCCATCTCCCGCTTCTCCCAAAAAGTTTTTCTTCACTTGGGTAATACTGCCCACATCTCCCAGGAACTGAAAAATAGAACTCTCCAGGTCATAAGAATACCCTATTCCGTAGATGACTTGTCCTGGCTCTTCAAATTCTTCAGTAGCTTCAATTTTTGTACTTCCTTTTTTAATATCGTACTCAATAATCCCTTCTTTGGATGGAATATAGGTCACTCCGAAGTCAATAATATCAAAAATATTGGGGATAATAATGCCATAATCAACCGAATTCAACACAGCGCTTCCCTTGAATTTAGAGTCTGCTTCATCAGTCGTAACATTAAAAAATTTGACTTCTTTTTCAGTGACGATGTCATGGCGATTGAAGCTCGCTCCAATGGTGAATAAGTCAAAGGGCATTCCGATGAGAAATCCTGAGGTGAGACGGGTAATTTTTTCTTTACTGTTTCGCTTGATCTCCTCCACTAATGTCACTTCACTATCATATCGTTCAAACTGGCCACTAAATGAAATCCCCACTGAAAACCAATCTTCAATGGGCATAGCAAATATAAGAGAGCCTTGTGTGACTACTCCTGTCTCATATTCTGAGTCTGAAACAAATGTTTGCCCCGTGCTATCGGGAGCATCATACTGGGCACCATCATACTGGATATGAAAGCTATTGATCAGTCCAACCGAAGCAGGGTTGGTGGTTATTCTTGCTGAAGAAACACCTCCTACGAAGTCTTCTAAATCAGCAGCACGAATATTGGCTGAAACAAAAATCAATACACAGAATACCCAAAGGCCTAGCAATCTTAAGGAAGAGTTGGCCAAAACAAAGTCCTTTCTGGGCAAAATAGGGGTGGATTACGGTTTATAAGCCTGCTCAATGGTGGTATGCTGATAGGAAATCAAAAATCGTTCCAATATGCAGTTTGTTTAAAAGATTGCTATCACTAATGGTTGAGATGGATACAGAAAAAACGGTAATCAGAACCTTTTCCAATGAAATAATTGCACGAATTGCTTCGGCACACTTAGAAGCACAAGGCATAGATTCTACTGTTCATAAGGATGATTGCGGCGGTGCTTATCCTCAATTACAAATGTCAATTGGGGTTCATTTGCTGGTGGCACACCATGACCTAGAACGAGCAGAAGCGATTCTTCAGGAGGTTGAGAACAATCCTACTTGATGACTTCTTGAAGGTACTGGCGTTGCCGAGGAGTGAAGTCACGCTGCTTTTGTTGGTTCAGTTGCTGAATATGATCCCGATATTGCGGGTCCACTTGAAACTGATATTCAAACTTGGGAGGACGTACTCCTTTTTCGGACCAGTATTGCTGTTGGTTTCCCCGTGATTGTCTTCGGGGTTGGATCATTTGTTGTATTTGCTGCTGTAGGCTGGAAAGCTGCATTTGGACCTGGTTCAATCGGACTTGGGTAAATCCGGCTGCATTATCAACCTGCCGGGCCGAATGGGATGGAATCTGCTTCATAGTCCTTTGTGAAGCGCTTTGGCTTTGCTGAAGAATCAAATTTAGCTGATCTAAAGAAAAGAAGGGGGAAGAATCCATTTGCTGTAACCTTTGCTGCATTTCTTTGATTAATTGTGTTACCTGGGTTTGCCGGAGGGCAATGTCCTGTCTTAAATTTTGAGGTAGTTGGGGTAGTTTTAATTTATCTTGAAGTTGAGATCGTATCTGTTTTTCACGATCCAATGCTTGTGCCGTATGCTCTGCCAATTGGGTCAATTGACGAAGCGTGTCAGCAAATTTATTTTTGTTATATTGTGCAATGGATTGCTGCAGTCTTTGCTGCTGCTGGTCGAACGCAGTCAACATCCGGTTTAATAATTCATGGGCCTCCTGAAATTGTTTGTTTTTTATCAATGCTTTTACAGTTTTCATCAAATCAGCAAGAGGGATTGCCTGCATATTTTGCGAAAAAGGAGAATCCGGAAATTGCTCGGCCAATTCGGTTTGTTTGTGTAAAATCTCTTGTATATGTGCTTCAAAATTTTCTAATGCAGCAAACATCCGCTCAAACTCTTCCCTGCCATTATGTTTTTCAATCTTCTGAAGCCACTGTTCCAAGTTCTGAAAACTGGTATAAACATCATTGCTTTGTTGAAATATCTCTTCAAATTCCTGACGCTCCAGCAGTTCTCTCAATTTATGACGCATTTGGCTCATCACCTGATATTCCTGCTTCATCAATTGATACTCTGGCGGTGGAACGGTTTTTGTTCCCCAGGCAGTTTGACAACTAAGAATCAATACCCAGCCAATGGTTAAAAAATAAATCAAAGGTTGTTCTTTCATTGGACTTGTCTTTTTTTGCTTTCCTGACTTAAGATTCTGATAAATTACAATTATTTGTTCTGAAAAAAAGAGAAACAACTCTTAACGACAATTAAAATTTTGGTAGAATAACATCTTTATCCTCAAGAGGCGCTTTATGATAACATTTGCAACAGTCAGCGATTTGATGCCCATTATCCCTGAGCTAATCTTAACTTTTGTTGCTATATTGGTACTGATCGTCGATTTGGTTGGCACCCAGACAAAATATCGAATTACTGCAGCTGTCCTTTCTATATTTGGGCTATGTATTGCTATTGTAGCAGAAATTCAACTATTTGGAGAAAATTATACAGGTTTTTTTAATACCGTAGTTGCCGATGAGTATTCTATCTTATTTGAAATTATTTATATGATCACCGGTATCATCACTATCATGATTTCGTGGCACTATATCGCAGAAAATAAGATGAATTTCCGGGAATATTACGCCCTGATACTTTTTGCCATCATTGGTATGATGTTCATGACATCCAGTACGGATTTGCTTCTCATTTTTATTGGTTTAGAAATCATGTCCATTTCCAGCTATATTTTGGTAGGAATGATGCGCCAATCTGTCAAATCAAATGAAGCCGCATTGAAATACTTGATGCTTGGGGCTTTTTCTACCGGATTTTTACTATATGGGATTTCTTTGTTGTATGGTGCTACGGCCAGTACAAAGTTACCTGAAATTGTCTCTCATTTACAAGAACATGGTGTTTTTAACAATCCATTAACAGGATTTGGTCTGGCCTTATTAGTCATTGGAGTTGGCTTTAAGGTGGCAATTGTTCCTTTCCATATGTGGACACCCGATGTCTATTCCGGAGCCCCTACTCCCGTCACAGCCTTCATGTCGGCTGCCGCAAAAGCTGCTGGTTTTGCAATGCTCATTCGTATTTTTTTGACCGGCATTCCTTATGCAGAAAGATGGGATAACTTGATGTGGTTGATTACTGTGTTGACCATGACTGTCGGCAATGTGATGGCATTGAAACAAATAAGTATCAAACGTATGCTGGCTTATTCATCCATCGCCCATGCTGGATATGTCATGGTTGCTGTAGTTGCGGGATCAGAAGCCGCAATCAGTGGGATTATTTTCTACTCTCTTGCTTATGCTCTGATGGGAGTGGGAGCTTTTGGTGTGTTGTCCATCCAGTCCAAAGGAAGGACACTGGAAACTTACGACGATTTTACAGGATACGCATCCCAGGGACCTAAAGAGCAGGTAATGGCCTTTCTGATGAGCATTTTTATGCTTTCTCTGTTGGGACTGCCTCTGACTGCAGGATTTGTGGGCAAGTTTCAAATATTTTATGCAGCATTGGATGCAGGCTGGGTTTGGTTGACAGTTATTGCTGCAATGAATAGTGTTATATCTTTGTTTTACTACCTCCGGGTCATTGTTTGTATGTACATGAAAGATCCATTGGATTCAGCAGTGGACGGTAATGAGCAACCAACATTTTCCTCTGTGTTTGCCATATCAGGACTATTAGGAACAGCAATTGCTGTTTTATATTTGGGTGTTTTCCCAAATAGATTTGTAGAACTGGCCCAGCTTTCTGTAAAAACAATCTCTTTTTAGCTGTAACAAATTCTGAGCTCTAATTAAGAATGAAGATGAAACGATCATCTGTTCAAGATTCTGTTAAGTTTGGGTTTAGTTTGATTGAAGTGATGATCGTGGTTGTGATCATTGGAATTTTAGCCACACTGGCCTATCCTCGTCTCGAACGTTACCTGATCAGCTCTCGCCAAACGGAAGCAAAAACAAACTTGATGGCAATCCACACGGCACAAAAAATTTATCACTCATCGAACCGAAAGTATGCGGACTCTCTCAATGAATTAGGAGTTGAAGTCCCACAAGGGGATAATGCTCAATATGGTTATACTCTAGAAACGGATGGAAATTTTTTTATGGTTACAGCGACTGGCAATATTGACAGTGATGAAACAAAGGATGTTTGGACAATCAATCAGGATAAAAAATTAATTAATGTAGAAAATGATGTCACCAATTGAAATACGAGACAGACATTTTCCATCAACTCCTTGTCTACTGTGTCTGGCCTCCTTCTTTCTTTTGTTTCTGGCAGGATGTCTTCCTAAAAGAGTACATTATGAAATTCCTCCTTCTCATCATGCGCTGACAGGGATTTCTCAATTGCATGTGGATGAATTTGCAGGACAAAACGCTCTTTTTTTTAAAGATATTTTAATCCAGGAAATCTATAAAATCCCTAATTTCGATTATCAGGAGATTTATCCGACGGGTTCAGAATACGCAGCTATTATCACGAGCAAAGTGATGGTCTATTCTGTGCGAAATGAAAAAGAACTGCGTGACCAGAACCGGGTGAAGTTAATTCAAAGGGATATTGTCCAACGTCCAAAAGGATCGAGTGAGCGAATCCGTAAACGAATATTTGATTTCGTAGAAGTCCCTTATAAGGAGCGTGCTGTCCATCGAACGCTGGATTTAAATATAAGTTTCACTGTTACTTCTGCAAAAACTAATAAAATCCTTTATAAAAATACGGAAAAAGTTAGTTTCCAGCAAAGTTATATCGATGAAGAAGAAATATTGCTGATGCCTTTGTCTCAAGATGAAATGGAACGATTGGGGCGACTTTTGATTCGTAGATTTCTTGAAAAAATCAATCCTTCGTTGTCCCGAAAATCTTTGGAACTGGAAATAGGAACGGCACCCCTGCCCCTTAGTTTGGGGATGGCCGATGTGGGCCATCCACGCATCCTGAATGGTAATCGTTATGCTGTGATACAAGACTATGAGAAAGCTATTAAAATTTGGAATTATGTTGTCTTCTCTCCTCAGCCATTTGCCAGTGAAGAAATATTTGAATTCAATGATAGAGTATTCGCCCAATTGAAATCAGCAAAGCTTCCTCCAAGAATCATTCAATCCTTGTTGGAGTTGCATAATGATTCATTCAGTTTGGAAGAGTTGAATGAAATTTTACCGAAACTCATTGGTCAGCGTAACTATCTGATTTACAGTACGATTATTAAAACTCATGCGCGAGCTGCCAAAAACAGAGATCGTTTGAATTTAGCAGCAGCTCATTATAATTTAGGTTCTGTTTATCAATTACAAAACAAACTCTCTCTTGCTGCCTATCATTTTGCTCAGGCAAATGCATACAACCCCAATGAAAAGTATGCACAGGCCTGGACAGATGTGCAGCATGAACTAGGAGATTATAATCCGTTAGACACCTTGATGGACCGAACTATTGAAGCCGCAAGTAAACAACTGCCTCCTTCAGAAGCACTGGTTAAAGTTGAAAAACGATTAGCGGGTCTTGAGGAAGGCTCTGATAATAAAAAAGACTATCCAGAACTCAAACCCACCGAACTTCCAATTTTGTTTGAAGAAAACCGAGATACTTCGGCGTCTTCTCAACAGACCCCATCTCCCGTATTGGATCTGGATTAGGCCTAAAATTTTTTAATACCAGCAGTTAATTTTTCACCTTAGATGAAAAAAGGCATTATGTGGAAACAAATTGTATTGTGTATATTCGGTTTACTCTTATTTGTTATCCCTGTTCACGCAAATGAAGTGATCGCAACAGGATCTGCCGAAATTTACAGCGGAAATGTAGGAAGCGCTCGCAACCAGGCATTGCAGAATGCACAGCGACAAGCTGTAGAGCAAGGAGTAGGAGCTTTGATTGATTCAAATACCATCTCCGAAAATTTTCAAATCATCAAAGATGAAATCCTTAGTTCCAGTCGTGGGTTTGTCACCAATTATGAAATCTTGCAAGAAGGCCGCACGGAGGATGGTACGGCATACGAAGTGAAAATTAGAGCAGATGTTTCGGATCAAGGAATTCGTAACAAGTTAACAGCTCTGCGGATTCTGCATAAAAAAATGGGCAACAAACGTTTGATGATCGTTTATCATAAACGAGACACCAAAGCGTCTTCCAGAAAATTTCAAACCATTCCATCCCTTTTGGGAACTTTGCGGGATGAATTCAATACGGCAGGTTTTCGCGTGTTCAATGACCGGGTGATGGATAATGTTTATAAGGCCATTGAAGTGGCCACGGTCGTGGACCGCCCAACAGAAAATTTGATTGCCTTGGCCCTGGATCAACAAGCTGAGATTCTGGTAGAAGTAGAATTGGTTGCCGGTAAGCGTGGAAAGCAGGGAGGATCATTCAATGCCATCAAAGCAGAAGTCCGATTGAGTGTTTATGATGTCAGTACCGGTCGGCAAATTGCAGATGTGATTGGGTCTGGCAAGAAGCTTTCTACAGGACGTGTGGGGGCTTTTGATATTCATAAAGATTTAACCACTGCCAGTGGTACGGCGGCAAGAAAGGCCGCAACAGGTGCCATCAGTAAAATTACAGATTATTACCAGTCTATAGGCGACCAGGGATTTGCCTATTTGATTGTGTTGCGAAACTATACCCAGGATGAAGAAGATCAAATTCTTGATTATCTGGAAAGCACTCCAGGATTCAAAGATATTAGTGAACTGAAAAATTCACCCAATTATTTGGAAATTGAATTGTTTTCCTCCGAATCCAAAAGCCGTCTACGAAGAAAAATCCGTCGTGATTTACAGCAAAAAAATATTGAGTTGATGGCTCAGGAAACATCTGGAAATCGTTTACTTTTTATGAAACCTGGTACAGAGAATCATTAGCCCTTTGATTATGCCTGAAAGACCTAGAGTTTCTTTTCATACATTAGGCTGCCGCTTAAACCAGGCAGAGACTTCCACGATTCTCAAGAGTTTCGTAGAAAATGATTATGAAATAGTTCCTTTCTCAGAGCCTGCACATATATGTGTCATCAATACATGTACAGTGACTGAGCACAGTGATGCTAAAAACCGCCAGATCATACGATCCATTCACCGTAAAAACCCGGAGGTGTGTATTGCCGTCATCGGTTGTTATTCCCAAATGGCTGCAGAAGAAATCAAAAAACTGGATGGCGTGAAGCTCGTCATTGGTAATGCAGAGAAACTCAACCTGGTTTCTTACATCGAACAGGCACAGCAAAGAAACACACCACTTATCATCAATTCTAAAATCGCACGGGAAGCCTTTACGGAACCTGTCTTTCAGCAAGATAATCAAACAACTCGTGCTCATCTTAAAATACAGGATGGTTGTGATTTCATGTGCTCGTTTTGTATCATTCCTTTTTCCAGGGGACGCAGTCGTTCCAGGCATTCTCAAAACATCACAGATGAAGCAACAACATTGATTGCAGGGGGAGCAAAAGAAATTGTTCTAACAGGAGTTAATGTGGGAACCTATTGGGATGATAAAAAAACACTCGTGGATGTTGTTGATATGCTGGATCAATTGCCTGATTTAAAACGGATTCGGATCAGTTCAATCGAGCCTACCACTCTTTCTCGTTCCCTTTTAATCAGAATGGCTGACTGCCATCACAAATTAGTACCTTATTTGCACCTGCCGCTCCAGTCTGGATCAAATACCATCCTTGCAGAGATGAAACGCCAATATACGAGAGAAAGCTATATTGAAGAAATGAGAAGTGCGTTTGAACAAGTCCCGGATCTTTGTATAGGTACTGATGTGATGGTGGGCTTTCCTGGAGAAACAGAGATTGAATTTGAAAAAACGCTCCAGCTGTTGGATTCGTTACCGTTTGCTTATTTTCATGTATTTCCTTTTTCAGAAAGGAAAGGCACTCCGGCAGCCAAATTGAATCAGAAAGTCCATTCTAAAGAAAAAAAAGAGCGTAGTACCATGTTGCGGGAACTAAGCCAGGAAAAACGATCTTCTTTTTATCAAGATTTTATAGGAAAAATACGACCAGTTTTGTTTGAAACACCAAAGATGGCAGGAGAGTCGGTAGGGTACACAGACAACTATATCAAGGTTTGTCTTCCCGAACCCTTAGGAGCGGAATTGACAAACCAGATGTTACCTGTGCGGCTGCTAGAATATCAAAAAGACGTGATGGCCGGACAATTGGTTTAAATCTATACGGCTGATTTGCCCTTTTCCCCGGTCCTAATTCGAATGGCTTCACTCAGAGAAAGAATAAAAATTTTGCCATCACCAATTCTTCCTGTTTTTGCGGCACTTTGAATGGCTTCGACTGCCTTATCTACATCACTTTCATCTAAAACGATTTCAAGCTTAACTTTCGGTAAGAAATCAACAATATATTCTGCTCCCCGATATAGCTCTGTATGACCTTTTTGTCGCCCGAAACCTTTTACTTCACTTACCGTGATTCCCTGAATTCCTATAGCACCAAGACTTTCCTTGACTTCTTCTAATTTAAAAGGCTTAATAATGGCCTCAATTTTTTTCACAATGATACTCCTTTATCTAAATGGAATTGAGCAGAGCGGGTATTTGGCTCTTTCCTGATGTTTTACTTCATGATCATTTGTTTATGGACCAATATGAACTAGAAGCAATCATAAGCCAATACAGGGTTTACTTGCAAGTTGAAAAAGGTTTGCAGCCTGGAACATATACGGTTTATTTGAGCGCTGTTCAGTATTTTGTTTCATTTTGTACTGAATATCACGATCAATTGTTTTTACCAGACCAATGGCAGCTTTCAGATCTTGGTATCCGAGAATTAGAGTTTTTTCTTCGGGAACACCTGAAGTCCAGGAAGTGGAAGACAAATACGGTCATATCGTATCTCAACAGTGTTCGTTCATTCTTCCGTTTTCTTCATGAAAAACAATTTATTAAAAAAAATCCGATCCGGCATTTTACAATGAAGCAGCAAATGCAGGAATTGATATTTTCGAATATTAGTGAGGAAGAAATCCGGCAACTGTTCCAAAAACCAGTTGAACAAACCTTTGACGGCTACCTTAATCGCTTGTTGCTGGAAATGTTTTATGGTTTAGGAATCACTCCTTCCAAACTAGTAAAAATTGATTTTGTGGAATTAGATAAAGAGAATGGAAAAATAAAGATTACTTCTGGAAAACAAATAAGAATTTTGCCAATCGCATTACCTGCCATTGAGGTATTGAAACATTACCTGATGAAACGTCGCATCATTCTGGAACAAACAAAGTCTCAAGTTTCTGCTTTCTTGATCAACCATGGAGGTAAAAAGTTGACAAGGAAAAAAGTCGGTGAGATTCTCAAAAAAGAGTTAGAGGGTATTGGATTGATTGGGGAACGTGTTCATATACTCAGAAATCTCTCTACAAAACATTTTGCTGATCATGGTGCCGATGTGAGATCGTTGCAGAAACATCGGGATATGAAGAGACTCTCTACGTTAGAGGCATTCAAGAATGAAACGTTTGATACGGTGTTGCAACAATTTAAAAAATTACATATTAGAGAGGAACAAACAAAGAACAAAGATGCTGATCCTTAATGAGTAAATAAACTGGTCTCCCATCCATCATCTAAATCTCCATAACCATTAACCAGGAGTTCAACCAGAGTAGGTAAGACTGCCTGTGCTTTAGAATTCAAGTCTTCCAGGGATCCTCCTGTGGCCAATTGATTTCTGCGTTTCAGCATTTCTTGCAGATGCTGATAAACCTCTATAAGATGCAGCACATCATGGGCCGCATATTTCAGTTGCTTACTATTTAAGTCCGTGCGTGACCAATCGGTTTGCTGCTGCTGCTTTTCTATTTTGATGTCCAGCAACTCTGCCACAAGGTCCTTGAGGCCGTGAAAATCTGTATAAGTACGAACCAGTTTACTCATCACCTTTGTGCAGCAAAATGGAGCCACATCAATACCGAGGGACGTTTTGAAAAATGCGACATCTGTCAGAGCAAAATGAAATATTTTCAGAACCTGAGGAGCTTCCATTAATTTTTTCAGATTAGGTGTGGTGATTTCAGACTCAGGCTTTACTAGACAAACAGTGGATTGATCGTCACATAATTGTACCAGGCAAATTTCATCTCGTAAAAGTCGTAGACCATGTAGTTCGGTATCAACGGCAATGACTCCTTGCTTCATATAATGAGATAATAATTTATCAGGAATATCTGGTGACGTTTTGTAATTTGTTGCAGACATAATAATTCTCAGGTGGTTGTTAATGGCATCGAATGATTATTTTTTACTTCTCCATTCGTGAAATGTCAACATTCTCAATCTGTTTCACTGTTATATAGGAAGAGAAGCAGGAGGCAGGCCAAACTTGCAAAAATCTTGACAGCACCAGTATAAATTTTCATTTTGGCCATTGTGGTTGTTCTGTATGGACGACCTGCAGTGAGATCCCTTCCTGTGTTTTTAAATACATTCGTAAAAGTTCTGCTTGATACACAGAACGGTGTTGACCTCCTGTGCATCCAAAAGAAACCATCAAGTTGGTAAACTTTCTTTCTAAATAATTGTCAATAGACAATTGCACAAGGATCGCACAAGATTCTGCAAAGATTTGTACGACAGCATATCGCTTTAAATAAGCTTGGACAGGTGTATCCAGACCAGTCAATGAACGATATTTTTCGTCCCTTCCAGGGTTTGGCAAACAGCGGCAGTCAAAGACAAATCCACCGTTATTTTCTGTCGAGTCTGCAGGAATTCCAGATCGCTGATAACCAAAACTATAAATTCGAATTGCAAGATCCATGATGCAGAGAATGTCTAAAATTGTTGAATAAAATCAAGGTCATTTCCATAAAAACTGCGAATATCGTTAATCCCATGCTTCAACATGGCAGGTCGTTCTACTCCCAGTCCAAATGCAAAACCGCTCCACTCTTTTGGATCATAGCCTCCATTCCTCAAAACAACAGGATGGACCATGCCTGCACCACCAACCTCCAGCCAGTTTGTGTATTTGCATACCCGACAACCCTTACCACTACACAATATACAGTCCATGTCAATTTCGATACTGGGTTCTGTAAATGGAAAATAGCTTCCTCGAATTCGAATTTTTCTGGCCGGGCCATATAACTTATGGGCAAATTCTGTCATGACTCCTATCAAGTCCGTCATTTTGATATTGTGGCCAACAGTAAGGCCTTCTACTTGGTAAAACTGATGCTCAGAGCGTGGGGTGATTTGCTCATAACGATAGACTTTTCCTGGTAAAATCACTCGGATGGGGTTTGGATGGTATTCTTTCATGGCTCGAATTTGTCCAGGAGACGTATGAGTTCGTAATACCACTTGGTCATTGATCCAAAAAGTATCCCACATATCCCGTGCTGGATGATAGGCCGGGATATTCAAAAGTTGAAAATTGTATTCGTCACTTTCTACTTCAGGTGCGTCATATATTTGAAATCCCATTTGACTGAAAATTTCATTAATTTTCCGCAGCATTTGTGTACTGATATGCAAACGTCCACGTTGATACAACCGACCTGGCAGGGAGACATCAATCTCATCATCTGCCAGTGCTTGATTCAACTTCTCTTCTTGCAAACTTTGCTGACGTGCATCAAAAAATTCTTTCAAAGATTGTTTAACTTCGTTAGCTGCTTGCCCTACAATCGGCCGCTCTTCTGCCGATAGCTGCCCTAACTGCTTAAGAAACTGAGTGAGTTCTCCCTTTTTAGAAAGATACTGCTTGTGCCACTCCGCAAGCTGCATGACTTCTGTAAATGCATTTAACTCGCGAAGAGCTTTTTCTTTTAATGTATTGAGTTGATCTAACATAAATCCATTCTATTCAAGTGCATAATGCCAAAATATTATTTTTGAAATCCTATTGCATTTTTGGCGAAATCTCAAACTTCTATGTTGGTTGCTTTTTAGTCGTTTTCTACTGCATGCCGAAAACCGTCTACATCATCAAGGTGACGTTCGATACGTCGACAAAACTGAATGAAAGAGATCCTGCGACTGCTTTGCTCTTTTAATACTCTTGTATTAGGGGATGCTGAGACAAATTGAAGTGGATCAATTCCGCAGTGAGTTAACCAGTACAGCCAGTCGTTGAAGGTTTTATACTCATCCTCTGTGGGAAACTGAAAAGACTCTGGAGAAATAGAGTCATAGGACTGCTTTTCGGAAAGAGGATGGGCTTGCTCCATTGCTGGTCCTTTGGGATTTTTATTTTCGTACGATTGATTGAGACGAAAGCCATTTGAATACATATCTGCGAATTTTTGAAAAACTTCTTGGAATGAGTCCTTATTTTCGACTTTCCTTTCCATACGATATCCAAATTGCTGAAAAGAAATGGGCCGTGTACTATCCACTTTAATGGCTGAAGACGAAAATTGCTGCAGATCAATTCCATTTTTTAAAAATTGTTCACACCAGTCATTAAATGACAGGTATGCTTCGTTAAGATTTTTTAATGGCTGATCGTCCGAGGATGATTGTTCCCCATGGGCAGTTTGATTTTTTGACGGGAGACTCTGTTGCGTGACAGTGGGGTCTGCCGGATTTTCAGTAGCGTTTTGACCTGCAGGAAAAAGGGGAGGATTGGCTTTGGATAACTGATGAGACGCTAACTCTTTTTCCAAATGCAAATGCTTTTGTATCAGTTCTTTCTCTTGAATACCTGCAGACGGTATTGAAAAAGATGGTTTCTCAGTCATAGTGTGGGTGTTGAGGATAGACTGAGTATTCGTATTGATACGATTTTCTAAATTTAAAACGTGCTTCTGTAATTTTTTTAGATCGTTCGAAAGCTGGAAAATATGCTGCCGTAAAAAACTTTGGTTGTTTTCAAAAGGAAAATTTGCAGGCATGACGATGATGTTGTGTTCATATAACCAACCGGGGGTTGTTAATTTTTTTATCCATTCCGGATGGTTTTGTAAATCATCTTCACACAAGCTGAGAAAGATTTGGAAATTAATTTCCTCATCTGGAATAATTCCTGTTTTGGGTGTTAAAGAAACGGATAATCCAATATGATGAAGCCATTTTTTCCATTGATCCCATTTTTTTTTTGTTTCCAAATGTTGCCAATGCTTAGACAGCTGATCTTCCAGTATGTCAACGGCCTTCATTATTTTTTCACTCCTCCTTCAACTGAACGGGCAAAATCAATGAATAGCCGAATTTCGTCTAAATGGCCATATTGCTCTTCAATGGTGCGCAATGCATCTTTTTCATTCATCTCAGAGCGGAAAAAAACTCGATGGACATCCATAATATTATTGATCGCATCCCTGGAGTAACCCTGTCGCTTAAGTCCTACGATATTGACCCCTTTGATCTGAACTCGATTGCCATAGCCTGTTGTATAGGGAGCAATATGCTTATCTACCATTGTTCCTGCACCAAAATAACTATATGAGCCAATTCGCACAAATTGAGTGACTCCATTTTGTCCGCCCAGTGTGACGTAATCATCTAAGATCACATGACCACTCAATCCTGTATAGTTTGGTAAAATGTTGTAATTCCCGATTTGACAATCGTGTGCGACATGGACATAACCCATGAATAAATTGTGATTCCCAATCACGGTTTCGCCACGCCCGACAGCAGTCCCACGATGTACCGAGACTCCTTCTCGAAAAATATTCTGTTCACCAATAATCAAGAGAGAATCTTCTTGTTTGTATTTCAAATCCTGGGGCTCAGAACCGATAGTGGAAAATTGGAAAAAAACATTTTGCTTTCCTATGGTCGTATGCCCCTCTATGACAACATGAGAGTGTACTACACAATCATCGCCTAAAGTCACCTGGGGTCCAATGACACAATATGGACCGATTTCTACATTGTTTCCGATTTCTGCATCTTTTTCAATAATTGCTGTTGGATGTATTTTGCTCATATGTCTTATTGCTGTTGGTAATTTTAAATCATTGACTCCTGGAGTGTTGAAGCATTATATTGGCAATTTTCTCCAGATTTTCTCCAAAGTAGTTTAAAATACGGGAAAGTCAAGAGCATCCTGGACTTTTTCTTGAGTTCTCGCAAGAAAATCAGTAACTCGGTTTATGATTTGCATTTCTTGATGAACATTCCAGTTCATTTTCAGAAGTAATAGGAAGGTCTAGTGGATATTGGCCTAAATGATGAGTCTTATAGAGGGTATATGAAAATAAAGATTTACTATGTGATTCTTATAATGTTTTTCTTGTTTGCCTCCAATGCGTATGCTGCTAAAATTCACCTGAATAGTGGTGAATCACTCAGTGGAAAAATCCAGGGGATGGATGACCAAACCTTGTCATTGGAATCGGACCGCGGTTTTGGAGTCCTTCAGATTGATAAAGCGGATATGCGCTTGATAGAGTTTGATGGCAATCAGAGAGATTTATCTCGTAAATTTGGCCTCGGATACTACCAAAAAAACCCTGTTGCAGAAGAGTTTAGTATTGGATCAGCATCCCTCAAATATTGGCTTAACTCAACAGATGCCGTAGATATGTTGATTGGGTACGGAGGCACAATAGAAGGCGGCGATAAGCTGGAAGAAATCTTTAGCCTGGAAGTCCGCTTTACCAAAGTAGTTCTCCAGGAAGGCAATCATGATGTATACTGGGGCGGTGGTTTGGGATTTATCAGTGTGACTGATGAAGAAACCCGAACCGATGACACGGGTATTACTTTGCGTGGATTACTGGGGGTCGAATTTTTCTTTGTCAGCTATCCCAACCTTGGTGTATCAGCTGAACTTGGGGTGAGCAATCAAACCGTGGGAGATCGTACTTCTATGGGAGTTTTTAGTGCTGGATTTCCGACAATGGCAGTACGTTATTATTTCTAACGATCAAAGAGCATTATAGGAAGAGTTTTTGGCCATGGGTCTTTTTTAGAACTTCAACTCGATATTCCAGTTTTTTTATGGATATAAATCACATTTGGTATCGTTTATGCGTTTATGAAAATATTAATGGTTGCAGGAGAATCTTCGGGAGACACTCATGGTGCGGCTTTAATGAGTGAACTGAATCAAATAGCTTCTCAGTTGACTTTTTATGGAATTGGCGGCCCTTTGATGCTCAAGCAGGGAATCAACGCATACTATACCATTGATTCTCTCCGAGTCCACGGTTTAGTCGAACTCATCCCCCACCTCCCCCGATTGTACAAAATTCTCTGGCATCTGCGTGATTCTCTTTCCATCGAAAAACCCGATTTCGCCATCCTGGTGGATTACCCTGGATTTAATCTCAAATTAGCAGCACATCTGGAGAAACAAAATATTCCCGTCATTTGGTACTGTAGCCCTCAAGTATGGGCATGGCGAAAAGGCCGTATCCATAAAATTGCCCAGTTCGTGGATAAAATCATTGTTTTGTTTCCTTTTGAAGAACAAATTTATCGCAACGTTGGTGTCAATGCCAGTTTTCTAGGGCACCCTCGTGTAGAAGATACGGTTTCCTCCGAGCAAATTGATCATTTCAAACAAAAATATCATCAGGACACCACAAAGCCGATGATCACCCTGGCCATCGGAAGCCGCCCCAGTGAAATCAAGTTTCATCTTCCGATTGTCCTGGAAGCACTAGCCTTATTAAAAGTCCAAGGATTCGAAGCCAACTACATCTTACCCGTGGCAGATAGTCTGGACTTCGAATGGGTACAGGCTCAAGTTCAGGAAAGTACCGTGCCTGTAAACACACTTCAAAATACTTTTTTGGAGAGCATCCATGCGGCCGATGCTGCGATTGTTGCTTCGGGCACGGCAACACTACAAACAGGTTTGGCATTAACACCATTCATCCTCATCTACAAAGTTGCTCCCCTCACATTCTGGCTGGCAAAAAAAATGGCCCAAATCCCTTATCTTGGAATTGTGAATATTCTTGCACAGCGCTTCATCGTTCCAGAATTGCTCCAAAATGACCTTACCCCACCGCGTGTAGCCCAGGAGATTCTGAGAATACTGGATGACCCTGCACATAGAAAACAGATGATTGAAAATTTATCCTCCATCCGCTCCCAATTAGGCGAACCCGGTGCTTATCAACGTGCGGCACAATGTATTCAAGAATTTATGCTGAAACACAAAAAATGAAATGCTAACGGTCATGACTTCGTATTAGCTTGTGAAGAATCACGGCATGAGATATTTTGGAAATTTAGGTTATTAGATTTCCTCCCATTTAAGGAAAGAAAATGGAACTTTTGGATCAAACTGAAATTGCCGGTCATCAACTTAGTGCAAATTATTTAACAATCAATGATCCCACACAAGCTTCTCAAGAAATTTTTAAAGAGCAGATGAATGTGGATGATGCGACCATGATGCAAGTACTCAATACCGCATTGAGTCTTGGCGGCGATTTTGCTGATCTCTACTTTGAATACACACTCAGAAATTCCATTATTCTGGAAGAGGGGATTATCAAAAACTCGGCAAAAGCTGTCATCATGGGAGTAGGAATTCGAGTCATCAAAGGCGAGCAAACGGGTTATGGATATAGTGAAAATTTACACATCAAACCCATGTTGCATGCCGCACGTACAGCCGCATCCATTGCTTCAGGCAGTACTGTCAAAACTTTGAACGGCTCTAAATTCAACGAAACGATACCTCCTAATTATTACAAAGTCCTGCATACAATTGCCGATTTGGAGATTACAGAGAAAATCCGCTTAATTCAGGAAGTGGAAAAAGCGGCTCATGCTCATGACCCACGAATTATCAAAGTAACGGCAACTTTGGCTGACTCTATTAAATTTGTTCAAGTTGCCTCTTCTGACGGTACCATCATGAGGGATACCCGCCCCATGTTTCGTTTGAGTGTCCAGTGCATTGCCCAGGAAAAAAATAATATACAAGTGGGTTTTTCAGGAGTTGGTGGTAGAGTCGGGATCAACTTTTTAGAGCAAGCAAATCATGCCAAAATCATTGGAGATAAAGCAGCAACTCAGGCCATATTACTGTTAGACGCCC
Organism: SAR324 cluster bacterium; assembly: GCA_015231885.1. GTDB lineage: Bacteria > SAR324 > SAR324 > SAR324 > NAC60-12. The sequence goes on from JADGAT010000003.1 coordinate 29,020, forward strand.
AACAAGCACCTTCGGGAACAATGCCTGTCATATTAGGACCTGCGCAGTCTGGTATTTTACTGCATGAGGCTGTAGGACATCCCATTGAAGCGGATTTTAACCGGAAAGGAACCTCTGCTTACAGTGGCCGCATCGGTGAAGTGGTTGCCTCCGAGCTGTGCACCATTTACGATTCCGGCCAAATTGAAAATGATCGTGGGGCTTTAAACGTTGATGATGAAGGAAACATACCAATCGAAAGTATCTTGATTGAAAAAGGAGTCCTCAAAGGATACATGCATGACCGCATCAGTGCTGAATATTTCCAAACAAAAGCATCTGGCAATGGTCGACGTGAGTCCTATGCTCACTATCCTGTTCCACGTATGACAACTACCTATTTGGCCAGTGGCGAATCGGACCCGGAAGAAATTATCCGCTCTGTAAAAAAAGGAGTTTACTGTGAATCATTCAATGGAGGGCAGGTTGATATCTCTAATGGTGATTTTGTGTTTGTTCCAACAGTGGCTTACATGATCGAAGATGGTCAGAAAATATATCCCATTAAAAACTTCACCCTCATTGGAAATGGCCCAGACGCCATGTCAAAGGTGACCATGGTTGGTAACGACTTTGCCTTCAGTGAGGGCATTTGGACCTGCGGCAAAGACGGACAAAGTGTTCCTGTTGGCGTTGGTTTACCCACTGTTCTTGTTTCTGAGCTGACAGTAGGAGGAATATAAAAAGATTGGTATATGATCCCTCAACATATTCCTGTGCTTCAACAAGAAATTCAAGATTATGCCCCTCAACATACAAAAACTGTTTTAGACTGCACATTAGGAGCAGGAGGACATAGCGAAGCCTTACTCACCCGCTTCAACCAGGCAATGCTCGTTGCAATAGACCGAGACCCTGCTGCTTTGAACACGGCAAAAAAAAGACTCCATCCCCACCGGTTACGAACTCAATTCCATCATTCATCTTTTTCTACACTGAGTCCCATCTTAGGCAGCATGCAGTGTGAATTTGATTACATCATTGCTGATATTGGAATATCTTCCTTGCAGTTAAATCAGTCGGAACGTGGATTTTCTTTTATGCAGGATGGTCCATTGGATATGCGCATGAACCCAGAGATGGATTGCCCAACAGCAGACTATTGGATCAATGAAGCAACTCAAGAAGAATTAGCAAATATTTTTCAAAAGTTTGGAGAAGAGCGATTTGCCAGGAAAATTGCGCATGGGATTGTGGAGAAGCGGAAAATAAAAAAATTTTCTTCGACTCAGCAACTGGCAGAGTATGTAAAGTCTTTAATTCCCCGCCGTTTCCAACGACAAGGTTTTCACCCGGCTACTTTAGTTTTCCAAGCATTGCGTATCGCTGTCAATGACGAATTACAGGAGTTGGAATCTCTTTTAGAGACCGCAATAAAGTACCTCAATACCAAGGGAAGGCTTGCTGTTATTTCTTTTCATTCCCTTGAAGATCGCCTGGTGAAACATCAGTTCCGACAATGGGAAGATCCGTGCACCTGTCCAAAAGACCTACCCTATTGCGTCTGCAACTCATCTCCGCTTGGAAAACAAATTACCAAGCGGCCCATTTGTCCTTCTTCCCAAGAAATTCTAAAAAATCCACGCAGCCGGAGTGCAAAATTACGAATTTTTGAATATCACTGAGGAACAACACCCTCAGCCACTATTGAATAGGCTGCTACGCTGTTCCTTGCTAATGCGAAGGTAGGCGCAGCATTCATGCCAACAAATTCAATCAAATATTCAAATTTGTTATTTAATTTCAACAACAGCGCCTGCTTCTTCCAGCTTGTCCTTGATTTCTTTAGCTTCCTCTTCAGGAATACCTTCTTTTACAGGTTTTGGCACAGACTCAACGAATTCTTTTGCTTCTTTTAAGCCCAAACCTGTAATAGCACGAACCTCTTTGATGACGTTAATTTTCTTCTCACCAAATGAAGTAAGAATAACATCGAAATCCGTTTTTTCTTCTGCTGCGGCTTCTCCACCTGCTGCGGCTCCTGCAGCAGGAGCTGCCGCAATTGCTGCTGCGGCACTGACACCGAATTTTTCTTCCAGTTCCTTTACCATCTCAGACAATTCCAAGACCGACATATTTGAGATGAAGTCAATTACTTGCTCTTTGCTGATCTCAGCCATGGTTTTCCTTTTAATTTATAAGTTGATTGAATTATTGTTTTGAATCCGCAACTGCGGATAAAGTACGAACAAATTTTGCGGGTACCTCATTGAGAGTACGAACCAGCTGTGTGATTGGGGCATTCAATATGAATAATAGTTTGGCAACCAATTCCTCCTTAGAAGGTAGACTGGCCAATGCATCGACTTCTGCTGCATTTAAGATCGAAATTTTCCCATCACTTGAAAGCAGTCCTCCCTTCACTTGCAGTTTGTCATTTGCCTTTTTAAAGTCATGTACTACTTTTGCAAGGCCAACAGGATTTTCGTAACTAAAAATCAATGCACGCGTACCCTGAAACTGATCTTTCATTGCCTCAAATGGTGTTCCATCTGAAGCAATTTTTGCTAATGTGTTTTTAACAATTCTCATTTTTGCGTCAGATTGATTTAGGTCTTTTCTGAGTTCAACCACTTTATTGGCAGTCAAACCATTCGAATCCACCAAAATCGCTGAAACAACACCATTGAAAAGGTCTTTTAATTCTGCCACAGTGGCTTCTTTTGTTGTTCTATCCAAAATACCTCACTTCATGAATGAAAAGTGTTAGGGGAATAGTAGAGATTGGCAAAGAGAGAGGGAAAACCGGAAGGGAATTCTTGTCTCGGCGGGGTAGTATTTTTTTAAGCCTGTTTACAACCATTGTGCTCACAAGCCCCTGCTGTCTTCAACAATCATCTATGTAATTTAACGACCTAGCGACACTTTCAAGCCAGGTCCCATTGTGGAGCTAACAGAAACATTTTTTACGTAAACCCCTTTTGCTGTAGAAGGTTTTAATCGGTTCACTGTATCTAGAAACGACTGGATGTTTTCTTGTAGTTTCTCCACAGAAAAGGAGATTTTACCCACAGGGACATGCAAGTTGCCAAATTTATCAACACGAAATTGCACTTGCCCAGCTTTGATATTTTTTACCACATCCGCTATCTCAAAAGTAACGGTACCCACTTTAGGGTTAGGCATCAAACCCCGCGGGCCCAAAATTTTTCCAATTTTTCCGACTTTTGACATCATATCTGGAGTAGAAACCACTCGATCGTAATCAAACCATCCTTCTTTTTGGATTTTTTCAATCAAATCATCACCCCCCACATAATCGGCACCAGCATCACGCGCCTCAATTTCTTTTTCTCCTTTCGCAAAAACTAACACGCGAACCTGTTTTCCGAGTCCATGCGGCAACGAACAAGTACCTCGTACCATTTGATCGGCTTTTCTGGGATCAACTCCCAGCCTGATGGCAACATCTACGGTCTCATCAAATTTTGCGCCTTGTGTTTCTTTGAGTATGCTGATTGCTTGATCCAGCGGATACAATTCCTGTTTATCCACCTGTTCCTGGAATGTTTTTTGTCGTTTTGTGAGCTTTTTCATCAATTCCTCTGTATTTAAAAAACACCCATCTACTGGTGTTTCAATATGAGTTGGTATGAATCCAATAGATAAGTACTAGGTCAAAAGTATTTTAACATTTTTTTTGACTGTCATCACTAGAAACGAGTGACGTGGCGATCTCTTTCTTCCTGAGATTGCTTCGGAGTATCGTCGCAATAACGGAATGTTAAAAAATATATGGTCAGGTACTTAGATCTTAATTTTCAACTTCCACACCCATGCTATTTGCTGTGCCAGCAACTATTTGTTTTGCGGCCTCCAAATCATAACAATTCAAATCAGGCATTTTAATTTTTGCGATTTCCTCCAGCTGGTTCACTGACAGTTTGCCTACTTTCACCGTATTTGGAGTTGGCGACCCTTTTTCCAATTTCAACGCCTCCCTGATTAAGACAGATGCAGGGGGCGTTTTCATGATAAAGGAAAACGAACGATCTGCATATACGGTAATGATTACCGGAATAATCGTATCCTGCCCCTGAGTTTGGGCATTGAAACTTTTACAAAACTCCATAATATTGACTCCATGCTGGCCCAAAGCAGGACCGATGGGAGGAGATGGGTTTGCTTTACCAGCCGGCACTTGCAACTTAATGTAACTTGAAATTTCTTTTGCCATAATTTTGTTTTAAAAAATATAAAAATAATATTACGCGCTTTTCACTTTATCAAATTCAACTTCAACAGGAGTTGGGCGTCCAAAAATACTAACCAGCACTTTTAGCTTTTTCTTCTCGCGATTGATTTCATCAATCATTCCATTGAAATTATTAAATGGCCCTTCTGTAATCATTACTTTCTGGCCAATGACGTATTCTTCCTCCAAGACAGCCTGTTGTGCACCACTATCAATTTGAACGCAGATGTCTTCCAACTCTTTTTCATCAAGAGGCAACGGCTCTTTTTGTGTTCCTCCCACAAAACCTGAGACACGCGGTGTATTCATGAGCAAGTGCCACAATTCAGGAGTGAGCTCTACTTTGATTAAAATATAGCCAGGAAAGTATTTTTGATTGATGGTACGAGTTTTTCCGCCCTTAGTTTTTTTCACATCTTCGGCAGGAATGAAGATCTGCTCAACTAAATGCTCTAGCTTCTCTATCCGTAATTTCTCTCGAATCGTTTTTTCTACCCGTGTTTCATACTGGGCATACGCCTGTAGAATATACCACTTGCAATTAGGATTACTGATGGTTTTTTCTTCCGTTACTTCTTCGGGGGATTCTTCTTGTTGCTCGCCCGCTTTTTCTTCTTCTGACATCAGGAAACCTTAATTAGAAATCAGCAGTTTCATTAGCTCTGACAAGCCAATGTCAGACGCACCTAAAAAAATAGAGACACAAATGGTCAGTCCCATCACAACATATGTAGACTTCAATGTAGCCTCACGAGTAGGCCACTGAACTCTTTTGAATTCTGATCGGACATCATCCAGAAATTGTTTAATTCTTTTAAACATCTTACGTTTTGAATAGTCAACAAGTTCATTAAATCAAAAAGCTTTTCCTCCAAAAAGCATAGAATGGCAGGCCAGACAGGAGTCGAACCTGCGACCCTCGGTTTTGGAGACCGATGCTCTACCAAGCTGAGCTACTGGCCTATCCATTGCCTCCTGGTTTAAGTGGCAAAATTTTAACTTACCTGGTTTCCTTGTGAAGAGTGTGCCGTCGATCCCATTTGCAGTATTTCTTTATTTCCATACGGCTTTGTTTGATTCTTTTGTTTCGGGATGCGGTATAATTTTTCCGTTTGCACTCTTTACATTCTAGTTGGATCGTATCTCTCATGCTTTTTCTTAATAATGGAGCCTGGGAGCAGGATTGAACTGCCGACCTCATCCTTACCAAGGATGCGCTCTACCACTGAGCTACCCAGGCTTTTTGCTCATTGTTTAGTGGATCAAACAAAGTGCCACTAGGATCTAGAAGGCCGCCTTTACGCCACCTGCATTTCTGACGTAACTGACAGAAGGAAATTCTTGAGCAGTAGTATGGTGGGGAGAGAAGGAGTCGAACCTTCGAAGGCGTCGCCGTCAGATTTACAGTCTGATCCCTTTGACCACTCGGGAATCTCCCCACAAGTCAGACTTAATGGAAGGCATACCTCCAAAAAGAAATTGGAGCTGGCAATAGGACTTGAACCTACAACCTGCTGATTACAAATCAGCTGCTCTACCAGTTGAGCTATGCCAGCAAAAACAGTGATTTTTACAGTATTCTTTGTATTCTGTCAATACAAAATCAAAGACCACTTAAATTATAAATGAATTCAAGCAACTTCCTAAACCGTCTTAACGCCCCACGACATAGGACAATAGGCGCTGAGTCGAAGTAGCTCCCACCAGCTTTCCTTTTTTAAGAATAGGCAGGTGTTGACGGTTTGCTATTTCCATTTGGTGGAACGCAAACGCGATGGAATCATTCATATCGATTGTCATAGGATTAGCAAGCATGACTTCCGTAATCGACACCTTTTCAAGATCCAGATCATGCCCAATAATTTTTTTAGCAATATCTTCGTCCGTAAACATACCTAAGAGCTTTTCATCTTCCACAACATAAGCAGCTCCCTGATTTCTTTCATGCATCAATCGAATGGCGTGGGCCACACTATCCGATGGAGCAACAATAATAGGCACAGGCGGTCGCAGGCTGCTGACGGCATTTTCCATTAAACCGGTTTGCCAGATTCCCTGCGGTGCTTTTTCCTCCACACCAAGATCTTGTCTAAAATCATCAATACCCCCCAGATCTTTATCAATTTGAGTTGCCCCAATTTCCCAGACGTGACCACTATGGAGTAATTTTTTCAAATCTCCGGGGCCTTTTAATTGAATTTGTTCTTCAACCTTTGCTGTCAACAAATCTTCATACGTATCTCGCTCCGCTTTATAGATCACTCCCATAGGCACCGGAAAATCGGGATAATCCAATTGACAAAGTATGTGTGCAATCACAGGGTTGGTGACATCATGAACAACAAGGTCCGATTCTGTGATCCCATTTCCGAGTGTGACAACTTCCGGCATGAACTGATTGAGGAGAATGCCCTTGTCTTTGTCTTTTCCAAAAATGAGAGGTTGTCCGTGTTCAAGCAGCAAAATACGCTCATCTCGTACGGTTCTTTCACTGACATGATTAAAAGCGCCATCATTGAAAATGAGACAATTTTGATAAATTTCTACAAAGGAAGTGCCTCTGTGGGCATGCGCTTCTTTGAAAATACTTTGCAGTCCTTTCGGATCACCATCCAGCATCCTGCCAAGAAAGGTGCAGCCCGTTCCAAAAGCCAGGCGCAGAGGATGCATGGGCGGTTCCACAGTACCATAAGGGGTTGTTTTTGTAATTTTTCCCTGCTCCGAAGTCGGAGAATATTGTCCCTTGGTCAACCCGTAAATTCGGTTATTCAACAATAAAATATTAATATCCAGATTACGACGTAGTATGTGAATCAGGTGGTTTCCTCCAATACTGAGCCCATCCCCATCTCCTGTAACAAGCCAAACGGATAACTCAGGGCGGCTTATTTTCAATCCTGTGGCAGCAGCAGGGGCCCTTCCGTGAATTGTATGGAACCCGTAGGTATCCATATAATAAGGAAATCGGCTGGAGCAGCCTATTCCAGAGAAAAACACAATGTTTTCTTTAGGAACTCCCAACTCCGGCATCACTTTTTGTACATTTGCCAAAACTGAATAATCTCCGCATCCTGGACACCATCGTACATTGACATCGGAAACAAAATCCGCTTTGGTCAGTTTGAGTTCCTTTTCAGGTTGATCATCCACTTTTTGTACTGTTTCTAACATAGAAGGCTCCTCACAATAATTCGAGCATACGATCACGTAATTCTGTAATCAAAAAAGGTTTTCCCTGGACTTTACTAAATGAAATGGCCCCAACTAAATATTCTGATCGTAATACCTGGCACAGTTGGCCTCCATTCAACTCAGCAACCATGACTTTACTGAAACGTTTCAGAATATCTCCTAAATTTTTCTGAAAAGGGTAGAGATAGCGCAAATGCACAGACGAAACCGATTTTCCTTCAGCACGCAATGAATCCACGGCTGAAGTCACAGCACCATGGGTTCCACCCCAACTGATTACCAATAATTCGCCTTTATCTTCTCCGTTGACTTCCAGGAGTGGTATATCTTTAGCGATGCCGCGCACTTTTGCGGCTCGGGTATCTACCATTTGCTGATGATTCATGGCCTCATAACTCACATTACCGGTGATACTATCTTTTTCCAGTCCTCCTAAACGATGTTCCAATCCTGGTGTACCAGGCCTTGCCCATTTCCTTCCCAAGGTTTCTGGATCACGTGTATAAGGAGTGAATCCTTCAGGATTCTCCTCAAAATTTGGCTGCAAGTCTGGCAATTCATTGACATCCGGCACCAACCATGGTTCTGCTCCATTGGCAAGGTAGCCATCTGACAATAAAATAACAGGAGTCATGTATTTGATAGCAATGCGAAAGGCTTCTATGGTCATATGAAAACAATCTCCTGGAGTCTGCGGTGCTACAACAGGAAGTGGGCACTCCCCATGTCGACCATAAATAGAAACCAGCAAATCTGCCTGCTCCGTTTTGGTAGGCAGTCCGGTGGAAGGACCCGCGCGCTGTACATCCACAATAACCATTGGCAATTCTGCCATCACACCAAGACTGATTCCTTCTCCTTTCAATAACAAACCGGGGCCACTCGTTGTGGTAATGGCCAACACGCCTGCAAAAGAAGCACCGACCGTAGAACAAATCGCTGCAATTTCATCTTCTGCCTGAAATGTTTTGATACCAAAATTTTGATGCTTAGCCACCTCGTGCAAAATATCGGTTGCAGGAGTAATTGGGTAACTGGAGAGTAATAATGGTGTTTTTGCTTGCACTGCGGCAGCAACACATCCCAGTGAAATAGCCTGGTTTCCTGTTATTTGGCGATACACGCCTGGAGCTAGGGTCGCAGGCCTGACTTTATAATGGTCCGTAAACAATTCCACCGTGTCGGCATAGTTGTAACCGGATTGTAATGCGGATTTATTGGCTTCTGCTACCTCAGGACGTTTATTAAATTTGCTTTCAAGCCAAGAAAGAGTGTGGTTTAGCGGCCGATCGAACAACCAGAAGACCACTCCCAACGCATACATATTTTTACATTTTTCTGCCAGTTTCTTGGATATTCCACTCTTTTCAACAGCTTTTAAAGTGAGGCTAGACAATGGGATTTTAACCACACGATACTTATCCAGTTCCCCTGTTTCTAAAGGGTTTTCTGTATACGTGGCTTTTTTAAGATCATTTTTTGAAAAAGCATCTGAATTAATAATCAGAATCCCCCCCTCTTCCACACTGGGTAGATTCACCTTCAATGCAGCAGGATTCATTGCGACCAAAACATGAATAACATCCCCTGGCGTACGAATATCGTAGCTGGAAAAACTGAGTTGAAATCCAGAAACTCCAGGCAATGTTCCTGCAGGAGCTCTAATTTCAGAAGGGTAATCAGGAAACGTATTGACATCATTGCCAACTAAGGTGGAAGTCGAAGTAAACTGGTCTCCGGTAATTTGCATTCCGTCTCCAGAATCTCCTGCAAAAAGAATAGTAACTGTTTCAAGTTCTTTACGCGAAACAGAAGGACGTTTAGCGGTTGCTACTTGTTCCATATTGTAACCTGCATAAAACTATTGAGAGAAATTGTGAAAAATAATAATGCCATCATGCTCCTTCAGCCGTTGTGATGGCTTGATTCGGATCTGGAGGATGATTATAAACTTCTGTCGGAAAATGAGCAGAAATATGGCTGATCAATACTCGTGCCGTCGCCACTGCAGCAATTTTTCCTTCACCATCTACAATAGGCACCGTGCGTTGAAATTCTGAATTCATCAGTTCAATGGCTTCTCGCAAGGTCGCCCCCAAAGTTAATGATCTTGGGTTGGTAGACATTGCTGTTTCAATGGGTGAGTTCAAATTCACACCTGTCAGAGCCAAGCGGTGCATAGCATTTCGTTGTGTCAACATTCCAACCGGTTTGCCGCCATCCACAATAACGGCTGGAGACACTTTGGGGGGATTGTTGGTTTTCATTTTCTCAATAGTGTCAATAATCGGCGTGGATTTTTCGACAGCAACAAATGGTTCCAAATCCACTTCCTTGAGGGTTTGATTGTCGAGTATGGTTTCAATATCAATAGCCATAAGCCTTTTCCTTTGTCGTTGAGGACAAATACCCCATGAATATATCCTACATCTAATTTCAAAGTTGTCTCTCTTCAGATCCCGCTAACAAGTCCAAGATTTGATAATCATTCTGATATGTCAGTCTATTCTACACAAAAACAACACCAATACAATCACAATGTAGATAGAGCAACTTTTTAAGAAAGATCTAAATTTTAAAGGGCAACGAATAACAAAATTGACAGAAAAAATCAATTTATATAGGCACTTATCTGGCAAAATACCTTTATTTATTTTTTGAAAAACCTTAAACTGATGACCATCTTACAATCATTTATTTACTAACACAGTAGTGCAAATCGTTATCTACATCGCTTTTATCTTATAAACTGAAGGCATTCAATGAGCAAAAAAACCACAGCTGTTTATCCAATAAGTGCCAATCCGCCAACATGGGGGCATGCCAATATTCTCCACCGTGCCTCATCTTATTTTGATCATATCTATTGGGCTGCCGCGGTCAATCCTAAGAAGCAGTACCTGTTCGCTCCGGAAAAACGAATACAGATGATGCAGGAGTACGTAAACTACTATCAATTGGACAATGTTTCCATTGGTTCTTACAGTGGAGCGACCGTGAGGTATGCCGAAGCAATAAATGCTCAGTTGATTGTTAAAGGCCTCAGGAGCACAGCTGATTTTCAAGGAGAGTTTGAACAGGCAACTGGTAATTTGGGGATGAACCCCAATATAGAAACTTTTTTCATGTTTGCCCATCCTAATTTATCTGCTATAAGCTCTAGCCTAGTGAGAGAAATAGCCCTATTGGGCGAAAATATTGAGCCATATGTATTAAAATCAGTTGCTGAGATAGTCCGTAAAATCATTGAGCAGCACAACAATCCCTAATGGATCAACTTGTGAAAACTTTTCTTTTCATATAAACACCTGTAGCAATATGAACACCCCTCTAACTGAAATTAAATTATTTTTTACCACATCGTCCGCCTTTTTTCTTGCACTCTCGCTACTCTCTTCTGATTTTTACGATCCCACCTTGTTTCATCAATTACATCCGATGGGAAGTATTCAAAATTGGTGTGGAATTTTTGGTGCTCTAACAGGCGGGACACTCGTTGAACTATTTGGTCCTGCCTCTCTTTTGATTCCCTGGTTTGTTTTCAAGCTTCCCTATACATCAAAAAGCAGGATCCACCATATATCAACAGGGTATTATGCTTTTGTCACCATCCTTACTATTTCTATTGCTCAAGCCCTATGGTGGCCACAACACTATACCAATTCTTCAAATTTTAGTTTTTTGCTGCATTCAGGACATGTTGGAATCTTAGGAGGGCAATGGTTACAACAAATATTTCATACGTTTGTTGTAAATACTCTGGTTGGAGCAGTATTGATTTTTTGTATTGTGAAAATCTTTGATGAGCTGCCTATTAGAATACTAATTTACGGTATTATTACGATTAGTTTGTTTCTCCCGATCTATGTGGCCAGACAAATACAAATTCTTATTAGACATGGTTACCAGTGGGCCAACTCTACTATTTCAGCATTAAGAGGTCGCTCTAATCAACCAATTGCTTTCATGCCTCCAAAAAAATTTGAGGAAGATTCATCCCCTGCCCCTGTTGTGGAAAAAGAACCCTAACTTACTTTGAGGAAAAGTTATTTCCATATCGCTGGAAAAAAATTTAAGTTTTTTACTCAATTACCGATGATTGCATTAAATGTTAAGGAAGGCGAAAATAATAAAATGTGAAAGTTACTCAGGATTTTCATCGAGATTCAAGGCGTTTTATCGGGCGCATAGCTTGCTATGTCACCGGTAAAGCAACGCAGAAGATCGTTGAAAATACAAGTAGATTTGCTAAGTTATTGTTTGAGCATTCCTAAGTAGAACAGCAAAAAATATCCGGTATTTGGAAAAAAAGAGAGGCTATTCACCAATGAAATATTTTAAAACAGGATTGATTGTATTCGTATGCTTCATTGCTCTCATGATATCTGGATGCAATAGTCAAGAGGAGCCAGAAGAAGAGAAAGATTCCACACAAGAGAACACTAGCCAAAGTAGTGGAAACGCCATCACGATTTCTGACGAAAATTTCAACATGTGTTTACGCCAACTTGTCGAACCCCTTCGCCCCCAGGATGGCTTAGCATTGGACGAACCCATCACAGAAGAATTAGCCGCTGAAGTGACTGAAATCAACTGTGCGTACTCAACCCTGAACAGTGTAGTTGCACGTCAAATTGCAGCAGAGGTTGGTAAAATCACAAATACCAATGGACTGGAACACTTTGTAAATCTAAAGACACTTGATTTCAGTGGCCATCAGCTCACCAGTGCTTCTTTAGACAGCCTCACTCAACTCACTTCACTGGCATTGTCAAACAATCAAATCACGAGTATTGGTGTAAGTCTTCTTTCAGAACTGATTTCCCTAGATTTATCCAATAACCAGATCAGCGAGATTGAAGTAAATTCACTCACCCAACTTACTTCACTGGCATTGTCAAACAATCAAATCAGCAGCATCGATTTATCGTCCTTGAATGATCTCACTTCACTGGCATTGTCAAACAATCAAATCAGCAGCATCGATTTGAGCAGGCAATACACATTACAAAAACTCGAACTGTGGAACAACAACCTCACCAACATCAATTTAAGCAATCTAACCAACTTGAAAAGTCTGAACCTTTCCAACAATCAGCTCACCTCCATTGATAATTTGAGCAGTTTGAGTAAATTAACAGAGCTCCAACTGTGGAGCAATCAATTAAGTTCAATTGATTTAGCCAATCTTTCCAAATTGAGCAGCCTCAATTTATCCAATAATAGCCTTTCTAGCATCACTAATTTAGATGGATTGACCAGTCTGCAATCAATCAACCTCTCTAACAATAAATTCATCAGCATCAATTTTTCAGGATTGACAAATATCACGCATCTCAATATCTCCAATAACCAACTTACCAGCATTAGCGGCTTGGGAAAGCTGAGCAAGCTTCAATTATTCTTTGCCTCAGGAAATTCCAATCTCGATTGCGATGGACTGAATCTTTCCGATGATTTAATCAATTCAGGAAATTGTGATAATCTGACCATCATTGGAGATTTAACACAAGCAAGCTACCCTGATACTTCAAGCACCTTCACCCAGTTTGATTATGAAGGCTTAAAAACCTATCATGTTCCAACGGGAATGGTATCGAGTAACACGCCTGGTTCCAGTTTTACAACTGGGTACTCTTCCCAATTCAACCCTTCTGCCAATACGAGCAAAATAACCTCATTAGCAGGCAACACCTATCTGGGTGTCGCAAATAACGGATACGAAAATGATGTGGTCGAGCTTTCATTCACAGCCGTACAAGATGCAAAATATTTCATTAGGATTAAAGATGGAGTGGGGGATAGTGTTGCTACGGCTAATTATACGATGGAAGCTGGAAAAAACCGCGCCGCCCTGGCAACTACCAATTTAAATTCTGAATTGGAAAAAAGCATTCAATTCACGGCAAACTCCACTGCAATGAAAATTTGGTTCAATGGCATGGACAGCAACTATTCGGTGGAAGTCATTCCTGCTAACGACTTTGGCGATGCCATCCTGATTCAAAAAGCAACCTTGACCTTAAAGGACAACATTCCTCCCATGATCAACATCCAAGATTCAACGGCAGACCTTACCTCTGCAGGAACTGCTGGTATCTCAAGTACTACTTCTTCAATTGCCTATCCTTTATTTGACCTCAATGCACGATACTATGTAAACGGGACACGAGATAACTCCACCACCTACCTGGACCGCCCCCTATTAGGAAATCAAAATTCTTCCACTTATGCAACTTATAGCTCTGGAAGAACAGACCAGTATTACACTGCTAAAGATTATGCACAATGGAATAGCAACGCTACTCCTGCCCGCAGTTTTTCGCTAGACATGACCGAAGCACTGGCAAGTTTAACGGCAACAATAAGCATTCGGAATAATTCTAATACAAGCTCTACTTTAGCCGATACCACAAATGGGATCACAAGTGTCAGTGTCTCATCTAACGGAAATACCCACACGCTCACTTTGGGACTTGGTGACTGGAGAACAATTACTAATAACTCATTCCTTGATATCAGTGGCATTCAGGACTCTGCCGGCAATGATGCCGGTACAACAACAGGAATAAAATTTATCGACAAAACGCCGCCATTGGCCATTGCAATGACTGCCAGTGGAGCCGTATTGAGCATTGCATTTGACCAACCCATCGCCGCGTTGGCATCGACCAATTACAGTACATCGACCGCAACGACCGTGATGCATATCATTGGGCAAGCCTATTATTCAGGAGGCATGTTTAACAACATTGCAACAACAGTCAGCTATGATGTGTATGTACAAACGACTGGTGATGTGACAGTTGATCGAAACCTGATATATCAAGATCCCTATGGAAACAGCTTGGCATCAGGCGCAAACCAACAAGCGGATGTCTCGCTATCTACGACCAATAACCAATCGACTTTAACCATTACCGTCAGTGATACCACAGTCAGCGGTACATCTTATACAGATACCAATGTGAACATGGGGGCCTATTTTTCTCCATTACAGTTTAGCCAGAGTGGAAGTGTCGGCTTTCCAGATGTTTATGCGTCATTTGCCACTTTAAAGGATGAAAACGGCAATACATGGGGCGGTATAATTGGGTCAGCTAATGCTTATGTCGCGCCAAGTGCTATTGCTTCCAGTAATATTTTGCTAGTGCCTTTGATTATTGCCTCAGATGCAACACCACCCAAAATCGCGTCAACAGGAATTGTACAGCGCACTTCCTCCAGCAATCTTGGTTTTTCAGCATCTAACAGCTTAATAGACTTAGGTGGCAACGGATCTAGCGCAATTTTAGCAATTGCTCACACAGGTATTTCTGTAGGCACAGGTGATCCTGATAATAATTCCTACAGAATTAACGGAACCAGTGGTACAGGCCATATAGCATCATCAGATAATGTCTGGTCTATTGGAGATAGCAATGACTCCAGTACAACCGAAATTTATAAAATTTTAGTGATGTTCAATGAAGCAATTGTTTGTAACAGTTGTACCCTGACAGCAAGCAATACAACAAAATACGAAACATCATCCCCTACACCAGTCAACAGTCGTAACAATACCAGTACCACGCTTCTTGGAAGTTCTTCTAATACGCTGCTATTGACCTTTCAATTGAATGCCTCTCAAATCGCAGACTCTGCTGATTCAATCATAGTGTCTGGGGTAGAGGATACCTCTGGTAACACCACAACCGATTTTACCATCAAGTTGTCTACCACGGCTGGATCTGGGATCATTGTCACTCCAACCAGTGCTGTTTATTAAACAAACCGCTTGGAGAAAACTCACAAATGCACGCTTCTCATGAAAGTGATTATTCACAAGAATTTCCTTCCACTATTATGTTTAATTTTACTCACCCTTGCCGCTTATTATCCCGCAACCCAAGCAGAATTCGTATGGGATGATCATCATTTTTTTCTGAATGATCCCTTAATGACGGCACCAGATGGATTATGGCGCATCTGGTTTGATCCTGACAAACGCTGGAATTATTGGCCTATCACTCGGTCAGCTTTTTGGGTACAGCAGCAATTATGGGGATCCTACCCTCAAGGATATCACCTCGTCAATATTACTGTACATTTGCTCAATGCCATCATTCTTTGGCTGGCGTTGAAGCAATTTCGAATTCGGGGAGCATGGATAATTGGAGCATTGTTTGCCATCCATCCTATGCATGTTGCTTCTGTCGCTTGGGCTACCGAGTTAAAAAATACTCTCTCCGGTTTTTTCTACCTCCTTTCCATCTGGAGTTTTATCAATTTTGACCATAACAAAAGCTGGCGATGGTATGGTATTGCAATAGGAATGTTTATTTGTGCCCTGCTTAGTAAATCAGCAACAATCATGCTCCCTGTTCTTTTAATCATTTATCGCGTGTGGTTTGGAAGGAAGTGGGGAAAAATAAACTTTCTCTCTGTCATTCCTTTCTTTTTGCTCTCACTCGGATCAGCCTATGTGACGATCTGGTTTGAAACTCGGTACATCGGCACACAGACTGGAGGCCTTTCGTTAAATCTCATAGAAAGAATAATTGTTGCAGGGCATATCCCATTTTTTTATCTGGGAAAATTTTTATTTCCTTATCCGCTGATGGCTGTTTATCCAAAGTGGGAAATCACAATGCAACAGTTCTCCCTTTATCTTCCATCAATATTTTGGGGGATTGCCAGTATAATAACACTCTGGAAATATCAGAGTTGGGGAAAATCATTCTTTTTAAGTTTAAGTGCTTTTATCATCTCATTGTTCCCCGTATTGGGGTTATTGAACATTGCAGGATTTACAATTACCTTTGTTTGGATGCATTTAACCTATTTGCCAAGCATTCCTATTCTCATTTTATTAGGACAGGGAGGAGTTCGAATATCTGACTATTGTTATCAAACTAAATTAATTGGAAGGAAAATAATTCCAGCCATGGCAGGGATAATATTTTTTGTGATCCTGGGAACCCTAACTTGGAAACATGCTCTGACTTATAAAGATGAAGAAACGATGTGGAAGAACGCACTCAAAAAAAACCCAGACAATTGGAGAGTCCACCAAGGTTTAGGGTCTGTTTATGGAAAAAAAGGAACTTACCCTTTAGCCATCCAACATCTCAATATCGCCCTCCAAATGAATCCACGAGTTCCAGACACTCATTTTAACCGAGGAAATGTTTACGAGAAACTAGAGCAATATAATCAAGCAATGCGAGACTACAACAATGCTATTTTACTCCAGCCTAAAGATGGAGATTATTATCACAACCGAGGAGTTGTCTATAGCAAACTACAGCAATATGGAAAAGCACTACACGACTTCGACAAAGCCATTGAAATCGACTCAAACAACGGAGGATATTACAACAATCGCGGTATTGCTCACGAAAAATTACAGCAATTCAAAAACGCCATCCAGGATTATAAAAAAGCCATCGAAATGAATCCCAAAAACGCAGAATATTATAATAACATCGGGACGACTCATGGCAAATTACAACAATTTGAAAAAGCACTCCAATATCATAATCAAGCCCTTGTTTTAAACCCTGACAAAGCCGAATATTACAATAACCGAGGATTTGATTATGAAAGTCTGCAACAACACGAAGAAGCTATCGAAAATTATACTAACGCTATTTTGTTAGATCCTGATAAAGCAGAGTACTTCCACAATCGAGGATTGGTTTATAAAGAAATCAGAAATTATGAAAAAGCATTGCAAGACTACAACAAGGCTCTGGAGCTTAATAAAAAATATGTGGAGGCATATAAAAACAGAGGTGTCTTGTATTCACGTTTACAACAATATCAACAAGCACTCCAAGACTACAATAATGTGCTAAAACTTGACCCACAAAATTTTGCAGCGTACTATAATCGAGGTATGACCTATGCTCAATTGCGTCAATTCGACTCGGCCATTCAGGATTTTAATCAACTTTTAAAAATGAATCCGAAATTTGTAGAAGGCTATAACAGTCGGGGTTTTTTCTATAAGATGCGGGGTGATTTGACCAAAGCATGCTCTGATTGGAAACATGCTTGCCGACAAGGAAATTGTAAGATGCATGCCCAGGCTCAGAAGAAACAAGATTGCCCATAACTCCAAGTTGAAAAAATTTCATTTATTGAGCCATTTACCAGACCTGTCACAAAAACAAAAAATATGGAATATATAGGATTAGGCATAGATACTACCTTTGATGACACATCTATTGCGATTTTGAGAGGCAAATCCGAAATACTCGCCAATGTCACACTATCACAATACAAAGAACACGAAGAGTTCGGAGGAGTTGTACCAGAAAGGGCCTCACGCAAACACATGGAAGTCATTAATCCACTCATAGAAGATGCACTAAAGCAAGCCAAGCTAACATTTCAAGAATTAGACTACATTGCTGTTTCAAACTATCCGGGGTTACTGGGGTCTATTCTAATCGGTGTCACAGTTGCTAAATCATTAGCCTATTCATTACAGATCCCATTGGTTGGTGTGAACCACGTAGAAGCACACCCGTATGCCAATTTTTTACTCTACAACAATATGGATTTTCCCATGATTCATCTGGTAGTGGCAGGAGGGCATACTTTGATATTTCATGCCCGAGATCATTTTGATTATGATATTTTGGGACGGAGTGTTGATGATGCTGCAGGTGAGTGCGTTGATAAAGTCGCAAAAATGTTTGGGTATCCTATGCCTGGAGGCCCCATTGTCGATCAATGTGCATTAACGGCTCCTTCCGATACATACCAATTTCCGCGTCCTGTTTTAAACCAGAACAACTATAATTTTTCGTTTAGCGGACTCAAAACCGCAATGCTGCGTTTCCGAGAAGAACAACCAGAAGCTTTAAAACACGAGGCGGATGTTCTCTCCAGTTTTTTTCAAAGTATTGTAGATGTATTATTGTACAAGACATTCAAAGCCGCTCATAATAAAAAAATAGAGAGGATTTCTGTTTCGGGTGGACTAGCAGCCAGTAAAAAACTGCGCCAAAGTTTTGAAGAAGCCGCTCAGGATAAAAAAATTAAACTTTATTATCCTCCACCACAACTTTGTACCGATAATGCGGCAATGGTTACTTGTTTGGCCGCATATAAATTTGAACAGGGTTTAATTGATGATCTTCAATTAGGTGTATTTGCCAATTTATCTTGAGCACGATTTTTCTTTTTCACTCAATTGACAACGATTTGAGCAGACTCTCTTAATTTCTCCAAGTAGGAGGTCAATGCCTTCTGACGTTTTTGATCAAACAATCCATTATGGTATTGAGTATAGAGTTGTTCAGGCAATTTTTTACAGTCAGCTCCGCTATTATAGCGAACACTCTGAATATATAAAAGGTGGTATCCAAATGCCGTTTGAACCAGATCACTAGGCACTTGTTCTTCTAAAGAAAAGATCACTTGATCAATTGCGGGTAACAGTTGTCCTTTTCGAAAAAAACCTAAATTTCCTCCTGTTTTTTGAGCGCTCGGATCTTGAGAATATTTTTTTGCTAATTCTCCAAATGAAACCCCTCCCTGTAATTTTTTTTTTATTAATTTTGTTTTACTGAGTGCTTCTTTCTCTGAACTACGAAAAAGAATCTGTGCAACTTCTAATTCTTTTGTGCTTTCTGCCGTTTCTTCACAAAATTTTTTTACTTCTTCTTCTGTAACAAAAACATTTCCTACAACCTCTTGTGCCATTACACGTTGTTTTAGTAAATCTTTCGAAACAAGCTCTCTCAATTTATCAGGTTCATAGTTATTGGTAATCTGAGGATTAGCCTTGGCCAACCGATTTATTTGCTGTTCCACATCGTCTTCAGTTATTTCAAATTTTAATTCTTTCGCTCGATCAAGAATTAATAGTTCGTCAACTAAATTTTGAATTACATTCTCTTCCACTTGTGCCAATTGTTTGTCACGTCCTTCTCCAGCAGGCAACACTTCAATTATTTGTGCACGTAATGCGGTTTTTGCTTCTTCAATCTCCGAATTCGTCAAAATTTCATTATTCACAATAACTTTGATATAATCCAATACCATTGTTTGTGCATAAGAAATTAAACTCAAACTAAAAAAAAGACCTGATAGTAGAATACTAAATCGGTATTTCATCTAAATTCACCTTGTGTAATCAGTTTGAAGTAATGCTGAATGGTTCTGTGACCATTTTATTGCTTTTTGACGTAGTATTTCCTTCGGCAACTTAGGAGGGCGTTCAAAAGAGTCAATAACGACCCTTTTAAATAAACGATTGTCTAAATAATAATCCGTATGTATCGGATAGCTCAACAGTTTTTTGTATTTGGTCAAACGCTTGAACAAAACCTGAATAGTATGATTTTTTTCTTCTGTACGAACACTATAATTCAATGCTTTCAATAAAAAATTGTGCTGATCTAACAATACAAAATGATCCGTGGACTGATCTCCAATACGATAAAAGGTGCTATAATCCTTATCCCGATAAAGTGAAATATCTGTTCCGTGGACATTTATCGCTTGCAAAGCCTTTTCCCAATCCTTTCCCCGACTAACAACAAAAAGAAGGTAATGAGGAAAAACATCCATTTTTGAGAAATATCGATCTTGCTGCGTAATCGAACTGACCTCGTCTCCATCAGCTTCATAATAAAAATGCAATAATTGCTGATTATGATCAAATGTTTCGATGGTAAGAAAATTATTCATTTCCCAATAGATTTTTTGTTGATAACCCCATTCTGATACCTTAGCAGACCGTTGACCCTTCCCATTCTCATTTGCAAATGGGTCAAACACATGGACTTTTGTTGTGAGCATGACACGATCCCACTGTTTTGAATTCTGTAAAACGTGGTGCATCATGTCTTGCCATGTGGGCTGGTAAGCAAAGCTCTTACCAGCCAAGCTGGTACAAAGCAATATGCAGCAGGCCATGCTATTCAACCAGTGTTTATGCTTGAACAAATGATTCATACGATTAACCGTGAAAAAGTACGTTATCGCTATCAAAGGATGTTTAAGGAATGGAGTTGGATTTCTTTTTAACTGTCGTTTGCACCTGTAACGATTGTTGCCAATAGACAATCATTTCTGCAAGAAATCCAAAAATCACGATCTGTGCCCCAATCCCCATAGCAAAAAAGCTGATCGTGAATAACGGACTGGAGCCAATTGAGATGCCTTGCAACCACCTTCCAAAAAATAAATAGATAAAAATCAATATCCCAGTCATGATGGTCGATAGACCAATTCCTCCAAACAAATGCATCGGTCGAACAAAGTAAGTGGTTAAAAACATGACCGTTATCAAATCCAGTGCTCCCCGTAAATAGCGTTCAAATCCATATTTAGAGACACCATGCTCTCGAGGATGATGGAGAACGGATATCTCTTTGACCGTGAATCCTTTTTTATGAACTAACACCGGAATAAATCGATGCATCTCTCCATACAAATACAACTCCTCCAGCATTTCTTTCCGGTAGGCTTTCAACCCACAGTTGAAATCATGAATGGGCAAACCACTGATTTTTGAAGTTACCCAATTGTAAAACTTGGAAGGGATTCTTTTTTCAAAAGGATCATCCCGGTTTGCTCTCCAGCCGGTTACAAGATCGGCACCATCATGAATCTCTTGAATAAAGGCAGGCAAATCTTTAGGATCATTTTGTAAATCAGCATCCATCGTAATCACAATTTTTCCCTCCACTTCTTTCAAACCGGCTGACAATGCCATCGATTTTCCAAAATTTTTGCGAAATGTGATCACATCGATTTTGATCGTAGAATTGTTCTGCAAGTGTTCTAAAACATTTGGAGAATCATCAGTGCTTCCATCGTCGATAAAGATGATTTCGACACGATAGCGATCTAAAGATTTTTCAATTCCTTCAACCAGCTTCGGCAATGTCTGGGATTCGTTAAATACTGGAACGACAATTGATATTTCTATTTCACGATGATCCATCTTTCTTTCTCAATATTCAGTTAAACCCCGTTCGCATTTTTTTCCAAGTATTAGCAACACACAAAACCTCGTTAGAAGGCGCAGTATCTGCATTTCAGTAATCGAATAACTATGAAACGAGTATATGACAGTTTTTCAAAAAAAGAAAAATATATTTAAGATGAACTCAGAACACACATATTAGCAATATGATAGAATCATTTTTCTCGTCTTCGACAGTCAAAAAGCAGGTGATCTGGGGAACCATGTTATTTCTTTTACTAATCCGTCTCTATCACATAGCAGGCCCTATTGTAGACCACCAAAGCTGGAACCAGATTTCAGCAGCATCCATGGCAAAGAATCTTCACTACGATTGGCAAACATGGTTGCATCCTAAGGTGGACATATTCCCATCGCCCGAAGTGACCAGTCGTGTCTATGCTCAAGAATTCCTACTATACCATATTCCAGTCGCTCTGTTGTACGAGCTAGTCGGAGTACAAGAGTGGCCAGGGCGTTTAGTAAGTATCAGCTTTGGATTGCTGGGATTGTGGTATTGGTTTTTGTTATCACGGCGATTATTTGGAGATCGGGTTGCTTTCATAACTTTGATCATTATGGGGGTATCGCCATTAAACTGGTACTACCACCGAGCTGTGATGCCAGATAGCTGCATGGTCACCGCGATGGTTGCGGGTTGCTATTATTTTTACCTATGGTTAGACGAACAGGTCAATCATAAATATCTCGTGTACTCATTGCTTTGGACAATGGCTGCGGGATTATTCAAAATATTTGGTTTGGTCGTTGGGGTAACTTATCTGTTGTTAATACTACTTAGACGAGATTTCGCTTTATTTAAACAGCCAAAACTTTATGTATTCGCCATATTAGCGTGGCTGCCTACCTTGTTGTGGATCTACCATGTATTGAACCTAAAAGAAGGGATTACTGAGTTTACTCATATCAATAATATGAATCAAATCCGTCATCCGGAGTTATTGTTATCGTGGGATTTTTATTCTCGTATTTTTCTGTCACGGCTCATTGATCAAACCCTGACTCCTTGGGCAGCTATATTTTGCATTATAGGTTTATTTTCCTGCAACCTGAAAGACAGGCGGTACCATCTCCCCCTAGCCTGGGTATTGGGCAGTTTATTATTTTTGATTATCGTTCAAAGAGGAAATTACCGACATGATTATTATCAAATGTTTTTTGCTCCAGGATTGGCATTATTTGCCGCTATTGGGGTAGAGCAAACATTCCATTGGAAAAAAATTCGCCGATCCACACACCACAAGGTATTGACCATTTTATTTGGGTTGTTTCTCATCCATAGTACGAAGTATGTTTATAACCACTTTCAATATGACATAGGCTCCTACCTAACTGGGAAAAAAATTGCGGAACTGAGCCATAACCCTGACGACCGCGTGTTGTCACTGGACGTTGGGGTTCGACAATACAATCAACTGGTATACTACTCCCAACGAGCAGGATGGTATCTCTGGGATCCCAATGTGGAGGCATTGCAAGCTTATTTACCACTCGGAGCAAAATGGCTGGGAGTCCATATGAAATTAGATACAGACTTTAAAAAATATCAGTCCTTGCTACAACAAATTAACACTATGTACCCTAAAGTATGGGAAGATCGAAATAGTGTGGATCGCTATGGACAACCTGTCATTACCCAGGTGTATGATTTGTCATTAAAACAGAAATGACTATTTTGTATCTAGACTTTGGGGAAAACCTATTCCATTTAATAACATCAGTTCCCGGTGGGACTAAGTTCAAACGAATCAATGGTATTGCCATTAAAATCAATAGCAGTGCCTGTTAACGTCATGTCATTGATATTAATTAAAACAAAGTGGTATGCAGATTTTCCTACAGCTTCATCGGGGCTTCCTGCCAAGTCCCGTAAGTCAGCGCCACCACCACCAGTGGTAACATAGGTAACAGGATCTCCGTTCTCTGTATAGTCCACTCTCGGAAAGAATCGCTCATAGGCATGCACATCCCCTCCAAATATAATCTGCACTCCAAATCGTTCTGCAATGGGAGAAACGATCCTCCCAATAGACGGCTTCGATCCACGTCCAAGAGCAGTAGTGAGTATAGAATGTGAAAGGTAAATAAATTTCCAGGTTTGTGTGGATTCTTGTAATGTGCGCTCCAAAAATTGCACCTGAGAGTCAATATTACTACTGTTGATAATAGTATTAGAATTCAAGCCAATGAAGAGTGCATTTCCAAAATTGAAAGAAAAATAATCTTCCGAACCTTCAATATTATTTTTAGGCAAGGAAAAATATTTATAAAATGGTTTCCCGTCATCGACTAGATCATGGTCACCAATAACGGGATAAAAAGGTATTCGATGAATGAAGGACCGATACGGTTCAAAATATTTGCTACGATATTCTCCTTCATATCCATCATAAATTACATCTCCCATGTGAATCAAAAATGAAGCATTGCTGGCATACTCCAGCATCTGAGCAGCAACTTTATATTGAGGCTGTGTTCCATAACCGCTATCTCCAATTGCAATAAATGAAAATGCCGTTTTGCTCCCTTCCGGCAAGGCTGTTCGGAAGGAGCGCAATGGGCCCACTCTTATCTTACCTTCTTTCGCCTGATAATAATAAAGGGTATCCTCACTCAAGTCTCTAATCTCAATCTCATGAAATGATACAGGAGAATCAGAAACTTTTGTCACTAATGATCCATTGTCTTCATAAACCTCCACAGTGCCTATTTCCTTATCAGCTGATTGCCAAAGGACTGTCACCCTATCTGTCTTTACATTTTGAATGTAAGGCAGAATGGGTCCAAGTGTTTCTAATGCCAATTCTGTTTCTGGCTGATCACAACTCGGCAAAAAAAGCAGTAATACACCTCCATACAGGCATCGCAAGAAAGAACGTCTAGAAAACATGGCACTCCTAAGAGATATGGAAAAATTACTAAAGGATTAAATATTGCATAACTAATTGAGTCTCCAACTTAACAAAAAGATCAGTTTTCATCATTAATTTTAAAAACTTCAGACGTGATATGCTAAAAAGTATTTATTTGGCACTGTTTATTTTACTTAGCACAACTTCTACGATATGGGGAAACTTTCCTGATTATGATCTCAACACAATGAATCAACAAAAACTCAATTTGGGAAAACTCCAGCAGTATCCAATACTGATTATTATATCACCACAATTTGAAACAACTAGGCAATCCGTGCACCTCTACCAGCAATTGTACCAAAATCTTAAAAACCAAGCGTATCTCTTAGTTGCACCAGATTTATCATTTTTTGCTTCCAATGAAACCACTCTTAATATCTTGACACAAAAAATAGATGATGATGCCCAATCAGGAGTAGTATTGGATTGGGATCGAAATTTTGTAACACTTCTCTCTGCAGAAAACAGTGAAGATCCCTTGGTTCTTTTGCTAGAAGAAGATGGTACAATTCTAGGACGTTATCACTATCAAACCGTTACAGATGCTTTTGAATTTGTGGCCAATACCTTCTCTGATTTGCTGCCTTTTCATGCTACAGAATTATGGGCCAATTCACCCTTGGAAAATCAATCTTTGAGCCAGGAAACCAATGAGTGTACTCCGGGCATATATTTAGAGAATTGTAGAAAATAACACATATCCCTTAAAATGGAAATTTTAAGCCTTCACACCCTAATCGAACATCTACAATCCCCTTCTCAACGTGTCCGAATGTGGGCGACCTATCACCTTGTGGAGCGATGGGAAGACAATGCTTCAGATTTTGTTTCATTTCTCATTGAATCAGATATTCCAGAAATCCAGGAATCAGGAGTTTACTTGATAGGGCGTAAAAAATTAACAGATTTTGCATTTCCCCTTTTCCGGATATTCAGCAGTTCTAAAGGAGCGTTACATCAAGCAGTCATCGCGGCGTTGGCAGAAATGCAATACAAAGAATTAGAACGTCCTCTATGGAATTGGTTAGACGAGTTACTTGCTTCTGACGAAGTCAACCTTCCCGCATTACAATGCGCCACCAAAAACCTGCTTTTATTTGATCCAGACAAGTCATGGTGGAAGATAAACAAAAGAATTGGCTCCCACTACAATAACCATATAAAATCATTGGCTCTATTTGGTGGATTGAGTGAGTATATTACAACTCAGGACCAACTTAATCAATCAGTACAGCATTATGCCGCCTACCGAAACCATTTTACAGATCCACAGTTCATGAACTATTTTTGGAATGTATTTGATAACCAAGAAATTATTGAATTCATTCGCCTTCGCATGAACTATGGCTACTCTATGAGATTAATCTTTCAAGAGTGCTTAAATCTCCTCGAATGGCATATACCCGCTACGCTTACAGAAGTATTGAAAAAGATAGATACCTGTTGTACTGAACAGTCCCCCCATTTACTTCCTGGAGTGCTAATAGAATCTATTCGTATCATGTCTCCTGATGGAGAAAAATCACTTGAAGAACATTTTCTTGAAGCGTTTCAAGGCGCACATTCTGATTGGGAAGACACTATCATTACAATTCAAGATCAAGAATTTTTCTTTATGTTATCACTGCCTTTAGTTCATTTTATCAAAGAAATAGAAAAAACTTGCTTAGCCTTCCCCCAAGAGAATACTACACGAATTGCTCGAATTTATCACTCTCC
Source organism: SAR324 cluster bacterium (assembly GCA_015231885.1). Classification (GTDB taxonomy): domain Bacteria; phylum SAR324; class SAR324; order SAR324; family NAC60-12. The sequence goes on from JADGAT010000003.1 coordinate 55,070, forward strand.
CTTTCTACGCTCTTCATTTATGACTCGTGTCATCAATTTACTTGCTGATAAACTACTTGAACGTCACTCTCAATCCACACAAACAATTGATTTTATTAATGATAATCCAAAAGAAGCATTATGGAGATTAGTTACAGGACAAGCCGAAATTATCGACTACCCTTTTTCTTTAATCCTCCCTAAACCATGGGAATACGATATACCCTTTTTGATTCCCCATCTTATTAAAATTTATAAAAAAAAATTTGAACATTTTATTGCCACTTCACAACATAAAGAAATAGACTATGCCTTGGAGCTTTTTAAAAAAGAGCCTGATCAAGAGATAGTCATCTTGACTTTAAAACATTTCACCTTGTTAATTAATCAACATTTTCATTTATTTTTTGAGTTCATTGAGCATATCCCTGACCAGCGCTTTATTGCCCCATTAATCCACCACCATCGAGAAGGTGAGGAAGAAATTCAACAATTGATCGAATTATTATGCGAAATTCATCATCATCCGAATCCTTTTTCTGAACCAACAATAAATCAGAAAAATATCGCCTACGCTCGAATTTTATGCCCAGAATGCCACACTTCATACCGTTACTCCATTAACGCATTGTATTTTGATCAGGAAGTCTTAGAGCAACGTCGTTTATTCACCAATCACGACATCTGGACAACCGACGTGTTCGTCTGCAAAAACTGCCATGCTATCCTTCCATTTGAAGTTGGAGATAATTTTTTAGCCAATCTTTATGCAGAAATGTTAACTGCACATTTATTGAAGCTCAACGAAGAAGAAAAAGAAGCACTCGCCATTTATCACCCCTTACATTTTCCTCAATATTTTGGTAAAAAAACAAACCCTAGTGTTTTTCTAAAAAAAGTAGAAGCAGATTTACATACAAATCGACTTTCTAAAAAAAAGCAAAGCCAATTACTGCTCGAACTAGGAAAACTGTATCTTGCTATTGAAAAACTAGCAGAAGCCCAGGAAGCATTCCGCCAAAGTCTCGATCTGGTTGGCAGCCAGCCATTTGCTTTATTTAATCTTGGGGTCATTGCTTTTCGCCAAAAAAATATTCATGATGCTCGGCTACACTTTTCACGTTTTACCCGATTGTATCATGCAAAAGACTTTGAACAAGAAGAAGAAAACCTCTTCAACTTAGCTTCGCATTATTTAGAAATCCTCGACCACCGTGAATTTAAACGCACCACATTCAAGTTAATCAATTCATAGACACATCATCCATTGGCAATTATTCCATTTTATTGTATAAATGTTTCGACATTTTTTTGTAAAATTGGATAATATTGGTTTGAATTCCACAAAATCTACATAAAATATTTTAATATAGATGAATTTCCGCTAAAAAAGCCTCATTGTACATAGTATTTTAACAACCCAAAGGCTTAATTATTATTCAAACACAATGGATTTGTAATTAGCCCATAAATTACGGAGAAGTAATGGCAGAAACATTATTTACCTCAGAAAGTGTAACAGAAGGACATCCTGACAAAATGTGTGATAATATTTCAGATGCTATTTTGGATGCGATGTTAGCACAAGATCCCAAAAGCCGTGTTGCTTGTGAGACCTTGGTGACAACGGGAACTGTCATGATTGCGGGGGAGATTACAACCACTGCTCAAATTGATTTTCAGGAAGTCATTAGAACCACTGTTAAGGAGATTGGATACACCGATTCCAAGATGGGATTTGATAGCAAGACTTGCGCGGTTTTAGTCGCTTTAGACAAACAATCACCAGATATCGCACAAGGTGTAGACGAAAATTCTGGGGCAGGCAAAGAACAAGGCGCAGGAGATCAAGGTCTGATGTTCGGATTTGCTTGTGATGAGACACCTGAGCTCATGCCTTTACCTATTGCGTTAGCACACCGGTTGACAGAAAAGTTAACGGCTTTACGCAATAACGGTACTGTTCCTTACCTTCGTCCGGATGGAAAATCTCAAGTAACAGTGCGTTATGTAGACGGCAAACCTGTTGCAGTCACCGCAGTTGTTATCAGTACCCAACATTCAGATGAAGTAGAGCAAGAAGAAATTCGACGAGATATGATCGAAAAATTGATTCAAACAACGATACCTGCAGACCTTTTGACAAAAGAGACCGTATATCACGTCAACCCTACCGGCAAATTTGTAGTTGGAGGCCCACAAGGCGATGCGGGTTTGACTGGTCGAAAAATTATTGTGGACACATACGGAGGAATGGGACGTCATGGAGGAGGAGCATTTTCAGGCAAAGACCCTTCTAAAGTAGATCGTTCCGCAGCTTATGCAGCACGATATGTTGCAAAAAATATTGTTGCTGCTGGTTTAGCCTCCCGTTGTGAAGTCCAATTAGCATATGCCATCGGTGTTGCTGAACCTGTGTCTGTTGCCGTAGATACCTTCGGAACAAACAAGATTCCAGAAGAAAAGATTGCAGAGTTAGTCCGAAATAACTTTGATCTTAAACCCAGAGGAATCATTGAAAGCTTGAACTTACTCCGCCCCATTTACAGAAAAACGGCGGCATATGGGCATTTTGGCCGTGAATTGCCTGAGTTTTCTTGGGAAAAAACTGATAAAGCTGATCAGCTTAAACAACAAGCAGGATTATAAACGGAATCAAGAGTCTTACAACCAGTACTTCGAATTTTTGAAATCAGGTAAAATGGGTATGCAATAACAAGCCTCATTTTTCACATCAGCACATTCGAAGTACTGAGTATTCTTAATTACAGGTTATATTGGCCTTATGACAAATTCCACAACAAAGATAATTAATCGTCTTGGACTCCATGCAAGAGCAGCCGCATTATTAGTAAAGCTATCAAACTCTTACCAATCTGAAATATA
>JADGAT010000003.1:58033-62229 GCA_015231885.1 SAR324 cluster bacterium
CATTAATCGTCTTGGACTCCATGCAAGAGCAGCCGCATTATTAGTAAAGCTATCAAACTCTTACCAATCTGAAATATATATGAAGCATGGAGGAAATTCCGCAAATACTAAAAACATCATGGAGGTCTTGATGTTAGCAGCAACCCAAGGAAGCTCTGTTGATATTTCTGTGGATGGATCTGATGAAGGTGAAGCAATGGGGGCCGTATTAGAGCTGATCGCCAATAAATTCAATGAAGCCGAATGATCCTTCCTTTGTCCATTACTGGTAAAACCCAGATTTACGGTATAATCGGGTATCCAATAGCCCATACTTTTTCTCCTCCATTACAAAACGCTGCGTTTCAAGCCATCCAGATAGACGCGGCTTACTTGCCATTTGAGGTGCATCCAAAAAAATTAAAAGCTGCAATTGCAGGAATCAAAAGCCTTCAAATTCGCGGAATAAATGTGACTGTTCCACATAAAGTCCATGTGGTACCTTTTTTAGATGAAGTCACCCCAACCGCCCAACGCATTGGCGCAGTAAACACCATTCTGAATAATCATGGTAGATTGATTGGAACAAATACAGATGGTCAGGGCTTCATTCGTTCTTTATCAGAGTTACCTTTCACTCCACAGGATAAAACCATTGTCATACTAGGTGCTGGTGGTTCCACACGCTCCATTGTAGTGGCATTGGCAGAAGCAAACGCAAAACAGATTTTTCTGGTCAATCGAACCATTGCAAAAGCAAAACACCTCGTTGAAGAATTCTCACCAGTATTTCCCCAAACTCAACTCAGGGCTGAGCAAATTGAAAATCTTTATAGCCTTCCTATTGATTTATTCGTCAACACAACAAGTGTTGGTATGGAAGGGGACAAATCTCCTGCTGACCTGAATCAATTTAAAATACTCCATTACGTAGCTGATATTATTTACACTCCACAGCAAACAGCACTGCTAAAACAAGCAAAACAGCTCAACATTCCATTTATTAATGGTCTTGGAATGTTACTTTACCAAGGATGTGAAGCTTTTGAGTTCTGGACTCAACAAAGCGCGCCAACCGCACTAATGAAAACAACTCTTATGAAATTATTGAATTAAGCTCTTTACCTGAACATACCGGGACTTTATCACCTCTATCATTTAACCAGGTCTATCTCACAAATTGTCCCTAAATCAATGATGAGAAAAAGTCATTTTTCCATTCAAAACTGTTTACCGACAGCCACCCCATCCGTCATACCTTCTCCGTGGAAAAATCCATTCACGTTTGCCACCTTTGCCTTAGGTTGTTTGATTTCAAGCACATTAGTTTTCCAATTTGGAGTCAATGTTTTTTTCTGGGATGAGTGGGATCTTTATCTATTTTTCCAAGCACTTCATGAAAAAGAACCACTACTTCCAACTTTATGGCAATTGCACAACGAGCACCGTCTGGTGTGGGTTCGTCTGATCTTCTATGCACTTTCCAAATTACCAGCTTTTGATTTACGTTATGTGATGCTTTTAGGTCAGATTTTGATGTGGGCAACTATCTTTCCTATTGCATCCATGTTTGGTGGAAAAAAAAACAGGATGATTATTTTTCATATATTACTCGCAATTATTTTTCTATCCCCCATTCATCAAACCAACCAACTCTGGGCATTTCAAATTCAATGGTATTGTTTGTGGTTTGGATTGGTCTACTGCACGTATTTTCTTACACGAAGCAAGCTGACTTGGCAACGAGTTATTCTTGCGATAGTCAGTGCAGGAATTGCGTATTTGAGTACTGCAGCAGGGCTGTTCGTGATCTTTAATGGTTTAATCTTGCTAGGATTAAGGCAGATTGAGGAAAAGAATCATGCAAAGAGGTTAAGCATTTGGGCCTTTGTGTGCCTAGGAACATCTTTAGCATATTTTGCAGGCTATGAAAAAACCGATCCCGGTTCCATCGTAACCATTTTAGCCAATCCCATTAAGTTTATTGTATATGCCCTATCTTTATTAGGTAATTTGATTGGCACAAAATATATTCCTGTCTCAGCAGGAATAGGGGGGCTCGGAATACTATATACCGGATACTTCTTTCTCAAAAAAAAATTTCAACAACAATTATTTGCCTTCGGCTTGATACAATTTGGTTTGATGTTTATGTTGGCTGTTACCATGGGACGTTTGGCAATGGGCATACAGCATTCATTGAGCAGTCATTATACTTTGCTTACCATGTCTTTTTGGATTGGAATATTACTCCTGGCGCAATCTTATAAAAAAAATCTAATTTTCCTCTCTGGATTTGGTTTGTTACTTGTGATTACGGCGCACAAAAGCTGGGGAGAGCTACAAAAATCGTACTCTAATCGATTGCGGGGAGCTTACTGTTACCACCAAGTATTAAATCCATCAGGCCCTATTAATCCTGAGGTCCTTCCCTATCGAGATTGCAAATTTCTGTTCCCTGATCGACATTTAGTAATCAAGAGGGTATTACAATTCCGACAATTAGGAATCACACTCCCTCCATAAAGTGGTCAACTGATTGTTATTGAAAGAACCGAGACTTGATGCAAGTATTTCACAATAAATTAAAAGACATTTTAATTCTTATAGGAATCGCCTTGGCGTCCGGGATTTCTCTATTAAATTTTTCGGCATATGCACCCGCACTCAGCGTCCATGATTCTCTTGATGATATTTTGAGACTCCTGCTGGTTGTGGGAGTATTGACCTTCATCATCAAAAAAATCCAAAACAAGTGGAATTGGAGCAACCTTCAATGTGTCGTACTCCTCGGTTTGATATTGTGGGGAGGTGTGGTGGGTGCACGCTCAGATTGGGAGTATTGGCTCATTTTCCTGAAGGCATTCACTATTGTAGGAATCACACTCGGCTCCATCTGGTCCATGGGCAACACAGCTCTCCGATTCTTAAAAATTGCTCCCCAAGAAGTGATTGGGTATGATTGGCTCGCATGCTCCCTGGGAGCAGCTCTCCTCTCCACGGTTATCTTTTGGATTGGTTGGGGAGTCGGAGTGAGTCATGGTTCTGTAATTACAATCGTGCTCTGCAGCATCATTTTGAGTCTGAATCGGTCAACCTTAACATCGTTTTGGTCTCGCTTCCAAAAGAAAAAATCATCCTCTTGGAACGCTTGGGAGTGGGCAGGAATGCTATGCTTATTTCGGATCGGATTAACCCTGCTGGTCGTTCGGGGCGGAAATGGGGCGTTAAGCCCAGTGACTGGTTTTGATGCAATATGGTACCGGATGTCTACTCCCCAAATGTGGTTGCAGCAAGGGGCTATTGGTTTTTTCAACCCCAATGGCGGAGATTTTTCTCCCGGACTGGTAGAGTCCTTTTTTTTGATTGGTTTAGCTTTTGATAACGACATCGCAGCCAAAACGATGCATGCACTTTTAGCTGTTCTCAGTGTAGGAGCCTGCTGGGTTTTAGGAAATGCATTAGGAGGTCGCAAAATAGGATTACTGGCAGCGTTACTTTACTTTTCCGTTCCTGAATTTCTACACTTGGCCCGGTCCGGCTATGTAGATGCAGCAGGATCTGGGTTTTTGGTTTTGGCGGTGTTGGGGGGGGTGAATTTTCTGAAAACTCAAAAATATGAGTGGATTTGGATCAGTGGACTCTTGTGCGGAGGTTTAGCCGCATTTCGATATCAGGGATTACTGTTAGCCTTGATCATTGCCTGTGTACTCGGGAGTTGGTTGATATTTCAAAGGATTCCTTTCAAGCAATTGTTAAAAATCGCTCTGATCATATTCGTCACCACTAGTGCGACTGGTAGTGGGTGGTATATACGCAACTGGGTAGATTTGGGCAATCCGGTTTATCCTTTTGCCCAATCTGTTTTTCATGGACACTATTTTGCTTGGGATGAAGAGGATTCTCAACAAATCCAACAGTCCGTAGGAAGTTTTGGTTACCCTCCCAATATAACAAATTTTTTTCTTTCTCCCATCCGATTTTATGGAGATAGCCGAAAATTCGATGCCTCGCCGGAATCCACTCATGGTGTTGTTCCTATCTTAGGGTGGATTGCCATGGTTTTCAGTTTTTTCCAGAAAAAAACCCGTTTTATCGCCATCATATTCGGACTGTGTTGGGCATCCTGGTTTATCGGATCACAAATTTCACGCTACAGCTTACCATTTATGGGACTGGCGGCCGTACTCGGAGCTTTTTTTGTCGGTCAAATTCAA
>JADGAT010000003.1:74006-121779 GCA_015231885.1 SAR324 cluster bacterium
TATCCTTTAAATTATCCGTTTTCGTAAACGCATTTAACCGCTTGCCTGCCTCCAAAGTAATAGAAGACATCTCATTTTCTACCAATATTTTTCCTTCTGTTACAGAAAGACTGGCCTTTTCATTCCCATCTCTCAATCTAAAAACAGTACCTTTAACACCAATTGTAGCAATACCAATGTTGATTTTTGTTTTCTGACGCCCTCTGACAAAATTACCCCATAACGCTCCAGCTTTCATTGATAGCTTATAGTCAAAAGATCTTTCTTCTGAAGATAGTTCCTTTGCTCCATCTACTATAAATTCGGTATCTTCAAATAGTCGAATTTCGGAACCGCTTCGAAAGATCACTGAAGCTTCCCCATCTGATTGAGTTTTTATCACATCCCCCACATACAGCAAAAACCCATCTTTTGCCGCAACACTTTTTTTATCTCTAGCGGGTATCACTTCAACAAACCCTTCCGTTTCACCCAAACTAGCAATAGCAGTCTCATTTCCATATAGTAACGTATTGCCAATCGTTCCGTTGACAATCAACAAACATACAATAATATAACAAAAGAATTTATGCACACACATCATAACCTCTGTGAAGATACGACTCGTTTCATTCATTTGCCCGATTTATTCATTCCGACCAACGCAACTTGCGGATAAAGTCTATGAAATGGGGTACAATCAATTCGGCATCTACAAATCCATCTTTATAAGACAGCTCTGGCAAAATTAAATATCGTGCACGGGACATCATTCGTCCAGCCTCCCGGATTGCAAGAAATTTTTCTTCTTCTGTTGCAGTAAATAACAAGCTGGGTGTTAAAATAGAGTTCAATTTTTTTCCAATACCTTCCCATTGGCAAATACCTTCTAATGCGAATGCATACGCATTTGGAATGCCTTGCATCATGGTTGCTTCTCGTTCTGGAGATACTTCTTCCTGTAACTTCATATTTTTTAGATAAGCAGCAACGCCTTCTGTGCGGAGTATTTGAATGATTTCTTGAGTTTTTTGCAGCTCTGTGGTGATAGCATAAGGATGCGCATCTATTGTTGCCAAAGAACGCAGATAACGAGGAAAATGTGAAGCCATGAAAAAACCCACTTGTCCCCCTAATCCAATACCAAAAAAGTGAAAATTGCTCACTTTTAGTTCTTCCATAATATCTATAACATGCGTTGCACGCGATTCTAATGTGTATTGTTCTTTTACTAAACAAGTATCACTGCGTCCTTGTCCCAAAGGGTCAATCAAAATTAAGCGAAACTGATCTTTCAATTTTTCAACATAGTTGAATCGATACCAACTTTGAGCACTTTCTAAAAAAGGAGGATAAAGAAGTACAAAAGGCCCTCTTTCTCCCTCAACACAATAATAAATTCGTTGTTTATTACTTAGCACTATGGGCACTGTATTTATCTCTCCCTGTTAAATTTATAATTTTTACAAAGCATCACATTTCTTATGATTGCCTCCAAGACATTGCCTTTAAAAGACATTACCATTTTCTACTAACTTGATTCAGCGGTAGGATTATTGATTAAACTTGCCGCAAACCCTGCACCAAAACCATTATCAATATTAACCACAGTCACTCCCGGAGCACAACTATTGAGCATGGATAACAAGGCGGCAATTCCTTGGAAGCTGGCTCCATATCCAACGGAAGTGGGCACTGCAATAATTGGAACTTGCACCAGTCCCCCAACAACACTGGCGAGTGCTCCTTCCATCCCCGCAACAACAATAACCACTTTTGCTTGTCGCAAACGTTCCAGTCGATCCAAAAGACGATGCAGTCCTGCCACACCAATATCTGTTATTAATTTTACGTTGTTGCCCATAATTTGGGCTGTCTCTTTCGCCTCTTCGGCCACATATAAATCTGAAGTGCCCGCACTCAAAATCAAAACACTTCCTACGCTCTCCAATGAGGATGGTGCAAACGATAATGTCCGTGCAATTGGATTATAACACCCTCCGATTCCTTTTTCTTTCAATTGTAAATATTTTTCTTCAGCAAGTCGGGTTAATAATAAGCAATCATGTACTTCTAAATGGGCCAAACAAATCTGTTCCAATTGTTCAGATGTTTTATGTTCGGAGTAAACTACTTCTGGAAAACCTAACCTTTGCTGCCGTCCATGATCAACTTTAGCAAACCCCAAATCTACATAACTCTCAGCTTGTACTAATTTTAAGGCACCATCTGGGGATAAATTGCCACTGCTGACTTGTGTAAAGAGACTATATAATTTTTCCTGATTCATGGTCACTAATTTCTTTCTCTTACCTCTTCGAATTCTTGTAGTAATTGCAAATCTTTTTCTGTGGGTTTATGTTTCCATCGACGGTGAAACCATGCCCACTGAGACGGGTCCCTTCGAATAATTTGTTCGATGTGATCATTAAATTGAGCAGTCAATTTTAGTACATCATATTTATCATATTTTTTTTTCTCAAAGACACCAACTCTTTCCAAATGGATCTCAAATCGCCCCTGTGGCTTTCGAATTGCCATGCCACTCAAAACCAATGCTCCTGTTTTTAATGCCAAATTAGACGCCACTACGGGTGTTTGCGCAGGCCTTCCGAAGAACGGAACAAACATACTTGAGACGTCTGTGTCTTGATCAATCAGGACAAAAAACAACTGATTCTGTTTGAAACAATCAAGAATTGCTCGTGCTGCTTTAGGCATACCACGTTGAATTAACTGAACCCCTCCTCTTTCTCTAAGTTCAATAAAAAATTTATTCAGTCGTTCATCATAAAGCGGTTTGACAGCAACCTTGGCAGAGAGACCCGTTTTCATAAAATATGGTGTTAACATTTCCCAATTGCCTAAATGGGCCCCTAAAACAATGGTTCCTTTCCCCCGTTCCTGCCCTTCCTTTAAGAATTCTTCTCCATATACTGCAATTCGTTGATCGACTTCTGCAATCACATGCTCCATTCCCAAGACCTCAAACAGCATTTGACCAAAGTGCAGAAAACAATCATAAGCCCATTGGTTACGTTGAGCAACAGATACTGTAGGAAATACAATTGCTAATTGTTGCTCCACAATACCTCTGTCTTTTTTTAAAAGATGGTATGCAATTCTCCCTAAACACCTCCCACACCACTGCAGTTTTTCAAAAGAAAGCTGATTTCCCAGCTTAACACCTCCCAACAATGCATAATACTCAATATTTCTTCGTGTGGTCTTCGTCCAGCTAGGCCTTTTCTTTTTAAAAGCATCGTAAGAAATTTCCTCTTGATTCGGCATCAGCTATTTTTCGATCCAATAATTATCTTTGAAATCATACCAGAGTGCTAACAATCTCTCTCCGTACAGCATCGACATTAGCCGGCACTAAACGACATCGACTCTCCTTTTCATTCAAAGAAGATAATGCGGGAGGTAAAACAGGTTCTTCTCCCGTAGCGGTTTTAACAGCTTGCGAAAATTTAGCAGGATGGGCCGTTGCTAAACAAATTACAGGAGTTTTCACCAAATGCTGATGGGCCGCACATACTCCAACTGCTGTGTGTGGATCAAGGGTATATTGGTATTTCGCTTTATATTCTCGGATAATCGACATCGTTTCTTTTTCCGAAACTGCGACAGAACTAAATTCTGATTGTGCGACTTTCAATGCTGCTCCTTGAATATCTAGCTGGCCTGTATTTTGAAAAGTTTCCATCCATGCACACAACTGTCCTGCTTGCTCACCGCTCAAGTAATATAGAAATCGTTCAAAATTACTCGAAATTTGGATATCCATTGAGGGACTCCAACTCGGAATCACTGACTTTTTATGGTACTGACCACTCTCAAAAAAGCGATGCAATATATCATTCTGGTTGGTTGCAACAAGCAATTGATCGATGGGTAAACCCATTTTCTTAGCGTAATATCCGGCTAACACATCACCAAAATTTCCTGTCGGCACCGAAAAAATGACCGCATCTTTACATTTAGGCTGAATGCGAAAATACGCATAAAAATAATAAACAATTTGTGCTAAAATACGCGCCCAATTGATTGAATTGACAGCCCCAAGGCAATATTTTTGTTTAAACTCTAAATCATTGAACAGAGCTTTAACAATAGCCTGTGCATCATCAAATGTGCCTTCAACTGCTAAATTATGGATGTTGGCATCCAATACAGTAGTCATTTGCAATTTTTGCATTGGGCTCACCCTACCATTTGGATGCAGCATAAACACATGGACATTTTTTTTACCTCGCAAACCATAAATCGCTGCACTCCCTGTGTCGCCAGAGGTTGCCCCCAGTACTGTCAAACTGCGGTTCTGCTTTTGTAAAAAAAACTCAAATAAATTACCCAAAAATTGAAGAGCAACATCTTTGAAAGCATACGTGGGTCCATGAAACAACTCCAGAATGGATAATGCTCCTACAGAAACAACGGGAGTCACTTCATGATGATCAAATGAGGAATAACTGTGCTCAATAAGGTTTTTTAATTCATCATGAGCAATTTCTTTTTCAATGAACCTCAGCATGATTGCTAAACTTAATTCAGAAAAAGAATACTTACTCCACTCTTGTAAACAATCTTGTACCTGAGGTATCGAATCAGGAATTAATAGTCCTCCATCATCTGCCAACCCCATCATTACCGTTTCCTCAAAGGAAAGGTTTTGCACTTTTCCTCGTGTACTCTTATGTTGCATATGAAATCACTTTTATTTGAATTGAAATATCTAATTGACCAAAGTACAAAAAATTTAACAAGGTTCTACCAAATTATTCTTTTTGGAATAATTTAGTCCAAATTATTTACCCGTCGTTATCATGAATAATAAACAATTTTTATGTTGTATTACTTTTCTAATTCTAGGAGTAAATGTTACTTTTGCGATCCCTGCAATGCTTCCAGAAATTCAATTGTATCATACTCTAGGAAACCGTGGTAGTAGTTATAGCACAGTCGCTGGAGGTCTGGCTATACAATTATCGACTCAACAGATAGGCCCCAATCGTTGGTTGCATGTTTTAGGAGTTTATAGTCCTGAGCAAATTGGAGCAGCTCGAGGTAAAGTGGCAGGATGGAATTTCCATTCAAATGGCCGGGGTTTAGAGATTGGAATCTACGATCAAAAACGTATGATGAACTACTTTAAAGGTGCCAACATAGCACTTCGACACATTGAATGGAATGAAACACATACGGGGCATAAAACCGGTAAAATATCCACAGATATCGTTCATTTAGGATGGACAACAGGCTCCAAAATATTGATTCTTTTCGGACTGGATTTAGCAACTATCCATACTCCTGAAAATTCTATCATGGAGCTTGAAATAGCTCTTGGTAGTAAAATTGCTTTCTAGTTTCAATTTCGCTCATATACGTTTTAAGGTGAGGTGAATCGATTTATCGCTGATTTTATTAAGAAAAATCTGGTACTCCACCTCAAAACAGAGATGAGCGTTCAATTTACATAAGGAACTTTTTGATGCAATTGTTCCTTTTCCTCCTCTGTTATGATGTGATCCATGCGTAGCAGACCTACAAGTTTTTGATTTTCATCAGGGTTTAGAGCATTTACCTCCTCATACTGCATCAGAATACGCAACAGACGCCCCAGTGTCCCTTTTGGTGTTTCTAAATATTTATTAGATATTTTCAAGTATAAATCTACATCTCGAAATTTTTGAAATTTTTTCGTTTCCTTGTCAAAAGAAATAGCCACTCCATTGGCATCAAAATAGCCATAGGGTAAGAATTTGACCTTCAGAAATCCAAGCACAAAATCCAGAGCACACTCGCTCTCCATAATTTCTGACATCCATAATGTTTCTGTAAAAGGGGACTCTGGATCATACTGCTCTTCTAAATGTTCTAAAAAATCAAAAAAGGCATGAGGGCGTTCTAGAATTCGCAAAACCTCCAGGATGCGTTCTGTACCAATCGATGCACAGGCTTTTTTTAAATTTTCCATAGATTCTGGTGAAAAAGGGTCGAAGGCATTAGCGGGTTTCTTTTTAATCTTTTTGGCTACTGGTAGTATTTTATCCGTTGGAGATTTAAGAGATGCTAGGGTCTCAGGAGTGGACTTTTCTACTGGGTTATCAACAACTTTAGCAGTTTTTACTTCTTGGACTTTCTTCTTTACTTCAGCCTGCTTGGTTTCTTCCAACTTTTCTTGAATCTTTTTGATCTCTATTCTTTTCTTGACTGGAGAGATATAAGCATCCAATTCTTCTTTAAATCGACGATCCTCTCTCAGGCTTGCCAGTATAATGTCCTCAATAAACCAGTGCATTTGTTGTACAGACATCCACAAGCCTTTCAACATTTCTGGAGACAGTTGCCTATAATTTTCAAGATATTCTAAGATTTGACTAACAAGTTGAGCAGCATTTTCTTCCGTGAAAGTGTCCAAATCTATTTGTTCATACGCCGATTCAACAAAAATCAACTCCTTCACAATCAAATCAAAATTATGACAAATATTTTTAAAATAAACAGCTGCTGTTGAAAGCTCTGTTCTTTCTTCATATACTCCTTGAAGCATCTGTTGGATATTTGAGGAGGTTAGTGCCGGTTGTTCTGAAATTTGTTTTAATTTTCCAAGTAGTTTTTGATCATATTTTTCAATTTCCTGCTTTGCCTGCTCTAATTCTTTTAAAGCCGACGTAATCACGCCTTCCCCGATTTTTTGAAAAATGGTTGCTTTTTGCAAAGCCAACTGAATTTTCTGAGAATCCTTTTTTCTAGCTTCTGCAAATTTAACACTCTTGCTCAATAAATTATGTGCGGTTTCAAATGCCCGCGCTAAAAATGGGAGAGTAAAATCCGTTTTCACAGATAATTGATAAATCTTACCAAAAGAGATAGAAAGATTTGCTAGAATCGAGCTGGCTCCTATTAAACTCTGATGTAAACGAGAAAGATTTCCAACAAAAAACTGCAACTGTTTTTTTTCAAAACTGATGGTTTTTGAAAACTCCTGAAGTCCGGCAGATGGGGAAGATCTTGTTGTCAATGTTTTAAGTGCATACCATCGCTCTGATAAAATCCGAGAAGATTCCAGCTCAATATAAGTTGAGTTCAATCGTGAAAGTAAGTCATTTGTAGTGGCTTCGTCAAAATGTATAGAATCGAGTAAAATGAGTGACTCTGTTCTGGACAGGTAACGGTGTATTGTTAGCTCCAATTCATTCAACTCATGCAATATTTGTTCGGGTTTGTTGATCTTTATTGTTTCCAGTATTTTTTTTGATGAGGCACGGTCAAATTGATGCTTTTCAACTGTTTTCTGAAAGGTTTTTACCTGCCTGAAATACCGATTCACAATTTTTAATTCTTCTAAAGACAAATGCGCAATAAGTCCATCTGATTTCTTCAACCTTAAAACAGCTTCTGCTAGTGGGGCAATCACCTCATATAATTCTTTCACCTCTTTACGAAACTGCTCATTATGCAAAAGCGTAAAAGACAAATATGAACCTCCTTTCAAATCAGTGAACCGTCCACAAATATCTTGGATACGCTGCCAACAAACTTTTGCCGATTCAACTAACCCTAACCCTCGAGGTTCTACTTCATAAAATCCATTTTCAATTGCCAAATTAACACAAAAAGTTAAATTTTTGATTGCATCTCTCATTTGATAAAATTGGTCTTTGTATAACTGAAAATGCTCATCACTTCGACAGTTATGATGCAAAGATGCAAACAGTCGATTAATTTCAGCCAACCCCTGTATCACATGCACTTGGGCTTCATTGGACAAAACGACCTCGTTTTCTTTTTTTAGAAAATTTTTCACAAATTGATTGATGTATTGTACCTCTTTCTGTGCATCTATTACTGGTTCAGGCAGTCGTTTATGAGTTTTCACATCCGATTGAAGTTGTTTTAGACGACTGATAATTTTTTCAGACAAGGTTTACCTCTTACTCAAAAAGGTGTATAAATAGTGCTTTAACATTTTTATTAAGCTAAAGAACTCACCCACTATATGATTTTGTAATGGTTAAAAACATATTGAATTCTATTATTAATCCCCATGATATTCATCATCTCACTCCTGAAGAATTAATACAACTGGCACAAGAGTGTCGAGAACGAATCATAGAAGTCACCAGCCGGACAGGTGGCCATCTGGCATCTTCCCTAGGTTCAATTGAAATTACTATCGCATTATTTAAATTATTTGATTTTCGTTCTGACCGCATCATCTGGGATGTTGGACACCAAGCTTATGCCCACAAAATATTGACAGGGCGTAATAAACAATTTGAAACATTAACTCAAAAAGGAGGTATCAAAAAGTTTTTATCTCCTAAAGAAAGCCCTTATGATCATTTTGGAGCAGGCCATGCGTCCACTTCTCTCTCCGCAGCATTAGGCATGGCAGTGGGCCGCGATCATAATCAGCAAAACCACCATGTAATCGCCGTAATCGGGGATGGTTCATTGACAGGAGGATTGGCTTTTGAAGCCCTCAACCACAATGGGTATCTCGGCAAAAACATGATTATGATTTTAAGTGACAATGGGATGAGTATTGATCCGAATGTTGGGGCCTTGTCCAAATTAATCATCCGAGTCACTTCTTCCAAGCCATACAATCGCTTACGCGATGAGGCATGGGATTTAGCCGGTAAAATACCGTTTTCTGAAGTTATTCGCGCAGGAATATTCCGACTCAATGCCTCCATCAAAACATTCATTATGCCAAGCATGCTGTTTGAACAGCTTGGTTGGCGCTATTTTGGTCCTGTTGATGGACATAGTATTCCTGATCTGCTAGAGATCCTAAGCCACGTAAAAAATTTAAAAGGTCCTATCGTTATTCATGCCTTAACCCAAAAAGGCAAGGGTTATTCTTTTGCAGAAAATGATTCTAATAAATACCATGGAGTTGCTCCATTTGTGCCAGAAAGTGGAGAGTTCATAAAAAAGCAAAGCGTCAATCCCAAAGAAAAAAGTTATACTCAAATTTTTGGTGATAAATTAGAAGAACTGATGGACCAAGACCCCACTGTTATTGGCATTAGCCCTGCTATGTTAAGCGGTTCAGGGATGCTCCACTTATTTGAAAAATACCCTGATCGTATCTTTGATGTTGGGATTGCTGAAGGCCATTGTGTCACTTTTGCTGCTGGTATGGCAACAACCCATCTCAAACCATTTGCTGCAGTATACTCCACATTTTTACAGCGAGCAGTGGATCATGTACTACATGATGTAGCAATTCAAAAATTGCCTGTTCGTTTTATGATTGATCGGGCTGGATTGGTCGGAGCAGATGGTCCAACCCATCAGGGCGTTTTTGACTTAACTTACTTGAGAATGATTCCAAATATGACGATTATGGTTCCAAAAGATGGAACAGAACTACAAGCCATGATTGATTTTGCGTATCATTATAACGATGGTCCTTCTGCTGTTCGATACCCCAGAGGCAACACAGATCAATTTGACAAACCCCTTATTCCCCCCATCCAGTTTGGCAAAGCCCACGTATTGGAAGATGGAAACGACATTGTCCTGTTTGCGGTGGGGACTATGGTTAAAACAGCCTTGGAAGTTTCTAAAATATTGAATGAACGGGGATACTCTGTAGCCGTCATCAATGCTCGTTTTGTCAAGCCTCTGGATACAGAAATAGTTTGTCAATATGGACAAATGGCAAAACTTCTTGTGACATTAGAAGAAAATTCTATCCAGGGGGGCTTTGGCAGTGCCGTTTTAGAAAAATTGAGTGAGCATGCTCTTTGCCCTTTGACTTTAACATTAGGAGTCCCTGATTTTTTTATTGCTCAGGGATCCCCAGACCAGCAACGTGAAGATTCGGGATTATCTGTAACATTGGCACTGGACGCCATCTTAAAAAAATGGGAGCTTCTTCCTCAAAATGCTAAAAAAATTTCACATCCTAAACGAAAAAAAATTGCTAGCTGACACAACTTTAACAATTGAATAATGACAAACTTATTTACTTTTTCGGTAAATATTGCTAATCCATGAACTTCTCTCGTCCATCATTTATAAATCATAACATTGAAATCATAAGGAAGTGATCTATGTCTGAAGATTTAGTCAAAAAACTGGAAGAAAAAGTTGAAAATGCTGTTGAAATGATCGAGTTCCTCCGTGAAGAGGTGGCAGAACTATCAGCGGAAAATGATACATTAAAAGAAGCCCGCTCGCAGTGGGAAGAAAAATTAACCAATTTGATTGGGAAATTTGAACAATTGGAAGATGAAGAGGATTCTGAAGAGGATCTTGAAGCACATTCCACTTCTACAGAATATGGTCCTAGTGAACAAAGTTTCTCTGCATAAGACCCGTTGTCTCCATTTTATTATTTTTTTCAGGAGGGCCCTCGTCGATTTATGACTGTATTGCGACGGTATATATCGGCATTTTGTGTGGGCTTTTTTTGCTTAGGCTGTTTTTTTCAAAGTCATGGCATTTCTCGTCCAGTTCTAGGCATTCTCCCATTCCAATTTGATTATCCAATAAAACAATTTGATTGGGCTGGTGTTTTTCTCCAAGAAGAGCTCACGCACCAGCTCATTTTGTCTCAAAAAATATCCATGCGTTCAGCTGAAGTGATGCAGCTTTGGCACAAACAATTGGATTTAGCGACTGTATCGTCAATAGATACTCTGCTTTTGAGTCGTATGAGTCTGCATCAATTGCTTCGCGCAAACCTTCAAAAAGTACTGCAGCATGCCTCTATTGAGGGCAATATTTTCTACACAGATAACAACCTAACTATCCAGCATACCCATTTTAAGGGAAAATTATCATGGAACACACCCGATCTTGCTATTTTCGATCTAATAACAATTCTATCACGTTCCGTGCCTCATCTTAAGAATATCGCACCATATCCACAAAATTATACTTGGGAAAGCCTTAGTGCGTTTTATTCCTGGAAATTACAGCCGCATAAGCAATTTGGAACAAAAGAGTGGCAACAATACAAAGAGGAATTAGAGGCTCTGCTTAGCCATTATCCAGAAATTGCGCGTCTCATCTACCCTGAATTAGCAGCACTTTTATTATTTGAATGGACACAGAAGCAAACTAATAAATCGCTTTTACAACAAGCTGAACTCTCAACTAAAGAGGCTCTGCGATTAGATCCTCAAAATGATAAAAACCATGCTTTGCTGGCACACATTTACTACTTACAAGAAGATACCGTTAGCTCCAAAACAGAATCTGTTATCGCCCATGCACACAATTCTCAAAATTCTATCGCTAAGATTTTATATGGGTTAACGATCGGAGAAAATACGGACGAACGAAAAAAACATGTACTCAAAGGATTGGAAGATAATCCTTTTTTAAAAAATTATCCTACGTTTGCCAATAGAAACTTTTTTTCTTATGCAGCCTTGCTACCCATACTGCCTAAGTGGTCTGATCAACCAGTCGTCACCAACACTGTTCCAGAAGCACCAATCGATACGCCTTATCAATCATCGCTAAAAGCAGGTCAAAAATACTTTCAACAGCAGCAATGGAAACACGCTCAAGAAAATTTTAAAATTGCCCATTCCCAAAATCCGGAAGAACTCCAACCCAAATTATACCTTGCTCGTATTTTATTGGCTCAAAAAAAATATGATCACGCATTGAAATCACTGACTCCACTTGCCAAGCAATTTCCTAAAAATGAACAAGTTTTGCTGTACATGGGCTTAACTCATGAACATCAAAAATCTTACCAGCAAGCCACACAATATTATAGAAAAGCCTTGGTTTTAAATCAAGTACATCCACTGGCATTGCTACGATTAGGGACCGTTCTCATTAAATTGAAACAATACAAAGAAGCACAAAACTATTTGGAAACCTTAACTCGTAAATTTCCAAAATATGCCATCGCATGGTGGAACCTAGGGTTGCTTCACTGGCAACAAAACGATTCGGAAAATGCTCACATTATGATCAAAGAAGCTTTACGATTGGAGCCAAATAATCCAAAGTTTAGAAAGTTTCTTGAAAGACTTGAAAAAAATACAAAGTCTCAAAGTAACTCTTCGGCTCTTAAATGACTATAGCTTATCAAACTTGATTTATTAACTTCTCATGCTGCCTACTGAAAAACAAAAAATTGCACGCACGCGAAAACCTCCGTGGCTCAAAGTTACCATACCCCATGGAGAAAACTATAACTGGCTCAAAGAAAAAAGCTCAAATCTTCAGCTAAATACTGTTTGTCAAGAGGCCCGTTGTCCAAACATTGGAGAGTGCTGGAACGCAAAAACGGCAACATTTATGCTGATGGGAGAAATTTGTACCCGCGGCTGCCGCTTCTGTTCTGTTCGAACAGCCCGTATTCCAGATGCTTTGGATCCAGACGAGCCTCGTAAACTGGCAGATACAATCTGCAGCATGAATTTAAAATACGTGGTCATTACCTCCGTCAATCGAGACGATTTATCTGATCAAGGATCCCTACATATTGCCGAATCAATTAAGCTTGTAAAACAAAAGAATCCGGAATTATTCATAGAAATGTTAATTCCAGATTTTTGTGGTGATACCGCTCTCGTTCAGAATGTTATGAACGAACAACCGCATGTTATCAGCCATAATGTTGAAACCGTAAAGCGTCTAACACATCCTGTCCGAGACCCACGGGCCGGATACCAGCAATCATTAAATGTCTTGCATTATATTAAACAGAACAACAACAGTCTTTATACCAAGTCATCCTTGATGCTGGGATTAGGAGAAACTCATGGTGAAATAATCAGAACCATGGAGGATCTACGCGGGGTTAACGTAGACTTTTTAACTTTAGGACAATACCTCCAACCTGATTCTACAAAATTACAAGTCGTTCGTTTTTTACATCCGGATGAATTTAATGAACTCTCCGATATTGGCTATAAAATGGGTTTTGAGTATGTGGCCTCTGGGCCTTTAGTCCGCAGCTCTTATCGGGCTGCTCAATATTTTCTAGAAAAGAAGCTCAGAAACCCGCCAATTTACACAAGTATTTGAAATTATTAAATAATTTTAAAAACTTGTCTTAACTCCCTTTCTCATGTAAAAATAAGTCTTCCGCAGCTAAATTTGAATCTAATTAAGGAGTGATTATGGCTGGTGATAAAGTAATTCACTTGACAGACGCCAATTTTGATGAAGAGATAAAATCAGGGTTGGCTTTGGTTGACTTTTGGGCAGAATGGTGTGGCCCTTGTTTGGCATTAGCACCTGCTATCGATGAAATGGCCCAAGCTTATGATGGTCAAGTTAAAGTATGTAAAGTCAATGTAGATAATAATCAAGCAATTTCTGCACGTTATGGAATTCGTGGCATTCCCACCGTCATGCTGTTTAAAAATGGTGAGCAAGCAGACATGTTCACAGGAAACAGCCCTCAAAAAATCAAAGAAATGGTGGATCGTGCAGTAGCTAATTGATCCTAAGTAACCCCCTTTGGAAACACCCCATTTGTGTAATTGGCTTTTGCTTTTGTCATATGATGGATTCAACTATCATGGTTGGCAAGTGCAAAAGCACCACAACACGATTGAAGCTGAGCTTGAGAAAGCAATTGCAACTATCACAAGAAAAGTTGCCAGTGTGTTTGGAGCTGGACGCACTGATGCTAAGGTCCATGCATTGAATCAAACTGCCAGTTTTTTTTCTGATGCTAACCTCTCATCAGAGAAATGGCGTGCAGCTCTCAATGCCGTTCTGCCTGAAGATATTGTTATTAAATACGTTCTAAAAGTTTCTTCTGATTTTCATGCACGCCATAGCTCTACAGCTAAATTCTATCGTTATCTGATTTATAATAAACCTTACCCCAATCCATTTGCAAACCACTATAGCTGGTGGATTCGTAAACCTCTCGATGTAACCGCTATGCAACAAGCAGCTCAATACTTTATTGGCGAGTACGATTTTTCAGCATTTCGCTCTTCCCAATGCTCTTCGCTGTCTCCTGTCAAATCAGTCCACAAGCTCATTGTCTATCCTTTGAATACGTCCATTGCCTCTCTTTGTATTGAAATTAAAGCCAATTCTTTTTTACAGCATATGGTACGTATCATTGTCGGCACTCTTGTTGCTGTTGGTCAACATCGCTTTTTGCCAAATTCTATCCCTGGTATTATCAACAGTCACGATCGCACCCAAAGTGGAAAAACAGCTCCTCCTTATGGACTATATGTGCTACAAGTTGAGTATAATAATCACGATATCCAATGGCCCTCTGACGTTTTGGATTTTTAAACCAACTTGATCACCTTTTCTCAATTATCCATGCCTCAGTTTGAACTCAAAGCAGATTTTATTCCTGCTGGTGACCAACCTCAAGCAATCAACTCTTTAGTAAATGGATTACAACAAAACAAAAAACATCAGGTTTTGTTGGGTATCACGGGCTCTGGAAAAACTTTCACTATGGCAAATATCATCCAGAGAATACAACGTCCCACTTTGATCATTGCTCATAATAAAACTTTAGCGGCCCAGTTATTTAATGAATTTAAAGACTTCTTTCCGAATAATGCAGTAGAGTATTTCGTTAGCTTTTACGATTACTATCAACCAGAAGCCTATGTCCCAAAACGCGATTTATATATTGAAAAAGATACTTCAATTAATGACGAGCTGGAACGTTTGCGTCTATCAGCAACTCGATCCCTTCTAGAACGAGAAGATGTCATCATAGTGAGCAGTGTTTCATGTATTTATGGTCTGGGTTCCCCTGAGGAATATGGAGAAATGATGCTCTTTTTTAAAGAAGGAGATAATATTCCTAGGGCGACTTTACTGGATAGGTTGATTGAACTCCGGTATGAACGCAACGACTTCGATTTTCATCGAGGCTCCTTTCGTGTCCGTGGTGATGTGGTGGAAATTTTTATGGCAGAATCCGATTATGCCATCCGTGTCGAACTATTCGGGGACGAAGTTGAGCAATTAACCAAATTTGATCCACTGACTGGCAAAAAACAAGATAGCTTGTCTCGAATTGCTATCTATCCTAATTCTCATTATGTCACCCCAGCAGAAAGGATGCCGACCACATTGAAGATGATTCGTGCGGAATTGAAAGAACAACTGGCTCAATTCAGTCGAGAGAATAAACTTATTGAGTATCAGAGACTACAACAACGGACTGAATATGACCTTGAGATGCTCGAACAAACCGGTTTTTGTAAAGGTATTGAAAACTACAGCAGGATCTTGCAACGCCGGGCCCCTGGTTCCGCATCACCGACTTTAATTGATTATTTTCCGCGCGATGCCTTAATTTTTATTGATGAAAGTCATGTCACCATTCCACAAATCCGTGGCATGTATGCCGGAGATTTTTCAAGAAAAACAACATTGGTGGACTTCGGCTTCCGATTGCCATCAGCTTTGGATAACCGCCCTTATAAATTTGAAGAATTTGAACGAACACATCAAAAGAGAATTTACGTCTCAGCAACCCCTGGTCCTTATGAGCTACAGCATAAACAGACTTCTGTAGTAGAACAAGTTATACGCCCTACAGGGTTGTTAGACCCAATAGTAGAAGTACGCCCCATGATGGGGCAAGTGGACGATATGCTTGATGAAATCCGGGTTCGTATTGCATCAAAGGAACGAGTACTGATTACGACATTGACCAAACGAATGGCTGAAGATTTAGCTGAATACTATGAAGATTTGGGAATTGCTGTACGCTATATGCATTCTGATATTGATGCAATTGAGCGTACCCAAATAATTCATGATCTTCGTGCTGGTGAATTTAGTGTTTTAATTGGCATAAATTTACTCAGAGAAGGCCTGGATTTACCTGAAGTCTCTTTGGTAGGAATTTTTGATGCAGATAAGGAAGGGTTTTTGCGGTCAACGACTTCTCTTATTCAAACTATTGGACGCGCGGCCCGTAACATTAATGGCACGGTGATCATGTATGCTGATCGAATTACTGATTCTATGCAATTAGCTATAAAAATTACTGATCAGCGCAGAATCCGGCAAACGAAATACAATCAACACCACAATATTATTCCTAAAACTATTTACAAACGTCTGCAAGATTCATTAGTCTCTGCGGAACAAGCAGCAATGGTCGCTGAGGTAGAAGCAACCTATCATACCACTGTCCAGCTGGAATCCCAAATCAATGCACTTGAAAAAGAAATGCTCCAAGCAGCAGCCATACTCAACTTTGAGCATGCTGCTGAATTGAGAGATAAAATTCAAATTCTTAAGAATCGGCTGATTGGTTTAGAAGAGTAAATTTATGATGATCATCGAAGTTGCCTTCAATTTACCCCTTCGCCAAAATTTTGATTATGAGTGGCCTGCTGCATTGCCTCAAACCCCTCAAATTGGTCTCCGTGTCCTTGTCCCTTTTGGCCCACATAAAAAAGTTGGAGTCATTGTAAAAATCAAATCATCTTCTGAATTCCCTGGTCTTAAAAAAGTTGAGTCAACTTTAGATGAAAAGCCCGTATTTTCACAACAACTTCTAGAGCTAACCCACTGGGTGGCAGAATATTATTTCTGTGGTTGGGGGGAGGTGCTGAGTAGTGCGATTCCTGGAGGATTAAACATTCAGGTTAACACAATTTATCACCGTAATGTTCTAAACAAACATCTTAGTGACTCAGAATGTCTTAGTATTTCTGTTCAGCAGTTAGTCGAAAGTAATACTTCGTGGAGCCTCCAAGAGTGGAGGCAAGCTTCACCTTCCCAATCTGACCAAAAGTATCTGAAACAATGGCTGCAAAACAAAGAAATAGAATCGAATCAAACATTAGTTAATAATAAAAAAAACAAGCCTAAAATGGAACGTTGGACCCGTTTAATCAATGCTCCCTCTTTGGGAAAAAAACATTCTCGCCGTAAACAGACGAAACGAGAAAAGATTCTACTACTACTCCTAGAGCATCAAGAAATTTCTTTAGCTCAGCTGAAGGATCATGTTGCTAAACCAGCACAAGTAATTAAACAGTTGAAAGAAGAAAATGCGATTGAAATGTTTGAGAAACGTGTTTATCGGCGCTTTTTGCAAAGCGACTTGCCAGCGATCCAACCTTTTCAAACACTCAGCACAGATCAAGAAAAAGCCTATCAAATAATAAAAGGGTCTATTGAAAATGGAAAATACAATACCTATTTACTACATGGCGTGACTGGCAGTGGAAAAACAGAAATTTATCTCCACTCCGTTCGAGAGACTTTAGCTAAAGAAAAACAATGTTTGATTTTAGTTCCAGAAATTTCACTAACCCCCCAATTAGTAGACGGTTTTCGATCACGTTTCGGAGATAAAATTGCAGTTTTACATAGTGGGATGGGCGAGGGAGAGCGTTTTGACGAATGGTCTCGAGTTGTACAGCACAACGCTCCTATCGTCATTGGGGCTCGCAGTGCCGTTTTTGCCCCTCTTGAGAACATTGGCTTAATCATTGTAGATGAAGAGCACGACTCGTCCTATAAACAAGAAGAAACTCCTCGTTATAATGGACGAGATATTGCTGTCTACCGGGGATATAGTGTGCAGGCAACTGTAATTTTAGGCTCTGCAACCCCTTCTTTAGAGTCATGCTACAATGTTACTATTGATAAATTTCACTTATTATCTCTGCCGACTCGTATCCATCAACTTCCAATGCCAGAAGTGACATTAATCAATCTGAAAAACTGTGTCCGGCAAAAAGGATGTTATTTTTTCTCCGTTCAACTCGTTGAAGCAATCCGCCAACGATTACAACGAAATGAGCAGACTCTTTTATTTTTGAATCGTCGTGGTTACGCCTCCTTAGTTCAATGTGAAATATGCCAGGAAGCGATAACTTGTCCGAACTGCAGCCTTAGTTTAGTGTATCATCAAAATATCGGGATTTTGAACTGTCATCAATGCAATCATTCTAATCCGATTCCAAAACATTGCCCCAGTTGCCATGCTGATCAATTAAAAATATTAGGCATTGGAACAGAACAGATCGAATCGGAATTGCATGTGATGTTCCCTGAAGCGCGCATATTACGATTAGACCGTGATACACTGCGCGGGAAATTTACTTTAGGGCAAATGCTGAATCAAATTCGTAATCATGATGTCGACATTGTCATTGGAACACAGCTTGTCACAAAAGGGCATGATTTTCCGAAAATCACTTTGGTAGGAGTTATTTTAGCAGATCTATCTCTGAACTTTCCTGACATCCGTTCAGCAGAAAGAACATTTCAAATTCTTACTCAAGTTGGAGGACGAGCTGGTCGTGCTAATTTACCAGGTGATGTTTTGATTCAAACTTATAATCCGGGTCACCATAGTTTGTGCTACGCAAAAATGTATGATTTTGAACAATTTAAGATTAAAGAGCTTAATATAAGAAAACAATTGAGTGCTCCACCCTTTTTTAATTTAGCCATCGTTCTTTTCAGCAGTCCAAAAGAAAATCGAGTTAAAACCATTGCCCACCAATTTCATGATAAACTTTCACTTCGGCAAAATATCGGTTTGTATCATACCCCTCCTTTTG
Organism: SAR324 cluster bacterium; assembly: GCA_015231885.1. Taxonomy (GTDB): domain Bacteria; phylum SAR324; class SAR324; order SAR324; family NAC60-12. The sequence continues at coordinate 92,510 of JADGAT010000003.1, forward strand.
AAGCACCCATCAAAAAAATAAATAAACGTTTTCGCTGGATGATTATTTTGAAAGCAGCCCACATTAAAATAATCCATTATGCTTTTCAGAATATTTTTAACCAATCGATTTCAATTTCCTCCCTTCCTGAAGATCGTGTGATTATTGACATCAATCCCTATAATTTTCTTTAAAATGGATGAACAAATACAACAGCAAGCATATTCAACCGCATAAAGGCTCTATTTTCCCTTAGATCCTGCGTTTTTTTGACAAATATACAAGCATTGGTTTACAGAAAAAAGTCTGCTTATGCCTATTTCGCAAGCTCGTTTTTTGATGGGATTTTAAGAATTTTAAGGAAATACGATCTATTTTGAGAGGAGTTTTTTTTCTGAACGTTCAGAATAATTTAAAAGCAGCTGACCCAGTTCAGTTAAATTCCATTTATCATTTTGTAAAAAGATCAAATTTTGTTTGATACTCATTTCTTTAATCACACGATCTTTAAAAGAGATAAATTCTTTTTTAATTACAATCTGATTATCAGGAAGAGGAGATGAATTAATTTGCTTTAGTATAGACAACTCTATTTGAGCAAATAGGTTGTTTTTATCTTTCACACGAGGAAGAAGATATTGATAGATAAAATCATGCAATTGAGTCATTTTATTTTTTATAGCAATGCCACTCCTAAAGTAAAGGGACATTTTATCTTCAGTACCTGAATTGCGAACAAAAATAGAAGCTATGGGTTCGTTGTGTTCTTTAATCAAAAAATAAAGCATTTGCGGTTCTTCCGAACGAAAAACTTCTTGCACCTTGATTCCACTCCACTCTGATTTCAGGAAATCCAATAAATAACTTTGCAGTCCCATACGAAATTCACAATTCGGTTCCAACAATTGCTTATTAACATAATAAATTGGAGAGCTGTTTTGATAACCATCTAGAAATGGTTTATGCAACCATCGATAATATTCTTGCATATCTTCAGGCCGCAAAGAATCAATAGCAGCAAAGGTATTCAAAGCACTTTTTAAACCATTACCAATATAGACTGGTTTACTCATATTTTGTTTCTGCAAAATCCCTAAAGAAATTACATGCCCCGATTCTTCACATCCGATAGCAAACCGTGATCTACCAATAGGTACATTATTTTGATAAACAGTATGTAAAGAGTGCTCACCAAAATGATTTAAAACATACTGTTCAATATCACAAAAAGATTGAGTAGCGACCAAAGCATGAAAAGTAGAATTTTGCTGCATTTGAGCCAGCATTTTTTCAAAAGCATCCAGTTTTTCTATAAAACCTTGGAACTGAAATTGTGTTCTATAAGCATCACATCTCACTTTCCAATCTTCTAAAACGGCTTGCCATAAAATCCATTTATCACCAACTGCAGATTGAAAAGCTTTAAATCCCAATTTCTGTGCAGCAAGAGATGCTTCTAAATCACTTTCTACTGTATTGATAAACTTGGGTTCACTACTACCCCAATCAAACGTATTGATCAGATACTGACCCTGAAAATAGGCCAATTTGTCGCCCGAAATAACAATAACATCATCACAAAAAGGGTCATAATCCAATCGAAAAAAACGATCGCCGTCTCCATCAAAAACAATTGCAGAGCAAAAAAGATAGCCCTTTTTTAAATCATTTTTTCGTGCCCTTCCTTCTTTAAAAAGCTGCTGCAACGTATCATAATTAAAAAAAATTCCGGAAGAGGTCACCATTTGAGAAGATATTCGAACTATTCCTTCTAGATCGGCCACGCCAGAGTTTTTATTAATGGAATTACCCAGATCACAATTCGTATATATCACGCATAAAGCAGAAATTTGCTCAAACACTCGCTTGATGATATCTGAATATGCGCCATTAGCAGCATCAATAACCAACACGGATTGATGAAAAATATCTGGATGCAACCATGAATTAATTGTGTTTAAACTGAATTGAACAAACAAGTTGGATGCTTGCACATGATGGTCATCGATGCTGCCGTTCAAAGGCAATCGTAATAAATCATGATAATCCGTCTTTAGAATACGCATCGTGAAATGTTGATCATCAGAAGGGAATAGTTTTAATCCAAAATTTCCAAGAAAAATCTTAATTCCATTTTGATCGCTAGGATTATGAGAAGCAGTAAGAACAAAACCACAAGTAGCATCCGTGTAAAGAGTATACAAAGCTATCGCTGGGGTAGGCAGAATACCCACATTAACAACATTCAATCCAGATTTTCGAATTCCATGAATAGCAGCTCGATTGAACACGCCTTCTCGATCTCTGGGATCCCAACCAATGACGACAGTATCTCCTAATTCAGCAAAGCCCGCTTCCAATAACTCTTGGCAATAACAATAAGAATAAAGTTCAAAGAAAGCATCCGTCAAAACATTTAATTCCACAAAGGCAGACACAGGATTTCCGACAGAACACTCACTTTGTTTCTGCACCCTGCCCCGTATACCATCAGTTCCTTGTAAACGCTCGATATTCATATGAGTCTGTACCATTTTAGAAATTAGAATATTATTTCAACAAAATTGAAGATCCTATGGAATGCTCAAACAATAACTTAGCAAATTTACTTGTCTTTTCAACGATCTTCTGCGTTGCTTTACCAGTGGCATAGCAAGCTATGCGCCCGATAAAACGCCTTGAACCTCGATGAAAATCCTGCGTAACTTTCACATGTTATTATTTTCGCCTTCCTATGCTACCGTCACCGACTTGGCTAAATTTCTAGGCTTGTCTATATTTCGTCCCAAATCCAAAGCGACATAATAGGAAAAAAGTTGTGCCATAACCATCTCGAGCAATGGAGCAACTAAATAGTGTACTTTTGGCAAACAAATCATTCGGTCCAACAATTGTTCAGACTTTTTATCTTCATCAAACGTAAAGCCAAAAACCGTTCCACCACGCGCTTTTACTTCTTCAATTGCCACCAATGTCCTCCCATACAGCTCTTTTTGGTCAGGAGGAGGGACAAAAACAACGGTATTAATCTTGTCATCAATCATTGCTAAAGTTCCATGCTTCAAGAATCCAGCAGGCATTCCCTCAGCATGCATGTAAGAGACTTCTTTCATCTTTAGAGCAGATTCCATTGCGATGGGAAAATACACTCCACAACCTAAAAACAGCCAATTGTGAACATGAATTGCTTCGCGGGCAATATTTCTCACAAACCCTGATTGCTCATTCAAGGTTGCTTCAAGAATTGTCGGAAAATCATTGAGATTCTCATAAAATACGGTGTATTCATCATCAGTAATATATTTTTGCACACGTGCTACTTCAATAACAACACGCAATAAAATTAACATCTGAGAAAAAGCGGCTTTTGTAGAGACTACACAGATTTCCGGCCCAGATCCCTGCATAATAACCTGATCAACCATCATGCTAATGGAAGAGCCCATCACATTGACAATCGCAGCAGTCTTTGCATCAAAAGACTGGGCATAATTGATAGCCATTTTAGTATCATATGTTTCACCCGATTGAGAAATAGCCAGCAACATATCATTTTCAGACAATATTGCTGTTTGGTGAAATTCGTCAGAGCTGATCACAGGCACATGACGATGAAGAAACTGAGCAAATAAATATTGTCCAACAATTGCAACATAATAAGTTGTTCCAACGCCTACTAAATAACAATTCTGAGACTGTTGAATCATTTGTGCCAGACCTTGTATCCGGGACCGTTCAATTTTTAACGCTTGCTTAGCAGTATGCGGCTGATCAAAAATTTCCTTGAGCATATAATGCCGATAACCACCTTTTTTTGTCGTTTCTACATCCCATTCAATTGTAAATGGTTTTTTTCTAACCTTCTGCCCTGTTGCAATATTTTTAATCCAATACTTATCTTTGCTAACTATGGCATAATCATCATCATCCAAGGTAATCGCCTTATTGGTATACTCTAAAAAACCATTGATATCAGAAGCAATAAAATTGCGTCCTTCACCCAAACCTAAAATCAAGGGAGAGTCTTTTTTTGCACAAAATATATATTGAGGCTCATGATAGCTCAGCACAGCAACACCATAAGACCCCTCAACTCGTTGCAGTGCTGCTATAAAAGCTTTTTCAACATCTTGGCACACTTCATAGGCATGCTCAATTAAATGAGCAAACACTTCAGAATCTGTCAACGAAAGGAACTTTACTCCCTTGTCAACCAACTCTTCTTTTAATTCCTGATAATTTGAAAAAATACCATTATGCACAATTGCAAACTGATTATTCATTGATAAATGCGGATGCGAATTTTCCTTGGTCACCCCACCATGGGTTGCCCATCTTGTATGACCAATACCAATATTGCCCATCAAATGAGTAAGCCGTTCCTTTGCGTTGACTTCATCAACTGTTCCAATATTTTTACGAACTATAATCTTTTTATCCTTTAACACAGCAAGGCCGCAAGAATCATATCCACGATACTCCAAACATCGAAGCGAATTTAATAAATCTTTAGCAATATTCTCCGAGCTGACTATTCCACTAATGCCACACATAAATTACTTTCTACCGATTTGGTGATAATGTAATGCTATCTTCAATATTTTTTTTCGATTCAATTATGGTTCCAGGGCCAAGTGTATGTCGAGCTCCAATAATTACATCGTCTCCAATGAAGGCTCCTAATTTTTTAAAACCAGAATCAACACTTTCTGAGCTCAAATGGTACTGGATTGGGGCAAAATCCGGCCAATGGTTGACCGTTGTTGTTCCAGAACCCAGCTTCACATTTTCTCCAACAACACTGTCCCCAACAAAAGATAAACGCCCAATATTGCTAGCACCAAACAGCACACAGTTCTTCAATTCTGTTCCATATCCAATTATTGAGTTGGGTCCCAGTACACTAAAACGACGAATCAAAGCATTGTTTCCAATATATGAATTTTTTCCAATGAAGCATGGGCCTTTTAAAATACTACCGGCTTCAATAACAACTTTCTCTTCAATAATGACAGGCCCTTCAATACAAACTTGGTCTTTCATTGAAACCGTATGATGGATTCTTGCCTCTTTCCACAATCGCATCATCATTCTATTAGCCTCTAAAATATGCCAAGGGTAAATAATATCAATCCAGCCTTTTTCCCATAATGTTGCCTGTAGTCCATTCTCATGGATCATGTCTTGAAAACAAAGTTCAATATCATTTTGGCGCTTGTCCAATCGTTGAAAAAAACTGGATGAAAGCAAAAAGACCCCAGCAAAAACATAATTCGCATTATGTCCCTTTTGAGGTTTTTCAATCAAGCGACGAATTTTCATTTCATGGTCTAAGTAAACATTCCCAAACTTTTCAGAAGACTTCGGCAACGTGACAACCGCCATTTCTTCACCCATCTCATAATAGTTTTTTAAAGCCTCATGGAAGATATTTCCATCGGTTAAGACATCCCCATACACCAATAAAAATGATTCTTTTTTTCCTAGTAATGGTTCACACAGTTTTAGTGCATGTCCAATTCCATCCATAGACTCTTGAACCACATATTCAATCTTAACTCCCAATTGATCACCATAGGCAAAGTAATCCTGAATCATTTCTCGTTTGTAGTTCACAACCAGAATGATGTCTCGTAAACCAACTTCTCTTAAGTATTCAATGGTGTTTTCCAGTATATATTTCCCTGCAATCCGCATCATTGGCTTAGGGCGTGTTTGAGTAAAAGGATAGAGCTGTTCACTTTGATTTGCAGCTAAAATCACGGCTTTCATATTACTCTCCAGAAGAAGTATAATAGTAAAATTAAAAAAATAGAGGGTCGGGCATGTGTAAATGAGGGAAGCAATTAACCAATCGCATCAACCATAGTTGCTAATACTTCTGATATAGATAAATTGCTGGCATCCACGCGGATGGCATCTTCAGGGGGAAGCAGTGGGGCTATATCACGGTTACGGTCGTTTTGATCTCTAGCTTCTAATGCATTGAATATTTCTTCGTATGATACTTTTTCTCCTTTTGCCAATAATTGTTCATAACGTCTTTGAGCTCGTACTTTATTATTTCCATCTAAAAAAAACTTTTTGTCTGCATTTGGAAAAACAACGGTACCAATATCCCGGCCTTCCATGACAGCACCATCATATTTACCAGCAAGTCTTGCTTGCTCAACCAACTGGCGCTGCTGGTCTTTCATACATTGTCGAATTACAGGAAACTGACTAATTTGAGATGCCAGCTTTGATATTTCTTCACTACGAATCGCATCTGTAACCTCCTCTTTATCACAATAGATCGTACCGTCTGGATAAAATTCAATCGCCGTTTCTTGCCCTAACTCTCGTAGTGTCTGTTCGCTTTGATCCAAATCTCTTTTTTTCCAGTTGTAGCCCAGACATCGGAACATTGCACCGGTATCAACATATAAATATTGTTTTTCTTTAGCTAGCAATTTAGCAATTGTACTTTTTCCACTTCCTGTAGGACCATCAATTGCTATTATTTTAAAACCCATTTTTTCCTTTGTTTCACGTGAAACATTATTGTTGTTTCAGTTGTTTTAAAAGTTTTTTGATTTCTTTACGCATTTTTTTATCATCAAAATCTCTTAACATTTTCTGATATATTGCCCATGCTTCTTTGAATTGTTTCATTTCTCTATAACTGTATGCGATTTTTTTCAAAAAATCGAATTTTTCCTGAGGTGGAAGTTCCTTCTTGAGATACACTAACTTCAGATAGACAGCTGCTGCTTTTTCATAATTTTTTGTATGAAAAGCACCAAACCCCTTTTCTTTTAGTATATCAAATTGAATTTCCTGATTATCCAATACGGCTGCTTGGTCAAGCATGATATCTGCTTCTTTATACATACCTAATCGGTTTTTGATTTTTGCATATTTATACAGTAATTCGGATTTTGCTGTTTCAGATAATTTAGCATTTTTCAATTCAAAATCATAATTAGACATCAATCGATCCAGATAAACCATTTCTTGTTTTTTATCATTTTGCTGAGCATGATAGTTACTAAACAGAATCAGGATGTTATTGCTCAAGTTATCAATGATTTCACCATCTAATACTTTGAATCCCATCGTTTCAAATTCTTGATTATCTTTTAGATCATAAGCTAACTGTGCCAATTGGTGATAAATATATCGTACATCTTCTCCATCATTATTTTCTAAAACTTCCAAATAATAATCTCGGGCAGCTTGTCTTTCATGCAAAGAAAATGCAGCTTCAGCACGTGAAAGATATAGATACTTTTTTTCTTTTTCCGTTAGCGTAAAATTCAAACTAGCTGAAATCAGTTGAATAGTTTCTTTATATTTTTTTAGTTGATTTAGAATCTGCACCCTCAAGCGAACTAAAGAAAAATTGGGCAATTTCTGAAGTGCTTCTCCCAGCAAATGATTTGCTTCATCAAGAAGTTGAAGTTCTTTCAAGGTACGTGCCCAAAGTTCGACCATCTGTAACGGCATCTGGCTATCTTTGTGATTTTGCTCCCATTCTTCCAATATTTTCTTGGCCCGTTTATATTCTTTCACAGAAAATAAACCTTCAGCACGATAATAATATGCCCAAACCAAAAAGGGCGATTGGGGGTACTGGGAAAGAAGCTGCGAAAAAACTTGTCCTGTTTTATCCCAATTCTGCTGAGAATGATACAAACGTTCTAAATAATATAATTTATCATCAGCCCTCTCACTATCAGGCTTTATTTGATTGAAAGCAAGAATCGCATAAGGGGAGCCAAGCTCTCCTTGAGCTAAACCATACCAAAAAAAATACTCTGATTTATTTGTTGATTCTAGAAAATCAACAAACATCTTTTTAAGACGTTGTACAGCTTTATTATAGTTTAGGGTTTTAAGCTCTAAAACAACGAGATGAAACATCATTTGTTCTTTCATAACCTGAGAATCACTATGGAACAAAGCTTTTTGATATTGCTCATATGCATGATTGATTTGACCTAATAGTTCATAAGCATGCCCTAAAATAGGATATATTTCTGTTTCCCAGCCGGTTAAAAAAGATTGTTCGGGAATAGTGTTCGTAAGAAATTCAAGCCATTGTTGCTTCAACCCATAATGATACAATCGACGCAAACTTTCTTTTTTTAAATTCGCATCTTTAAATTGTTCAATCCAAAACCAGGCCTTTTCTGGTTGATTCTGCCACAAATTCAAATAAAAATTTCCTTTATATACAGCATTTTCATTTGTGATTCCGCGTTCTTCAATTGAATTCAATTGATGTTGAGCACTTTTCCAATCCTGCAAATATAAATCACAGGACACTCCTATGAATAGCAATCTCTCCAGCTGAAATGGATTATTCAGTTTGTCTTGAAATTCTTTAATGAGAGGATAGGCCTTTTCACACTGTTCGAGTCGAAAATACAACTCTGCCATTTGAATGGAATTTTCCAAATGATTAGGGTCATTTGGAAACTGTGCCTGCATCTTTATCAACGCTTCTAATGCTTCAGGCAATCGATTCTGCTGAAAGTAAGCAAAGGCTTTTAAAGGTAAAATTTCTTTGAGGTAAACTGGGGTAAAGATATTATTTGAAAATTGTTCGATATCTTGGATGGCCTTACTATACTCTTTTTGTTTGAGAGTTAACCAAATAAGCGTATGAGCACTTTGAAAAAGATACTTGGAGTGTTGAGTTGAAACAAGCTGTTGCAAGATTTCTAAAGCGACTTTTTCTTTTCCTATTTTTATTAATATTTGGGATTTCCAAAACAAGCTGGCTTGATAAAATAGGCTTTCCTTATGATCATCAATTATTTCCTCAAATTCCTCTAAACTATTAAGCCATTCTTTTTGGCTAAACAAGCTCAGCCCTTCTTGATAAAGACCTTCTGGACTTGAAAACAACGACCAGCCTTTCGGTTGGACAGGTTCATTCCATTCAGGCAGTCTTGGCAAATTAAGCAACCCGCTTTCAAACAAAAAATCGGGAGGCAACTCTGGTAATACTGGTGGTTCAATTTTTAAAGGAAAATCACCAAATTTGGATGAAATTGTGTGTACGTCCTCTCCCCATGACAAATTACCATTAAACAAAAGCACACTTCCTAGGAATAAGACGATCCAACGTTTTGACACCATTTTAATTATTACACTGCTTTTTGGATGTTTTCGCGTGTATAGGAATCGTTGCATAACCATCCCATTATCAATTCTAAAGATAAATATAATTTGCCTGATCAATAGCAATACTATATACGCTTTTGTTTAAAAGGCGAGATGATTTGGTAGGTTAGGAGAGTCTAGAAAATCTTAAGTGTATTGAGCCAGCCAAAGCCGTAACGCGTTATCTAAAACAGATTGAAAGGTTTCACCAGGATGAGAATTAATGTAACGACTAATATCTGTAATCAAGGAATCATCCAGTAATTTTTTTAGAGACATCCGCAATTCACTAACATATGGTTCTTCAGGAGGTCTTGCTTTATCTGGGGGAAACAATTCTTTAACTTCTTCAAGGGTATATCGTTTTTTACTTTTTTTAGCATCTTCTAGAATCAACGAAAGATTCTTTGTATCACGCCTTGCCTCACATTGAAACCGTTGAAGTTGATAGTCAAAAGTTGATAACAATTCAGGATGATTTCTTTCCACAAAGCGCCTGGATTCATACGCATACATCAAATCATATGCTTTACGCCATGAAATGTTGCAAATTTTGCAACAAATGCCTTTCAGCCATTCTAAAAATTTTCTTTGGCTATAGACAGTAAGTATCGCACGCACTCGATATATTTGCCGCCCTATCACTAAATTCGAATTTGCCATTTCTTCTTCTGCTTCAAATATTGCGTTCGCATCTTCTTCTAAGATATCATCATAAAAACTGGCATATACCTCTCGATAAAGTTGTAATTGCGGTCTTTGTGTAACGACATTTTTATCCTCTGTTCCTTCAGGCCCATCAGCTGTAATAACAATATCAGCCTTAGAAGTTTCTCTACGCAGGTCATTTTCTAATCCTGTAAGGATCATCTCCTGGATACTCATTACAGACTCTCTTGCATTTATCGGAACACCTTCTTGATACCAGCGGTGTAAATCTTCCCACGCTATCAATGACCAATAATGAAGTCTTTGTTCTCCTAAAGAAAGGATACATCTGTCCAATAGACCTTGGTAATCCAAGTTTGCTAAATTACCTTCTACATGTGCCTTAAAAACGTCATCAACGGCTTGTAGAATACTTGCTTTCTCTTCAGCTTCTAAAATTTTCGTTTGATACAGACCAATCAATGGACCTTTATAAGCCTCAGGTATTCCACCCGTGCGCCATTTTCGGACAGTCTCCCATGCCTCTAGCATATCCTGTTGACCAGGAGCAATTAATTCATCAGAAAGGTATAACTCACCTAACCTTTGAATAGAGTCATCTAGTAATTTCCAATAAATGTCTGTTTCTTTTTCCATGAATGCTCAACCATAATCATTATATTTCAAGTTTAATATAAATATAATGATCAAAAATCGTGCCATAAATTACCCCCCTTAAGATTATGGCAATTTATTGCACTTTTGCACTTCACTCAACACATCAACTGCATTAAAAGCGGTACTCAGGAATGTCTTTGGAGCGGTTGAAAAATAAAAGATGAAGAGATGTAAAGTACTTGTAGAAGAGAAAGGTAAGGCCTAATTTTGGAGAGATTTTTGGAAAGCAATGAGCGTATCAGAGGCTTCTTGTAAATTTTCTGCAGAAACCTCTAAAGCATAATGGTAGTTTTTCATAGCATGTTGATAGCGTGGGTCGTAGTAGTCGAGAAGTAATGTTTCAACAATACAGGGAAAATCACCTTTTTTTAAACATTCACATAGCCAATCTACTTTGTGATTGCTCAAGGCCGGTCGGAGTTTTTGAAATACTGTGTAAAATTCCTCATAAGTATCGGCATGATCAACAGCATAATCCTGAATTATTCGTTCAATTCTTGTATTTAAAGAAGCGTTCACTAACACCATAGTTCCTTTTTTCATCGCATCAAATAAAGTATTAGGAATAAACACATCGCCAATTTTTCGACTTTCCCCTTCAATAAAAATTGGTTGTTCCAAAGGTAATTTACAGATCTTTGCATACAGATGAGAATCAAAACTTTTTTGAGAACGAGGACAATTATTGATAGCACCAAACAGCGAACTTTTATGTTGAGCCATATCTTCCAAATCAATAGATCGAGGTAATTTATGTAATAGCCTTGTTTTTCCAACTCCTGTTTTGCCGTGGATAACAATCAAATTTTGCGGACAAAGTTGCTCCATCTCCTTTAGAATAAAGTGCCGATAACTCTTGAAACCACCTACTAATTGTTGCACCCGGAACCCCAGCGTCTTTAGTAAGCGAACAACCGCAACGGAACGCATTCCGCCACGTGCGCAATAAACTGTAATCAATTGATCTTTCACTGGCAGAAATTTTTCAACAAATTCTTGCAATCGCTGATCCACTAAATCCATGCCTAACTGAATTGCGGTCTCTCGATTAATTTGTTTGTATAAAGTACCAATTTTAGAGCGTTCCTCATTATCAAATAAAGGACAATTGATGGCTCCTACAATGGAACTTTCGACAAATTCTCCAGGCGTACGGACATCCACAAAGACTGTTTCCTGCATCAGAGCCGCTTGAACAGTTACAACCTGTTTATCCCCGTCAAAAAGATCAGGCACTTGATTACTTCTGAGTATTTGCATCTTTCTTTTTACTCGCTTTGTTATCAGCGACCTCTCCTACAGTCTCTTTTGATTCTGTAGTTTCGATGAGTTGGTGTTTTTCACGCACCTTACGGTCAACCTCAGTAATAATTTCTGGGTGTTCTGTCAGGAAATTTTCTGAATTATCACGCCCCTGGCCCATGCGTTCTGAGCCATAAGAATACCAAGTTCCACTTTTTTGAATAATTCCATCTGCAACAGCAGTATCTAACAAACTTCCTAATTTAGAAACCCCTTTATGATAAATAATATCAAATTCTGTATTACGAAAAGGAGGAGCAACTTTATTTTTTACAACTTTTACTTTGACACGATGCCCTGCTATTTCTTCTCCTTTCTTAATGACGGTACCCTTTCTTACTTCCAAGCGAATACTAGAATAAAACTTCAATGCATTGCCTCCTGTTGTCGTTTCAGGATTCCCAAACATCACTCCGATCTTCATGCGCAGTTGGTTGATAAACATAAAAATCGTACTAGACCTCGCAACAGATCCTGTTAACTTTCTCAACGCTTGAGACATTAAACGGGCCTGTAGTCCAACATGAGTGTCTCCCATCTCTCCATCCAGCTCACTTTTTGGAACTAACGCTGCGACAGAATCAACCACAACAATATCCACTGCATTACTTTGTACCAGCATATCTGAAATTTCAAGGGCCTGCTCCCCATAATCTGGCTGAGAAAGGAGGAGTTCATCTAATTTCACTCCAAGCCTTCTTGCGTGCATCACATCCAATGCATGTTCTGCATCAATAAATGCGGCAATTCCCCCCTGTTTTTGCACTTCCGCGATAGCACATAGAGCAACTGTTGTTTTGCCCGAGCCTTCTGGTCCATAAATTTCTGTGATCCGGCCCTTTGGATACCCCCCAATTCCTAACGCAATATCGATGCCTGTAATACCAGAGCTGACAGAAGGAAATCTCCTGATACTGGAATCATCCAACATCATGATGGCACCATCACCATGTTGACGGCGAATTTGTGAAATTGCTAACTCCAAGTCCTTGTTTTTATCTTCTTGAAACATGCTTCCTCATCTGTGCATTGTTAATAATTTTAATTCTTCATTTTCACTGCTTTTCTCTCAACAGGCAACCCGCAGTGGCCAACAATAGCTGAATCATATTTTTTGAACAAAATTGTGAATGCACCCCATGCATCACATCAGTATACAAAACGATATTGTAACACTATAGAGTTATAGTAACAGCCTTTTTTAAATCAAAATAAAATCCGATTTGCAGATTGGATTGAATCTAGAAGAATAGCACTGTCCTGAAAAACAGTGAAAAATAGGCGAGCCTCCAAGCAGTTGGGATGGTGGATACTATTTCAACTGCTTCGGTAATAATTATTTAACAACAATCACTCCATAATCACCAGCAGCCAATGTATTAGGAAACCCTTTAGCAACATTATTTGCAATACTGTCCACCCCACTATCTGTACGTTTAGGATCGTGGTGATGGAGCAACACCATCTCGGTTTGTACTTGTTTTGCAAGGTTGACTACATATTTATCGCACCCATGCCCCCAACCCGTATACATATTTATATACTCGTCAAATTTATACTGACAATCCACCACAATACAGCTAGCTCCTCGAATATGTTGTAACATACTTTGTGAAACGCTCTCTTGCAGTTCATGATCGGTCAAAAAAACAAACCTCTCTCCTGCTGGCATTTCAAAAGTATAGGAGATGGTAGAATCTGGATGAAATGTAGGAGCCATAAATATTTTAACACATTCTCTCAACAATACTTTTGTTTTCTTGCGATACTCTGGATTGTGATGAATGCGTTTTATATCAATAGTTGCTTCAGGATTACTCAATTTATGATGATAAGTGATTTTAGGAATCCATTCTATACCAAGTACATCCTTATGGAGTAATCCGATGATCGTTGTAGGCTGGTTAATGTTTTTAAAATCAAAATGATGTCCTATTTCTTGAAATGGAACAGGAAAAAATGGTTTTTTTAATGATCCTTGTTCCAATGCTTCCTTAGGACCAATACGGCCCGTTTTAGGACCGAAAACACCAAAACATGTTCGATCAATAAAAGGAAATCCGGTAAAAGGAAGTCCTACAATATGATCCCAATGATAATGAGTGAAACCAATTAAAACCAAATGGTCTGCTCCACGGAGTAAACCCCCAATAAAAGAACCGGCAGCTTCTCCAGCAGGCTGCATTCCTCCACCTGCATCAATATAGAACTTCAATTCTGGATGAAAATGCTTACTTCTCAATTCCCAACAGGTAGTGTTTCCACCGTAGTGCATCTTGTTTGGTGCACACACATCTTTCGAACCCCGAGTTCCCCATGTAACCACACTCAATGTGTCCTCACAAACCGACTGCACATATTCAATAGCAGATTGCTGTCTTTTAACTAAATCTGGATCCAACAAATATTGCACGGAACTCACAGGCTCTCCCTTTCCTATTATTTCAATGACTTCTTACAACGTAATTATAAGAATCTTAAACGAAAACCGTTTGAAAATATCAAATTTGTTTGAAAATTGACATGTGTGTCACATTATCCATATAATACACACTATCAAGCACATGCTACTGTCGCATACAATTTATATACCTTTTAGATTACATACAGACTTTTTTTACAATAAATTCCCAAATAAACATTTTTTTCGCTATACTTTCATCATTCATTAAAACAAGTAGCGTCAATTAGAAATAACTGTATATTCTCACCTTTTTAAGAAAAAAAAATATGAAAAAAGCATTGGTTACTGGAGGAGCAGGCTTCATTGGATCATTTCTGTGTGAACGTCTGTTAAGCGAAGGGCATGAGGTGGTCTGCCTGGATAATTTTTATACTGGCAGCAAAAACAATATTACACATTTAATGAAAAACCCACGATTTGAAATGATTCGACATGATATTGTGGAATCAATTCTTTTAGAAGTTGATTGGGTTTTTAATTTGGCATGTCCTGCCTCTCCAATTCATTACCAGTACAACCCTGTCAAAACTGTCAAAACATCGGTGTTAGGTGCCATTAACATGCTAGGGCTGGCCAAACGGGTCAAAGCTCGTATTTTACAAACTTCCACTTCAGAAGTATACGGAGATCCTGAAATTCATCCGCAACCGGAAGGTTATTGGGGATCCGTCAATCCTATTGGAATTCGTAGTTGTTATGATGAAGGAAAACGAGTAGCAGAAACTTTAATGATGGATTATCATCGCCAAAATCAAGTGGATATCAGGCTCATTAGAATTTTCAATACCTATGGACCAAGAATGCATCTCAATGATGGACGGGTTGTCAGCAACTTTATTATTTCGGCATTAAAAGAAGAATCGCTCATTATTTATGGAGATGGCCAGCAAACTCGCTCATTTTGCTATGTTGATGATTTAGTGGACGGTATCATGAAAATGATGAAAAAAGATAACTTCATTGGACCGGTTAATCTTGGCAATCCTGGTGAATTTACGATCTTAGAACTAGCAGAAAAAGTTATAGAGCTAACCAACTCTAAATCAAAAATTATCCAAAAACCCAAAAGAGAGGACGACCCTGTGAGAAGGAGGCCTGACATCACACTGGCCAAAAAAGAATTAGGCTGGGAACCCACTATTCCTCTAGAAAGTGGGTTAATCAAATCAATTACCTATTTTAAAAAAGCTCTTGAAGATTTAGCATAAACGGATTCCCTGTACCATTCTGGCAACTTGCTATACTGTTTCGTTGCAACAGATTATACTGCTGACTCGTAGACCTGGACTGAAATTTGCTAAACTCTACAGATAAAAAATATCCATTTTTGCACTTTGGCTTCAAAACAGGCTGAAGTGCTGAAATAATAAGGGCTTGCTCATAAATTAGTTCTTTTCATGCGGATCATTTCTATGGTATTTTGTGCCCGCTTCAAGTGGCAAATTTTTGCTTGTACAGGGATATTGTTAATTCTAATCCCTCTTACTGTACTTGCCAAGCCTCTCAAATATATTACAAAATCTTCTTCATTTTCTACCCCTCACCCGATTACAGCAGTGGAAATTAGTAGTGATGAAGCACTCATCGCTGTTGCCATGAAAATGCCCCCCTCTGACTCTCTCATTCAAATCTATGATCGGCAAAACAGGAAACCCGTTACTCAAATTATATCGGAAGGCAAACAAGTCGAACAGTTAGTATTTGATCATTATACCCGTCAGTTAGCTATAGTGAGCCCACAACACATCCAGCTCTGGAACTTAGACCAATTTTCACCACAAGCCGACCAGTCATTATCGAAAAAAAATCTTATCAAAGAAATCACCTATAAATCAGAAACCGCATCAACCATCCATTTCAGTAAAAATACGAATGCATTGATGTGGATTGAAAACAACCAAATTCAAAAATTAGAACTAGACGAACAGGATCATGAAAAAACCTCTTTATGGATCGGAGAGCACAGTACTCCTCCTCAGAGTTTTTCCCTTGACACAAACGAGGAATGGATTGCTGTTAGCTTGATAAATAGCAAAAATATAATCCTAGCAAATCCAAGACAAAAAAGAGTTAAACCCAAACTAGATTACCATCATTTTCCTGTCACCCAGGTTCATTTTATTCAACCAGAAATCGTATTATCCCTTGATAAAGAACGTAACTTGATTTGGGGGCATGTCAATAGTCGAACCAAAGTTCGCGGAGGACCTCTCCAAAACATATCCGCTCAAGAGGTCACATTGGCAGTCTACCCAATTCTCCAAGACAAGTTTTTAGCAGTTCTGACTCAACAAATATCGGATTCTAATTATTTTGCGCACCTGACAGACGAAAGTGGTGCTCTGCTACACACACTGCCAATCGTTAACTTAAATGGCTTTGCTGTGAGCCCCACAGGAGCCTATGTTCTCAACGCTTCAACCTCGCATCAAATCAACATCCACCAACTCCGATACCACCAAAAACCTTCTGATTACATTCGCGACTTGAACAAAAAAGGTGCCTCAGAACTTGCCCGTCATTACCAAAACCACTTAGAACAAATCCCCACAAACCTTTCTGGCAATCACCCCAGTGGCCTTACTTTACAAAGCTTGATTGCAAATTTAAAAACTGTAATCACCAACGAAGATTGGACAGAGGTAGATCAGTTAGTAAAACAAATACTAAAATATGACCCTAAGAACTCAATAGCATTGGACGCGGTACAATTACTAAAAGACCATCACTATTTAGTTTTATTAGAGAACGGAAAGCAGGAATTTGAAGACAATAAGCTGAAAAAAGCAATTCGAACATTAGTACAAATTCCTAAAAACAGTCAATATCGTACAGAAGCACGAGATTTAATCGAATTAGCGGAAAAACAGAATCAATTGGCTCTTTCTTTGGAGAAAGTAGAAAACGAAATTTATTTACAAAATTGGGCAAAAGCGAAAGCACTATTGGTGCCCATATTACAGCAACATCCGGATCATTCCGAGGCACAAGCCTTATCAAAAAAATTAGAGGAACAGGAAGCAGTTTCATTTTTTTGGGACACCTTCACGACAATTATTATGATTGGGGCCTTAGGGAGCGTTGGGTTTTTCGTTTTTCGACAGAGGGATCAATTGGTCGATTGGCTCTCTTTGAAAGAAAAAGAATCTCCCTCATTAAAACCACCTTTAAAAGCGCGAAAAAGTACAGGTTCAAACATAAATCCCCAAGAAAAACAACTATTCTTGGAAACACTGGAAAAAACTAAAAGCGTACTGCGCCTCTCAAAAGAGGCTGATAAATCAAGAAAATATGTTGCTCAATTGATTGACTTTGAAGCCGAAATAGCCGTTATCCACAAAAAAGGAAATAGTCCTGATGCTAACTATAAACAGTTAACAAAGCAATTGTTTCACATTTTACAAACAATCCGAAGTTTTAACTTTACATCGGAAACTCACAAACAGCAAAAACCTCGTACAGAGAAAAAGCAAGAATCTGCTAATTCACAAACTCGCCCTACCCCCAAAGCACAACCCGATTATTATGAAATCTTAGGAGTTCCCCAAACTGCCAGTCCTGAAGTAATCAAGCAGGCATATCATCAAAGAATGAAAGCCTACCACCCCGATTTACATCAAAGTTCAGAGTTTGACTGGATTAAAGAACAGGCTGAAGCCAAAACAAGGGATATTCGAACAGCTTATGAAATTCTTAAAAATAAGCAATCTCGACAAGAATATGATAAAAATATCAATATTCAAAATTAAAAATATCTAAAAACTTGCCTCTTGAAGCTCCCACAGGCATGAATTCTATCATTCTCTTTTCCACTCATGTGTAAAAACTATGGCGACTCTAGCAAAAGACGACTCTTGGAATGGGCAAATTCCAAGAGAGTTTACTCGGACAGAGACTCTCAAAACAATTAAAGTTTTCTCAAAAGGAGAGCTACTCACAACGACCTTTCAAGATATCTCACTAGGTGGGATCAAACTGAATTGGCCGACAAATCAAGATATAGATGCCCCATTGATTATCTATTTTTCAACAGATTTATATTTTGATGGTAATGTCCGTTGGTGCAAACCAATTGAGGACTACTATGAAATAGGAGTTCAACTTCCAGAATTAGATGAAATTGCAGCTATTTACCTAGGCGAATATATTGAGCAGCTCCAAGAGGACGAGCCTGATCTATTAATGACTTCTGATCCGTTAAGCTAGCCAGACAATATCTCCAAACTTACCATTGTATTTTTAATGACTACTACAACAATCGCTAAAAATCGTAGAGCACGATTTGAATATGAGATACTTCAAAAACTCGAAGCAGGGATCGCGTTAACAGGAACTGAAGTAAAAAGTCTGCGTGCGGGCCATGTGAATATGGGAGATAGTCATTGTCGTATAAATTCTCAGCTTGAAGTGCACTTGGTCAATCTACACATCAGTCCTTATGAATTTGGAAATCGAGTGAATCATGATCCACTCAGAGATCGTAAGCTACTTCTCCATAAATATGAGATTCGCCGACTTTACGGACAAATTCGAGAAAAAGGCTTAACTTTAGTACCTCTCACGCTCTATCTGAATAAAGGAAAAATTAAAGTCGAACTGGGTTTGGTCAGGGGAAAAAAATTGCATGATAAAAGAGAGAGTATTAAAGAAAAACATGCAAAACGGGATATGGAAAGAAGTTTAAAAGACGCATAAAGGGAATCAAGTGGATACACTGGAATCAAATTGGTTAGCACTGAATCTTATTCCAAACCTAGGAGTTAAAACACTCCGGGAATTATTAACACATTTTGAGAGTGTAGAAAAACTACTACATGCCTCTTCAGCAGAACTGGTAAAAAAAAGCGGTGTCTCTTTAAAATTAGCCAATCGAATTTCTGGTGCTAAAGAGGTTTCTAGTTATCAGATTGAAAAACGATTAATCAAAGAGTATGGTGTCGAACTGACCTGTTTAGAGTCTCCAACATACCCCAAGGTATTAAAAGAAATTTCTTCTCCTCCGCCCTTATTCTACCGACAAGGGTCCTTGTGCTCGTTTGAATTTCCGTGTATCAGTATTGTAGGTTCTCGTTCTTGTACTTCCTATGGCAAAAAACACACACGCCGTTTAATTTTTGAGCTGGCAGAAGCAATTCCTGATCTTGTTATTGTAAGCGGGTTAGCGCGGGGAATTGATACAGTTGCCCATCAAGCTGCATTAGAAGCAGGGCTATCAACGATCGCAGTACTGGCAGGAGGGTTAAAGAGTATCTACCCTCCTGAAAATCAACCTCTTTCAGAAACAATTAAAAACCAAGGTGCATTGATCACAGAATTTCCAATGGGACTCAAACCATTAGCAAAAAATTTTCCTATCCGAAATAGGATTATAAGCGGATTGTCCCAAGGAATCCTTGTCATTGAGGCTGGTCAAAAGAGCGGAGCTCTGATCACGGCAGCGTTTGGACTTCAACATAACCGAGAAGTATTTGCTTTGCCTGGCAATGTTGATTCCCCCGCTAGTAGAGGAAGTAATAAACTGATTTCACGCCATCACGCAAAATTAATAGTCCATGCAAGAGATATTGTTGAGGAGCTTTGTCTGATAAACCCCAAACTGCAGCAAATAGAGTTTCCTTTTGATAATCAGCAACACGCGTTAAAACTATCTGAATTTTCACAACCAAAAGCAGCTATTTTAACAAAACTTGCTTCAGGGCCTCAAGATGTTGACTCATTGTACTTAGAAATAAACATTGAAATTAATAAATTATTAGGGATATTAGTTGAGCTAGAGCTAGAAGGTTATCTCCATAGTTTGGAAGGACAGCGTTATCAACTAAATGAAAAATTTAAAATAGAAGAAGGTTCTTGAATGTGTTTGCTCACATGGTAAGTCCCGTCACAGTAGACCTGATTGTATTTCATTATTAAAACCATGTAAATGGAATGACAAGAAAAACCAAATACCACATACTTGGCCCAAGAAATAACTGGGTTATTAGTAAAACAACTATTGTTACTTTTGGAATATTGCTATCTGCTGCATTTTTTTTTATAATCGGATTCGCTCTTTATCAATACTTCCATCATGAGCATGCAGTAACAAACTTACAAAAATCATATGAAAAAGAAGCGGCTCTTACCAAAAAACTTGAGAAAAGTATAGGGAGATTAGAAAAAGAAGTTGAATCCTTTCAAAAAAAATTAAGTGAAAAAAAACAAATACTTGCAAACCTTCAAACAGCAGAAAAAGTGGGGACGCAGCAACAAATAGATTCGGAAGAAAAAACATCTAAATATCTCCTACAGATTAATGACCTTCAAAAAACACTTAAAACGAAAATTTCCTTAATCAATAGTCTAAAAAATCAGCAAAAAAGTAATAACCAACAAATTCTATCACTAACTTCTCAAATTAAAGAGCTGCAGCAAAACCTGCAAAAAATTTCTTCAAAAGATAACAATTATAATCCTGCAGCTGCAGCAACAGAGAAGCCTCCACTCATCATTGATCAATTGCAAATCGCAGCAAGTGAAAAAATGATTTTTGTTCAATTCAATTTAAAAAATGTCAGTAAAGAAGTCCAATCTGGTTATACCAGTATCCTCCCTCTTTCAAAGGAGCAACAGGGGAAAAAAATTGAATTTGGAAAATTTCGCTTGTTTCCTTTTTTAATAAAACGTTTCCGTCCCTTTTCTAAAGAGTTTGAAAAGCAAATTCCACCATTTGTCTCGATTCGCATTATTGTTTGGGATCAAGAGAAAAATAAACTATTGGACGAAAATTACTACATTCCATAATAAAATCTGATTCACCCAGCCTCTATGACAAGCCCTTTAATTGATCTACACAATGTTTCCAAGCGATTTGGATATCGCACCATATTCAAAAATATTAATCTGAGTATTCTACAGGGAGATTTCGCACTACTTGTAGGGAACAATGGAGCAGGCAAGACAACTCTATTGCAAATCATTTGTTCATTAATGCGTCCCAGTCAAGGAGAAATATATTTTAAAGGAAAAAAATATACTGAGGCAGGAGGCCTATTGCGCAAATCAATAGGCACGATATCGCATGACAGTCGTTTATATGGGGATTTAACAGCCGCTGAAAACTTAAAATTGTTTGGCAACCTCTATTCCGTACAGAACTTATCTAAACAAATTGAAAATGCACTAGAAATTGTTGAGCTTGGTTATGCAAAACAACTACCAGTGCGTACTTTCAGTAGCGGCATGACTAAACGATTATCCATTGCGCGATTAATTTTATATCAACCAGAATTCTTAATATTAGATGAGCCCTATACCGGTTTAGATCAACACTCCATTAAGTTATTCCAACAATATTTAGCATCATACATACAACAAGGAGGGACGGCATTGATGGTCTCTCATCAATTTGCATTGGGTTTGGAACTATCGAACCGAGTGATTGTTCTCCAACAAAATCAAATTTCCCACGACCTTCCAGCCTCTGAAACATCACCTGCACAATGTAGTCTATGGTTACAACAAAACTAACCTTCAACACATTTGTTAACTCGTCTTCACAGTTATCCTTGTTGCAATCCACCTCTATCAAAGAGGTTATATTAGAACACAAAGATTTGAGCAGGTTAGGATCTCTAGGAACAACAGACATAAAAAAATTGATTCACAAAGCCCATGAACAAGGCTTATTTTCTGTGATTCAATGGGATATTTTAGGAACAGATGAAGAAATTAATCGGGGTGTGCAAATTATACAGCAATTGCCCATATCAAAAATCAATGCTATTCGCATTCAGGATTTAGGGATAGCCGAGCTAATTCGACAAAATTTCCCTCAATTACCAATACATCTAATTGTTGAAACAGGAAATCATAACTTGATTGCTCTAAAGCAATGGGTGAATTATTTTGGAAAACAATTGCAGCGCTTGATTTTATCCTTAGAACTACCAGGATTTATCCTGAGGCAATATTGTGAGATGCTGCCTATCCCATGTGAAATTCTGGGCCTTGGAAAAATACCGTTGTTCTATACTTCACGTAAATTGCTTACGCCTCTCAGACAAACAGCAGGACCACCCTTCGAATGCTCAGTTACCAGTGATGAACTACAACAACATTATTTCCCTACCTTAGAAAATAGTCATGGAACATTTATGTTCTACTACTATGACTTATTCCTGCTTGATTTATTACCAGAATTGAAAGAAACGCATCTAGGAATACTTCGACTTGATCTGAGGTCCGTAGACTCTTTTGAATGGATTCAGCAAATTGATTCCCTGCAGCATCACCATAGCACATTAATTGTTCAGGAACTCAAAGCAAAGTGGCCCATACACACCACTCACGGGTTTTATCGAGCTAATCGTACAGACCGCCCAATCGCACGACTAAAAAACAAATACCTGATGGACTATGGCCCCAACTTAGTTGCCTATGTCATAGAGTCTGTTAAAGGGCAACACATTACCGTAATGACCCGCCAATCTTTTTGTGTGAATGAATGTCTTCTGTTCACTACTCCTGAAGGCAAAGACATAAAACTTCAACCGAGTTCCATTTGCAACACGCATGGACAAGAGGTGGAATCAACTGATCGCACAGGAGTTTGGCTAATCCCATATCATAAATGGATTGTTCCTAAAACATTAATTTACCGAATGGATTATCAACAAAAACAAGAAGGATTATAGGAGTGGATACTCCATTAATTGGTAGCTTTCAATTCCTTTAACGCTTTACGAAGGTAGGCTTTAGTGCCTTTGTAGGATTTTTTGAATTGTTCTCGAGTTGCTGGATACTTGACCACCGTAAAAATATCTAACCAACGCTGCAAACTTTTGATATCTTTATTCTTAATAGCATGGTCCACATCAAGCTTTGTTAAGGCGGCAGCTAAATCCCCATGTTCGGCATTTTCATCATTCAACACAAATTCTCGCTCGTAGGGATCATCATATAAAGAACGTTTATAAGCATCCTCGTATGTAATCTCTTCTTCTGCAAAAAATTCATCTTCATCTGCTAAATCAAACACTTGATCATTAGATTCCCTTGGAGGAGTTGATGAAGTATCCATGGATTGCTTGCGGACACTGTTATCCTGATCTACGGATTCAGACATCTGTTTTTGGACTGTCTTCTTTTTTGATTGCACAGCTTGTATTGAATTCTGAGCACTAGAGTAGACCTCGTTAGATGCTACTTCACCTTTGCTTTGCTTTTCTGCAACAATGGCTTCCACCGACCTGTCCTTATCATTGGATAACTTTACTTGATCATCATCAAGAAATGCTTCCAATTGTTGAGACAGTTCCCCCTTGTCATTAAAAATATATTCTGATGGTTTCTCCTCTTCTGTGTTCCAAATGACGCTCACCACCCCCACTACTATGATAAACAATCCCATCGCAATCAATGTAAACCTATTTATCCTCATGCTAAATTCTACCCTCTCATGAATAATCAAAACTAAAAAAGCGTTATCAACTATTTTGATTATACCATTGCTTTAGAAAGGATTGCAATCAATGCTATGAGAAATTTGCTTTCATCCAATGATATACTTTCTGTTTAAACAGCTGCCTCCTGGCTTTCTTCGAAATATGAACTTGATCTTCAATAATGTCTGCCTCTTCGAATAACGTATTTTTAAGGCTGATCTCTTGAGATATACTATAGCTATACATCATCTTTTCCTCCTAATAATTTTACCGATTCTGATAAAAAATGGCAGGCTACCACTTTTGTCAGTATTAAAACAACGGGTCACGCTAGGAAGGCAAAAACAATAACATGCTAAAGCAACGCAGAAGATCGTTGAAAAAATAAGTAGATTGGGTAAGTTATTATTTGAGCATTCCTTGGTTCAGTTATCGGTATTTAGAAGAAATTCTTGAGACAATCGATTGTATAACTTTTCTTAAAAATGCTCTGCAATGCTGAAAATCGGCAGATAAATAGAAAGCAAAACCACTAATATTCCTACAGCTAAAACCAGTGTAAAGACCGGTTCTATCAACGAATTCAGAAAATTCATTCTTCTTTCAATCCTCTCTTGATATAACGCAGCAATCCTTTCAAATGTAGGGGCTAAGTGCCCACTGGATTCCCCAACAGCCACTAAATGAACAAAAAGAGGAGGAAAAAGTTTCGAAGTACTGTAGGCATCGACTAATGATTTTCCTGCATCAATTTGATCATGAACCATTCGTACTTCGTTTTGCAGTCGTTTGGGAAATAGCGGTACTCCAAGGGATAGCGCTTCTCTTAGCTGCGTCCCTGCTTTCAGCGAAATCATCATAGAGCGTGCATAAAACAGCAAACGAATGGATTCTTCAATGGTGTGAAATCCTGGAATAAAACGTAATAACCATCCCCATCCAAAAGAACGATGCACGTATAAAACAAAAACAATGGCTCCAATACTGCCAATTACCCAATATTGAGGACTATGGCGTAGAGAGTCACTCAAAACAATTAACCCCATCGTACTCCAAGGTAAATCGGATGCAGATGATAAAAACATTGTTTTGAATACCGGCACAATAAACAGCAGGATGCCAATAAAAAGAAGAAGAGCAATAAAAAAAACGACTAAGGGATAGGTAATCAACTTACGCTGTTCTTGCGCAAATCTATTTTGGAATGAGAAAAAATCCAGCAACTCTTTAAGAACGTCTAACAACTTTCCTGAATTCTCAGCAACTTCAATCAAGTGAAGAAAAATAGAAGGAAAACCTGCTTCATAACGTCGGAAGGCAGCTGATAACGATTTTCCTTCCTGAATATCCTTCCTCAAAGAGCAAAGAATATAACTGAACAAAGCATTGTTTTGATAACGAATGATGAAACTCAGGCAATCCACAAACTCTAAACCTGACTCCAAAAGTCGATGAAGCTGTGCTAGAAAACGGACTAATAATTCTTCCTGCAGAGGAAATTGGAGTTTATAAGCAAGCACTCGGTTAAAACGAACCTTAAATATATCGTGTTTTCGTAGTTCATCCAGAACCAGGGACTTATCAGCACTCTCAATTGCACCTTCTACAGGGTGTCCATGGACGTCAACCCCTTTCCATAAATAATGAGGCATGACTACCCTTTACGGAACTTTGATGCACGCTTTCGCCATATTATTTTTAAAGGAGTTCCTTCAAAACCAAAATGATAACGTAGTTGATTGACAACATAACGTTCATAACTGGAATTAATTTTCTCAGGATTATTTGCCATGAAAACAAACGTGGGAGGGGATACGACAACTTGGTTGCCATAGTAAATACGAGTGGGGCGACCAGCTTTTGCTGGTGGCGAATGTTTGGTAACGATCAACTCCAAAACAGTATTGAGATCCGAAGTCTGAATTCTTCGGCTCCATTGTTTGTATGCTGTATTTGCTAAATCAAATATGTTGATAACTTTTATTCCAGTTTTAGCACTCACAAAAATAACAGAGGCATAATCAATAAATGATAATTTTTCAAACACCTCCTCTTTCTTTTTTTTCTGAGTCACTTGGCTGTCTTTTGCCAAATCCCATTTATTAACTACCAGAACCACTGCTTTATTCCGGTCACAGATATATCCGGCAATCCTTGCTGTTTGTGTTGTGACAGGTGCTGTACCCTCAATAACTAACAAAACGACATCAGACCTTTCAATGGAACGCAAGGCAGAAACAATACTATATGTTTCTATTTTCTGGTTGACTTTTCCTTTTCTTCGAATACCTGCAGTATCAATCAATAAAAAATTTTGATTTTTATAAATGAACTGATTGTCTACTGGGTCCCTGGTTGTTCCTGCCGCCTCATCAACAACCATCCGCTCTTCTTGGAGAATGGCATTCACCAAAGAAGATTTGCCAACATTTGGCTGTCCAATTAACGCTATTTTGATACTGGAAGCAGGAATATCGTCTTGTTTGATAGGAATAAGGGGAGTCGCCTGATTGATTGCATCCAGTAAGTCCTCCACCCCTCTATTATGCTGCGTCGATATGGGAAAAATCGTTTCACAACCCGATTCATAAAAGTCATAGATTCCCTGATCCTGTTTTTCGCTGTCCACTTTATTAACAACAAAATATATTTTCTTTTCAGACTTAACCAAATAACGATATATTTCTTCATCATCTACAGTCCAACCATCTTTAACATCCAGCAAAAAAATAATAATATCTGCTTCTTCTACGGCAAGAGAAGACTGTTGGCGCATCTGTTTCATGATGCCTGTTGCTTCAGGTTCAAACCCACCTGTATCGATTAATAGAAATTCATATTCTCCATAATTGACAACAGCATAATTCCGATCCCTTGTCACTCCTGGCGTGTCATCCACAATCGCAGCACGACGCTTTACTAAACGATTAAAAAGAGTTGATTTTCCAACATTCGGTCGGCCCACTATAGCAAGGACGGGCAAATCAGACATGCTAATACCAAAGAATCTATAAGATTAAATATCCAAATTTTTTACTTTCAATGCATTATCTTCAATAAAACGGCGTCGTGGTTCTACATGATCCCCCATCAAAACCGTAAACATCGCATCGGAATCCACAGCATCTTCGATAGAAACTTTTTTGAGTGTCCTGACTTCAGGGTTCAGTGTTGTATCCCATAGTTGGTCCGGATTCATTTCTCCTAACCCTTTATATCGTTGGATATATATTCCTTTTTTACCCGCATTGACCAAAAATTCTTTAAGTTGTACCCAAGAGGAAACAGTGTGCCGTTTTTCTCCTTCTTCAACTAATAAATCAGTGGCGGGTAAAATGGATGCTATATTTAGATGTTGTTCCAATAATTGATTATAATCATATATATCAAGGTTATGGAGAAGACTTAAAGGAACACAAACTTCTTCCCCATCAATCAAAATGGAAACATGTTCTGTCGTCCCTTCCATCTCAGTTTTGATGGAGAATTGATTATATTTTTCCTTAACTTGTTCCAGCTGCAAAAGAAGGTGCTGTCCTCCTTCCAGTTCCATAGGCATTTCATTTTCCAAAAACACATCAATTATCCGATTCAATCCTGCATTGAAGCAAAACCTGTTATAATTCTCACAATACCGATACAGTTTCTGAGCAAAACGAAATAATTCTTCTCCTTGTATCGACTTGCCTCCTTCTATGGAAAGTTTAATTTTATTGCTTGAAAGCTCTAACAATTTTTCTGACATCTGCTTTTCATCCCGCACGTATGCTTCGGATTTTCCCTGTTTCACTTTATATAAAGGAGGCTGGGCAATATAAACATATCCTCTCTCAATCAAAGAAGGCATTTGGCGATAAAAAAAAGTTAAAATCAATGTCAATATATGACTACCATCCACATCAGCATCCGTCATAATCACTATCTTGTGATAGCGTAGCTTTTCAATATTGAAATCTTCATTGCCAATCCCTGTCCCCAGAGCCGTAATAATGGTTTTAATCTCATCACTATTCAGCATCTTATCAAAACGAGCTTTTTCCACATTCAATATTTTACCTTTTAGAGGTAGGATTGCTTGATTTTTACGGTCTCTTCCCATTTTTGCAGACCCTCCTGCAGAATCTCCCTCGACTAAAAATAACTCACTCAAGGAAGGATCTCTTTCCTGGCAATCCGCTAATTTTCCTGGTAACGAACTAAATTCAAGAACACTTTTACGCCGTGTCAATTCTCTTGCTTTTTTAGCAGCCAGTCTTGCTCTTTGGGCCTCAACAGCTTTGTTGACTATTTTTTTAGCAATTGCCGGGTTTTCCTCTAAAAAATTTGTAAGATGCTCCGATACCAATGCTTCGACCCTTCCTTTCACTTCAACATTGGTAAGTTTTATTTTTTTCTGAGATTCAAATTGTGGATTTGGAATCTTAACACTGATCACCGCGGCGACTCCTTCTCGTATATCTTCTCCAGAAAAATTTTCTTTCAAATCATTAGCAACCTTATTATTCACCACATAATTGTTAAAGGTCCTTGTAAATGCCGTTTTGAATCCAGAAAGATGCGTCCCTCCTTCTATTGTGTTGATATTATTAACAAAACTAAAAATTCTTTCATTGTATGTATCATTATACTGGAAGGCAACCTCAACAATTAAACCATCTAATTCACCTGAAACATAAACTGGAGTATCATGTAAGACCGTTTTATTTCTATTGATATGTTCAATGAAGGATGCAACCCCACCATCATATTTGAACTCATGCTCTTTATCCGTTCTTTCGTCATGAATGGAAATTGAAATCCCACGATTCAGAAATGCCAATTCACGTAAACGCTGCGAAAGAATCTCAAAATGAAATTCAATTTCATCAAAAATCGTTGTATCCGCCCAGAAAGTAGTTTTTGTACCCGTCCTATGACTCGGTTCAATTTGTTTTAAGTCATAAACAGGTGTACCTTTTGCGTACTCTTGCTTCCAAAGATATCCATCCCTTTCTACTTCTACAATAAGTTTTGACGACAAAGCATTTACCACCGAAGCTCCAACACCATTGAGACCTCCAGAAACTTTATAATTACTGTTATCAAATTTTCCACCAGCATGTAAACGTGTCATAATTAATTCCAAAGCTGAAATCCCTTCTTCTTCATGAATCCCAACGGGAACGCCACGTCCATTGTCTTGTACCGAAACACTATTATCATGATGAATTGTTACAAAAATGTTGGTGCAATATCCGACTAATGCCTCATCAATACTATTATCAACCACTTCGAATACAAGATGATGCAGCGCATTTGAATCAACTCCACCAATGTACATTCCAGGGCGTAAGCGAACTGCATCAAGTCCTTTTAAAACGGTTATATCCCCTTCGTTATAACTATTATTCGTGGTAACTTCCTGTTCTGTCATGGATACCTTTCCCTATGTCTGCAATTTAATTAGACAATCCTAAAATAAATAAAATATGCTGAGTTGAAAATAGTAGAGTAAAAATCTAGAATTTTTGATTTTTAAAGCTTGGTGAGCTGGCCATTTGAAATATGAACAGTTTTTCCATGAAATGTTAGATCGGCAGGAATATCTGTGGAGGTAATAAATATTTGATTTTTTAACT
The DNA here is from genome assembly GCA_015231885.1 of SAR324 cluster bacterium. GTDB lineage: Bacteria > SAR324 > SAR324 > SAR324 > NAC60-12. Next base: position 121,777 of record JADGAT010000003.1, read on the forward strand.
CTT
>JADGAT010000040.1 GCA_015231885.1 SAR324 cluster bacterium
TTGACTCAGAAAAAACACCGCCATTTTCCTTTGAAACTCTTGATGAAGCAACAGCTGCACGGTTACCCGAACTCATGCAAACCCTGGAAGATGAGATAACCCCTCAGTGGGAGGAGAGAGACACTTTATCCGTTAATCAAATAGAAGTTTTTATAAAAACAATAATAGAGCTTGGCGATTCATCAAATTATCTGCCGCTCAAGCAGTGGGGAAATGAGCTGAAGGGGTTCGTTGAAATATTTGATATGGAACATGTAGAAAAGACCATGAATGGTTTTCTTAAAATTAAAGAACCGTTAAAAGAATTTTTGTTATCACGAGTTGATGGAGAAAAATAGAATGGAAAGAACAAACAGTATCTTTAGCATTTTGGTTGTTGATGATACGCCCAAAAACATTCAGCTTTTATTGACGATATTACGCAAAGAAGCTTACCAAATTCATGTTGCTAATAATGGACTTCAGGCTTTAAAAAAAGCTCAAACATTATTACCTGATTTGATTCTCCTTGATATCATGATGCCTGGAATGGATGGATTTGAAACGTGTAGACAACTAAAATCTGCTCCAGATACTGAAAACATCCCTATTATTTTTTTAACAGCCCGAACAGAATCCGAAGACATTGTGAAAGGCTTTGAATTGGGTGCTGTCGATTATATCACCAAGCCATTCAACTCTGCAGAATTATTAGCCAGAGTCCATACTCACCTTGAGTTGAAGCAAAAAGAGAAGACCATTCAAGAATCGTATCAAGTTATTAGAACACATCAGGATCGACTCATATCCGAATTGAAACAGGCCAAAGCAACTCAGCACAGTATTCTTCCACAACAGTTTCCTCAAATTCTTAATGGAAGAGTAGCAGTCAAATATGTTTTGATGGAAGAAATAGGCGGTGATTTTTATGATGTGTTCGAGCTTGAAGAAAACTTGTTTGGATTGATGGTAGCCGATGTTACAGGTCATGGTGTATCTGCAGCTCTGCTTTCATTTATGTTTTCCTCACTTTTTTCGCAAGCCTGCCATGCTGGAACATCTACTGCTGTGACAATGCGCCTCACAAACAGCTATATAGAGAATAAGGTAGAGGACGGAAAGTTTGCTACCATGTGTTATGCCATTTACAACTCGACTACTCAGCAATTGACTTATACTGTTGCAGGTCATCCTCCTGGATTAGTCATACGTCCTTCAACAAATGAAATCATAGAGCTGGATACAAAGGGTGCAATTGTTGGATTATTATCTACAGAAATGATAAATTACGAAGAAAAAACGATTCAGCTTTATACCGGAGATAAACTGCTCCTTTACACAGATGGAATCCTTGAGATTTTCAATGAACAGGGGAAAATGTTAGGACTCTCTGGGTTGAAGTCCTTTGTATTACAAAATCAGAATTCCACCATTGAAAATTTATTAGAGCAACTCTATGAGTTTGGAAATGAATTTAGCGAAGGTAATGGCTTCACGGATGATGTGACCATGCTTGTTTTTGAAATTACGTGAAATTTTGACGGTGTCCTGACGACTCTGTACCTGTGGCTTGTCTGGATTCTGTCGCAAAGTTTTTCAATACAATAGAACAGAACCTATAAGTCACCTCCCTGGTATTATTCCCAAAGCATGCCAATACGGTTTGAAACTCGACTGATTGCTTGACTCCTGGATTGTTTCGAACCGATTCTGTTTGTCTCTTTCTCCCCCGAAAACGTTGATCTTTCTGCAGGCTTTGGCATAATTGAAATTTCACTATCGGATTATTTGCGCAAAGCAGGCGACTTTGGTATGAAACCCTCTGCACACAACTTCTGAGATTCAGAAAGAACCCCAAATTAACAAGGAAACATGCTTAAACACACATTTTTATTTCTGATTGGTATGATTCTATCAGGCATACTCACCTTGTGGTTTGCTCCGGCAAACACCCAGGCACAGGTGCCAGACCTGAAACCGTTAATTCTCAGCCTGAAACAGGACGCTCGTGGCCCTTATGAAAGCATACGCTGGTTTTGCCCAGACGGTACCGTCATTGCAGCCAATGCCCGTTGCAAGCAGCCAGGAGGAAATCAACATGCTATCCTGAAACCTAATATTTCACAACTCCAGACAGAACATGGAATTTATCTGGGACAAATTTTTGCAGGAACCCCGTTTGAGTCTTACTGGGAGACTCAAACGCCAGGAAATCGGTTGAAGCAGTACCAAGTGGAAAAATTTTTACGGATTGTTGATAATGGCTGGATTCACCAGCGATCCCAATTTTACCGAGGAGCCTTGCAGATGGAAGATGAGGCCGAGTGGGGAGAACGTTTTCTGCAATGGCTTCTGTCCGATGATACAAGAATCCAAAAGCATTTTTATGAGCTGCGGGAAACGGTAAAAGACATTCCGCATTTGGATAGAGCTGACCAATGGACATCGATACGTGCCCTGGCCACCCAGATCGCATCCGCTTATCCGGCCTTCATGGATTTACGAATCAAGATTCACGGCCAACCGGAGGAAAAAGACATTGAAACCATTCGTCTCTTTCGCAAGCAACATCAGCTGAAATTGAATGAGACCACCTCATCTCTTTTAAATCAACTGGAACAGGAATGGATTCAATTGCATCAATCCCTCTCCCTGGATACTTTCAAAGAATCCCTTCCCCGTCTTCTTGGTTCTGTGACTATCAAAAAGCAAGTTCATTCATTGATTGACCCCCAAAATAAGTTTTCTGCAATGGAAGTGAGCCAAAAAGCAGCGGAATTGCTCTATGAAATTCGTCTGGAGCTGCAACGCCCCTCCTCCAAAAAAGACAGGCTGTCTTTGATGACGCTCTCACTCAAAATGGAAAGGCTGCTTTTTCAGCAAATCGCCAATTGGCATCCTCAAACATTAAGAGCGTTATTTGCCAAAAACGCTGTGCTGGCACAGGCAGCAACGGGAGCAGGATTTTTAGAGCTATGGGAATGGGGTATTTGGAACTCCGCTTTTAAAATGCTGTTGCACACACAGAACTTGTCTCATGCTGAATTTCAAGAGCAAGTTGACTTCTCCCGCAAAGCGGTGGAATGGGGAACTGGGATGGTTCGTGCAGCTTATGACTCAACCGTTTCCATGTTTGCCAAGTTTGAACCCCTGGCGGGAGGCTTCATTGACGAACGGATCAGATCATCTGTATTATTACCCTGGGGAGATGTGGTACGTCAACTGGCTGATCAGGAAGCATCACTCTCCGGACTGTCAAATCAAGTTTTTGACTTAAAGAGTCAAAGCCAAACACGGGGCCTCAATCCAGGTTTTGCCTTAGGAGAATTAGAAGTCATTACCGGCCCTCCCGAGGGTATCAATTTTTCAGATAAAAAAATCTATATCATGCTTCGCCCTCCTTATGATTTAAAACCTGTCTCTGGTATCGCTACGGTGACGGAAGGCAACACGGTTTCACATGTTCAGTTACTGGCTCGTAACTTAGGTATTCCCAATGCGGTTATTTCTCAGCAAATGCTCAAGGAATTGCTGCCATTTACGAACACCCAGGTCTTTTATGCTGTGTCTCCCCGAGGTTCTGTACGTCTCAAGTCAGCGTCCTTCATGACCGAAGAAGAAAAAACGCTGGTTCTTCAAAAAAAACGCAATGAAGACCGAGTGCGTATTTCTACAGACCGAATTGATCTCACCAACATGAAGCTGGTCGATTTATATGCCATACGCTCACTGGACTCTGGACGGATTTGTGGCCCCAAAGCCGCTAATCTTGGTCAATTGAATGCCTTATTCCCAGGGACGGTGGCTCCTGGATTCATCATCCCTTTCAGTATCTTTCGACAGCATATGAATCAGCCAATGCCTCAGACGTCAGGATCCTATTGGCAGTTTCTGCAAGGCATTTTTCTGGAGGCCGAGAAAGTAAGGCAGCAAAACCTGTCGCAAGATATGATCGATCAACAAGTGCTACAGCAGTTGGCTCAATTACGGGATGCCGTACAAAAAATGCCTTTGAGTCCTGATTTTATTAAAAGTTTAGCACAGCAGTTTTTGCAAACATTCAACAAACCTTTTGGCAGTGTGCCTCTTTTTGTCAGGAGCGACACGAACATGGAAGATTTGAAGGAATTTGTCGGAGCAGGATTGAATTTAACTGTACCGAATGTGGTGGAGAAGGAGCGTATTTTACAAGCCATTCGTGATGTCTGGGCCTCGCCGTTCAGAGAAAGGAGTTACCGTTGGCGACAGAAATATTTACTCAACCCGGAGGATGTCTACCCTTCTTTGCTCCTTCTGCAAAGTGTCAATGTCCAAAAATCCGGTGTTATGATCACCACGGGTCTGGAGTCCTCAAATCCAGATGATATGACGGTTGCTTTCAATTGGGGAGTCGCAGGAGCTGTCGATGGTCAAGCTGCCGAGTCTTATCTCTTACAAGAATCTTCCGAGCAATTGCTGTCCCCTGCCCGGGAAGCGAAATATCTGGCTTTACCTGAGACCGGAGGGGTTCATAAGCTGTCCGTCACCTTTGATCAACCCATTTTAAATCGTTCGGAGCTGCTTCAACTGCGTCAATTGGGGCTTGAGATGCGCCGCATTTTACCAGCTGCTCCCGGAATGAACTCTAGCGGCCCTTTTGACATAGAGTTGGGATTTCTAAACGGAAAAATCTGGTTGTTTCAAGCCCGTCCTTTTGTAGAGAATAAACGGGCTCGTGCCTCAACTTATTTGAATGCCATGGATGCTTCCAAATTGCCCGATACCCCCGTTTCTCTGAAAATGCTGTTATGATGAGAAACCATTGAAGATTTCACAGCCTGTTGCAAAACCAGAACACCCATTCACTGGAAAAAACTATGAATCTGAAGCAATTCATCACTCAACACTTTCTATCAACGAGGCTCCGTGAACTCATACTACGAATCGTGGGGATTTTTGCCATTTTCTGCTTTATGGAGGCAGGAGGACTATACGGTTATCCCATTGACGGTTACCCCGATACAGGAATTCGACGCCTGGAGCGATTACGACTGAGATTGGCTGGACAGATGCAGGGAGCCTTGCCGATGGCCGGTGCCCTCAAAAGCACTTCTTCCATCATACTTCACTTGACAGAGAATCCCATATCTTCTTTTGATCAGGTATTTGTCCCGGATGCTTTATTGCAAAAACGTTTAGATCAGTTATTTCCTAACCGGGACGAAAGCTATTCAGTCGCACTACTTGATATCACACCCGGCAAACCTTTTCGATTTGCTTCCCGTCAGGAAGACCGATTATTTCCGCCAGGCAGTGTGGGAAAACTGGCTATTGCCGCTGGTGTATTTGCAGAGCTGGCCCGTATTCATCCCAATTCCAGCTCAGTCCGGCAAGCATTGTTGAGGAATCGCAGAATAATCGCAGACCACTGGATCCATTCAGACCACCATGAAGTTCCTATATATGATCCCCAAACCCGTATTTTTGAATTTCGGCAAATTCGTGAAGGAGATGAGTTCTCTCTTTATGAATGGATCGATCACATGCTTTCAGCCAGTGCCAACTCAGCCGCAAGCACCGTTTGGAAAGAAATTATCCTAATGCGGGCATTCGGACAAAAATACCCTCCTGACCGAGATGAAGAAAAACGTTTTTTCAAATCCACTCCTCGCCAACAATTGCAAAAACTGGCATTATCCGTTGTCAACGATCCTTTAAAAGAAAGTGGAATCGACAGCCGGCACTGGCAGCTGGGTACATTTTTTACCCGATCTGGAAAAAATATTGTTCCGGGAGCTCCCAGCTATGCCTCTCCCAAAGGAGCACTTCAGTATCTTATTCGGCTGGAACAGGGGAAAATTGTGGATGACTGGTCCAGTCTTGAGATCAAAAAGTTGATGTATCTCACAGAAAAGCGGATCCGCTATGCCTCCTCACCGGCATTAAGCAAAGCGGCTGTATATTTTAAATCGGGGAGTCTCTATCAATGCAAACCGGAGCCGGGTTTTCGATGTCTGAAGTACCATGGTAATGTCAAAAATGCAATGAACTCCGTTGCCATCGTGGAAACGGCAGATGGTCGAGTGTACCTGGTCAGTTTAATGTCCGATGTCTTACGAAAAAACTCTGCGGTGGATCATCAAACCCTGGCCACTCAAATTGAAACAATCATCAAGGCTCCTTGAAGCATAGAATCTAGAAATCAGTGCTCCAGTACCTCTTCAATGGCAGGCACCAGATTTCTCAAAATTTGTTCGCCCTGGGAGGCCTCTACCATGGAAACCAAAATATACCGTCTCCATTGCTTTCCCCATACCAGGACAGAGTCGGAATGCCAATTTCTCCATGTACCGGATTTGCGGTATAAATTGGCTTTAGGAGCAAGGAGCTTCAGGGAATGCACAAATTTATGCGAAATTCCAGGTTTCGACAATATTTGCAGCATTTGTTGGGAACGCTCAGGACTCACTAAACGACCCGTTGCCAGCAAATAATAAAAACGGCTTACTTGCGTGACAGTGGCAGCATGTGAAAGTCCTTTCAGGGGATCAGGGAAACGGTTACCCGCCTGGGCATAACGTTTGCCAACCCATAGACCGCCTCCCATTTCCTCATCGTACAACTCATATCGAGGATCTCTTAGAACGGCTTCGATCACTTTCAATCCTCCCAGTCGGTCAATCATGCGAGTTGCTGTTTTATTGCTGGAGACTCGGATCATTTTTTGGAGATCCTGCATCGTTTCTGGTGTTTCAGAGAGTGTTCCTTGTTCAAACGCTTCAAAAGAGGCCAATAGAATAGCAATTTTAGGCAGACTGGCAGCATACATTTCGACTTTACCATTCACTCTTGCAAATTTAATATGTTGAGGATCCGTTAAATCGACCAGTCCGACTCCCATCTTTTGTTGTTTGATCAAAGGATTCCAGCGTTTATTTTGAGAGAGTTTTTTTTCTAAGCGTTGCTGCAGAGGGGAATCGGTATTTTGCAGCAGGGGTTTCCAGTGCTCATCCGCAATGAGGACCGGAAGTGTTGTTTCAGGAAGGGGCTGGGCAAAGGCTGGTAATCCCAAAGACCCCATGCTCACCAATACAAAAAGAAGATGCCATTTCGCCAGATTAGTCCGAACTCTCAACGTAAACCATTTTTTATTAATACAATGTTTCCACATGATTTTTTCCTTAAATTCATAAAATAACATGTTATTTCCTGTTAAAACCAACCTCACACCTCAAGAGATCCAGCAGGGGCTTCGGGCTGTTCTGAAAGATGGACTCATGGCCCAAGCCGTAGATACCCTGACAGCAGGAATGTTTTTAGTGGCATTTGCCCTGCAGCTTGGAGCATCCAACTTCATGATTGGCCTCTTAGCGGCAATTCCGCCTCTTGCTCATTTGACACAAATCCCAGCAGTGCTTTTGATTGAAAAATTCCAAAACCGACGTCTGGTCGCCGTATTGTCCTCATCAATCAGTAGAAGTTTTTTGTTAGTCATCGCACTGATTCCTGTGATTGCGCCCCCTACAGAAGGGTTATGGATACTGGTCATGGCATTGTTGCTTAACTCAATTGCCGCTTCCATAGCAAGCTGCGGCTGGCATTCCTGGATGAGAGACTTGATTCCAGAAAAGCAGTTAGGGCAATTTTTTGCCAAACGGAAATTCATAGCTGCTGCACTCGGAGTGGTTCTTGCGTTCCTTGTTGGGAACTATCTCGACTATTGGAAAGCCAAATGGCCGAATGAAGTCATGTACAGCTACTCCATTCTGTTTGTCGTTGCATTTTTTGCAGGAGTTATTGGTATCTACTTTTTATCAACCACACCAGAACCTCAAATGATTCCCAGCAGGCATTCTTTTTTTAAAATAATGCTCCAGCCATTTAAGGATCAAAACTTCAAAAATCTGGTTATTTTTTTAGGATCATGGAACTTTGCCATCAATTTGGCGGCCCCATTTTTTACAGTGTACATGCTCAAGCGACTGCAGCTGGATATGGGGATGGTTGTACTCTTTTCTATCACAAGTCAGATCATGAATCTATCCTTTCTTCGAATATGGGGGCGCTTTTCGGATCGTTACAATAATAAATCGGTATTCAGCATTTGTTCGCCTCTTTTTTTGTTCAGTATTCTGATGTGGGCGTTTACGACTTTACCGGACACTTATTTTTTGACAATCCCTCTTCTGATCGTGATCCATCTCATCATGGGATTGTCGTCAGCAGGAATGACACTGGCATCACTCAATATTGGATTCAAACTGGCCCCAAAAGGAAATGCCACCCCGTATTTAGCATCTCTTAAACTGGTGAATGCTCTCACAGCAGGAATCGCTCCAATCCTGGGCGGTATTGCTGCTCACATCTTTGCTAAATATGAATTATCCTGGACGTTGAAATGGATCAGCCCCGGTACAAAATGGAGTATTGAAATGCTCAATCTGCAGCATTGGGATTTCTTTTTTGTCATAGCCTTCATCATGGGTCTCTATTCGCTCCACCGCCTCTCATTAGTCAACGAGGTCGGAACAGCGACGGCAGAAGATGAAGTGTTGCTGGAAATGCTGTATGAGGTGCGCAGGGAAGTACGGGACCTGTCTTCTGCTGCGGGTATCCGGCAAATGGTAGAATTCCCTTTCAGCATCCTCAAACAATGGAAACAAAAAAATAATTTATCTGAGACAGATCCTTAAATTTTAGCAATTTTTAGGCGATTCGATTGTTAACCTTTATTCTTGTATATCATTACAAAGAGATGATAAGACTTCAAGTGGAAGCGAGAAGCGATCTCAACTTAAAGCCAGGAGAATCACATGTACAATACTTATAACATTCCCTGTGAGTTTCAATGGAACGATGTTGCCTTTTCGATAACATCCTCTAGTTTGGACTTATATCATTACCACCGAGAAGGTACTGGTGATCCTGTTGACAAGAAAATCATCAGCCATAGCAATCAGATGCTGATCAATCCTGTTGAACCTCTCAATACTCCAAAATTTTTGACACAATACCTGCTTATTGAGATGGCTCAATCCATGACGATTGCTCCTAAAATGAAAAAAAATGTCTATTTGACATTTCCGCTGGACCTGGGAGTCTATTTTTTGGAAAAAGCAGACTTCAAGCTCATTGATGTCTTCACCCTGGCTTCTTCGAAATATACACTGTATGGAGATCCTCGTCATGGAGTCCTGTGCAAATACTGGGAAAGCCCTTTATTTGAATCTCCTCCCACTGTTCTGCCATGTCAGGAAGGAGTTCTCCAATTGAACATCTATAATTCAGATTCTGACTGGGTCGAGGTTCATCACGTTGTGCTCAATGCGTATGGAATGAAAATTTTTTATAATGATGCTACTGTAACAACGACAGCTATGATGGAGATTCGTTCCAAAGAAGTGGCTGAAACGGACTTTGATGAGTTACCACCTGCAGAGGGAATGAAAAAGTCCATTGAGGTTTTTCATGCTAAAAAACTAAGTGTCAGCTCTAAAAAATACTTAATGGAGTTTGGCATATGAATATTTTTAAAAAAACCTTGTATGGAGACGTGACATTAACAGAATTTTCTATTGCCTTCCTGTTGATTTTATTCGGCCTACTTTTTGCCAAAGTAGTCTCCTTGTATGTAAAACGATTTCTAAAAGATAAAATTGCTAAAGAGCACTTGGACATTATCGCAAAGTTAATATTTTATACGATTTTTGTCATTGCTCTTATAATCGCTCTCCCATTTTTAGGGTTCAAGTTATCCGGCCTATTAGTCACGGGTGGGGTGGTAGGGCTCGCTATTGGGTTTGCCAGTCAGAATATTGTGGGAAATCTCATTTCTGGAATATTTTTGATCATTGAACGGCCTATCAAACTTGGAAATGCCGTCAATATTGATGGCACCTTTGGTATTGTTGAGGACATTCATATCATGTCAACGACCCTTCGCACCTTTGACGGGATCTTTATGCGTGTGCCAAACCAAAAGGTATTTACTGCCAATATTACTAATTTTGCTTCCCACCCTGTCCGTCGATTTGAATACACCATCGGAATCAGGTATAGTGATGACGCAATTCGAGCCATTGATTTGATTAAAGGATTGATCGATCAACAGCCTTTTGCTTTAAAAAAACCCGAACCTCAAGTTTTTGTTGATAATTTGGGAGATAGTTCTGTCAATCTGATCGTTCGTATTTGGAGTCCCAATACCGAATGGTTCAATGTGAAAATAGAACTGCTATGGAAAATCAAAACTCTTCTGGAGCAAGAAGGCATTGAAATTCCTTTCCCTCAGAGGGTTATTTGGCAAGGAAACGACTCTTTCGAGAGTGATATGACGGCTGAAAGAAAGGACTCAAATGCTGGTTAAGACTGGAAGTTTCACCTGGTTACTTTTTTAGAATCATGGACACGACATGACGGAGGACTATTCACATAAAACAGAAGTAAAAACCGATCTCCAAGACCTCAAAAGGCATGCGAAAGAGTATACAATCGAAGATATACGTTCTGGTGAGTGGTTTGCGAAGTTTCTTAAATATGCATTGGAAAGTTATGCAGAAAAAGTGAATGCTGAATATTTTAGAAAGAAACACCCTCATCTTACAGCCGATGCTATTGTAACTCGTCGTATTGATACTGCCAGAAAGTATGCCGCAATCGAAGGTGCTGTCAGTGCGGGGGCCTATTCAGCTGCTGTTGCCGCAACTGTCGGATCAATGGGAGGAGGAAGCCCTATTGCGATTCCAGCAGCAGCACTGTCATTTATAGCAGATCTGTTTTACTCCACCCGATTACAGCTGCATCTTGCGTATGATATGAGTGTGCTGTACGAACATCCGGTCGACATGGCAGACCCTGGTGATCTTTACGATTTAGTGAAGGTGGCATTTGGTATCAAGGCAGGAAAAATGATGCAGGGAACGGTTGTTTCATCAAAGCCCGAGGTGGTTGGACAAGGGGTAAAGTCTGTAATAAGTGGCCCTGCGCTGAGTTACACATTTCCCATTGTCGGTAAATATCTGTTACAGCGTAATATCATAAAATTCAGCATCCCATTAGTCTCAATACCCTTGGCCGCAGGAATGAACTACTGGAATACGGGTTCAGTGACACGTATTGTACGTCAGGTATATCGTGACAAAGCTGCTATTGCAAAAAAAGTACAGCAGCTTGTAGAATTAAAAATTGACGCATTAATATTGCTTCAAACGGTCTTGATCGTCATGCTGGTTGACCAGTTAATTAGTGCAGAAGAAGCCTGGCTCTTGAATTATTTGACAAAACAGTTGAAATTGGAAAGCAGTGGTCGAGCTGCTGTAAAAGAATTTGAAGAAATTATTAAAGTAGATGAGGACGAACTCTTTATAAAGTTGCGTGCACTTGAGCAGGAGCAAGCCTTGAATGTTTTTGAAGCAGCTTGCTATGCTGCTGCAGTCGATCACAAAGTTAACAAAAAAAAGCACAATATGTTAGTGGATATTGCGGATGCCTGCAGGGTAAAATATGATAAAAAAACTGTAGAAAAAATGGCCAAGGATGGATTAGTCTCGCCTTGACAGTCTCTCAAAAAGTCGGCACGGGCCTCTTCGGGCTCGTACATAAATAACCTTTACAGATGACTTGTCTTTTTCCTCGTCTACGGTGTTGTCTTCAAAGGCACATACTCCAGTATGCACAATTGAAGATGCCTTGTAGCCAAGAAAAAATACTTCCTCATCTTTGTCAACGTTATTTCTGCACGAACCCTTACTGAGTCAAATCAGATAGAAGATGGGCTGCAAGATGAAATAGACATTATATTTTAAGGAAAACAATTATGGGAAAATTAAGAGAATGGAGTAAAAAATATGATGAAAAAATCGTTACAGCCAAGCAAGCCGTGGCAGATGTCAAGCGCGGCCAGCGGGTTTTTATTGGCTCTGGGGCCGCAGAACCGCAGTTGCTGGTAGAGGCCCTATCAGAACGGGGTAATGATCTTGCTGACAATCAAGTCATCCATATCCGCACACTGGGGGTAGCGGCTTATACGGAATCCAAATTTTCTGATAAGTTTCGCTACAATACCTTTTTTATTGGTGACAATGTCAGGGATGCCGTTTCGCAGGGGCGTGCCGACTACACTCCTATTTTTTTGTCAGAGGTCCCTCGTTTGATGTATCACGGCAAGGCGACCATGGATGTTGCCTTAATCCAGGTAACCCCTCCGGATGAGCATGGGTTCTGCAGCTATGGAGTTTCGGTCGATATTGTCAAAGCCGCCACAGAGACAGCAAAAGTTGTGGTGGCCCAGGTCAATCCTCAAATGCCTAGGACCCTTGGCAATGCCTTCATCCATGTTGATCAAATTAATCGAATTGTGGAACATGATGCTCCCATTTTAGAAATGCCGCCAACTCCTGTTAATGAAATTGCACAGCGTATTGGGCACCATATTGCTGACCTGGTGGAAGATGGCTCTACCATTCAGATGGGAATTGGCACCATTCCCGATTCTGTTTTGACAGAACTGAGCAACCATAAAGATCTTGGAGTTCATACAGAAATGCTGTCCGATGGAATCATGGATCTCATTGAAAAAGGAGTAGTGACAGGAACTCGTAAGACGATCCATAAGTGTAAAGTCGTTGCCAGTTTTGCTCTTGGTACCAAGCGGCTCTATGATTTCATTGACGACAACCCGATGTTTGAGTTCTATCCCAATGAATATTCCAATGATCCCTTCATTATTGGTCAAAATGTCAAAATGGTCGCCATTAATTCGGCACTGGAAATTGATTTGACAGGACAGGTATGTGCTGATTCAGTAGGGAGTCATTTCTATAGTGGTATCGGAGGACAGGTTGATTTCATCCGGGGGGCATCACGCTCTGCCGGAGGGCAGCCGATCATTGCCCTTCCATCGACGGCATCTGTGGAGGGGAAGATGGTTTCCCGCATTGTACCCATGCTCAATCAAGGAGCTGGCGTGGTGACTTCTCGTGGAGATGTCCATCATGTGGTTACCGAATATGGAGCTGTGGATCTGCATGGAAAAACCATTCGGGAACGTGCATTGGCATTGATTCATATCGCTCATCCCGTCTTTCGAGAAGAGCTGATGAAGGCAGCCAAAGCGCATCATTATGTTTATTCCGATCAGCTTGTCAATCCAGGAATTGGCTTGCCCGAAGTCGAACAGTTGGAAACCGTCATGACTTCGAAAGGAGGGGTTGAGGTTCATTTTCGTCCGGTAGAACCAACAGATGAAGGAATGATCCAGGAATTGTTTTATCGTTCTTCCATAGAAACCATATATTTACGTTTCTTTACCTACTTGAAAGCATTGCCTCACAGCAAAGCACAACAAATGGCCCATGTCGATTATGACAAAAATCTTGCTCTGGTTGGCAGTATCCAGGAAGCAGGGCATGAAGCCATTATTGCTGTTGGGTTTTATAGCCTAGATCCCGCAACCGGTTACGCTGATTCAGCCTTTATGGTACGAGATGACTGGCAAAATCAGGGGGCCGGAAAATATTTGATGAACCGTTTGATTGAGATTGCGCGTGAACGCGGCATCAAAGGATTTACGGCAGATATCCTCATCCGCAATTCCCGCATGATGCATGTGTTTCGTGAGTGTGCTCCAAGTCCCATTAAAAGCTCCATGGAGGAAGGGTATTATCACCTTTCCTTTTCATTGGAAAAATCGGACCAGAAAAAAGATCCGGCATAGCTCAGCAAATCATATGAGCGCTTCTTTATGTTGCTGTTCGTGATGTTTCGTCTTGTTGAGAAATTTTGTCAGCAATATGTTTTTCCAGGCTCACGGCAGTGCCTGATTTTTGGTGATGCCGAATGCATTTTTGAAAAAAAATATTATTGGGAATTTGAATCAGACAAGATTCTTTGGTCTCCGGCAGGCATTCCTCCAAAGTAGTGAACATGACATTGAAATTGATCACCCTCCCCTTTAAACCAGAAGTGGTGTTTGGCTCAATAACTTCGATTTCATCGTTGATAGAGAATGGTTTGAAGATCACCAGAATCAAAGAGCAGAGCAGATTACTCAAAACACTCCATACTGCCACAAATCCTACTGCTACCATGGCCAGCAGGGTGGCGACGATTGTCCAAATACTGCCAATGCTGATGCCGATCTGTTGTAAAATCAGCAACCCTCCGATCAACCACAACAGCCATTTTAGTAATTTTTCCGATGTGATGATAATGTACTCACTAACCAGTTCCTTGTTTTTGAGAAACTGCATCGTGCGTTTTGACAATCGCACCATAATGAAGATTACCAGAACAATTAAGAGAATCCTGACAAGGGATTCAAAAAGTCCTGGGAATTGTTCGGATATCGGACTGTATAGTTCGTTAAAGTTCATCATAAACAACCTCCTTTAGCATGGGTGTTATCAGTCTAAAGTATTTCATTGAGCGAGTTCATTCGTTTTGAGGAAAGATTCAAATGTTACTGGTTTAGGTACTATTAAGGGCTATCGTTTTCTTCAAGTTCTGCACGAAGCTCTTTTAAAAATGAGATAGCGTCACAGATTTTAAACTTGACGAATCTTTTGAAATCTTCATTCGTTACACCAAAACTTCTTAATTTTTTGAGGTATTCTCGAAGTGTGTCATGGGAATATAGCAATTCAAACTGCTGCTGCCACCTTTCAAAGAATTCCCTGTTGGGACTGCTTAGGAATGCCCAAACAATAACTTAGCAAATCTACTTGTCTTTTCAACGATCTTCTGCGTTGCTTTACCGGTTACATAGCAAGCGATGCGCCCGATAAAACTCCTTGAATTTCGATGAAAATCCTGCGTAACTTTCACATGTTATTTTTCGCCTTCCTTATGGTATATTACTGAGCATTGCCTCATAGTGTGATTTAATTTGGTTGAAATCCACTCCGCTGAGAAATGCGGAGTACGTTAAATAACAAAGTAAAAATCGTAAATCATCTGCCCATGGCGGCAAATATTTTGGTGCGGAACAAAGACCCTGCTCAGAAAGTTCGTAAAGCACGGGGATATCCTCAATATCCAGTTTTCCACAAAACAGGAGCCTCAAGCAGTCGGCTCTTCCGCTTGAAACAATAGCTCGGAGAAAATTATGAACCCGAAGCAGTCCATCCAGATAAACAACGTCTTTAGTGAAAGGCGCTCCCCCGCCAAGCACACCTCCTCGGAAAACACGCCGGGTGTTCTCAAACGCCTGTTCCGCACTGCTCGTGCGCTCTAGAAAATAGTAATACACATCCAAAAAATCAGCGCCTTCGATGGACATTTGAATGGCCAGCACCCTATCGGCGAGCCGTCGCATGCGATCCAAGTCCATGGAACTGGTAACAAACTCAGCAAATACAGCCAACCCCTCCTGAGTCTTTGTGGTCCCAGGATGACCGGTTCCCAGAATCTTCAAATTGGGTTGTGCGTAACCATTTAATGAGGTGGCCACATGGACATAGGCTTCATGGTGAACAAGCTGATTGATGTCTTTATCTGTAAAACAGGCCGAATTTCGAATTCTGATGCGTTTCGGACCGGCTAACGCATTCGCAGAGAGTTCATCAACGACCAAAATCTCCGGTGCTTCATCATTGAACATGACTCTCACGGCCTTCTCCATTTCAGATGCAACGGTCTGTGCAAGATAGCAGGCTGGAGGTGGTGCTCCCAAGTCAATCTTCGTGAATGTTGCCATCAATTTGTCAAATTGACAGGCCAATGCATACGAGGTGCTCGTCTCATCTGGTAAAACACTGAGCGGTGTGCCGTAGATTTCACTGGATAACCGAAAATATTCGGATGTGCCGCATACTGACAGCATGTGCGCACTTTTTTCTATGGTGGAAGCATGGCGGCTGAACCACTCGTCCACCGTAGAGGATTGGATAAGTCTCCGTGCTTCACCAAGAATTTCAAGGGTTTCTGAAGGATCAAAGACAGGATAATTGACTTTCGGAAGTTCACGTGCCCCCTCTTTAAAAAAGCGGCTGCGGACCTCAATTGGCCAACTGATATGACTTAATATTCGAATAGGTTTTACCGCACGATAGAGCAAGTCGGCAACATGGCGAATTCGATCTTTTTCCTTCTCTGTCATCATATTGCTGCTATCCAAAGCTAGTATTTGATCATGGTTCAGAATTTCTGAAACGCCCTTCAGAGACTTTCAGCTTGCGCAGCATGGGTGTTTTTTTATGATGGTGGTCTCGCATCCGGGCAAGGATTCTGACTAGAAATTCGACAGTCTGAAGGACAAAAGGCCCCTTATTCAGCATGACACATTCGGCTCGGCTGCTCATCGCCGCATCGGTTACTTCTGCGCGTGAAGGCATTCCTTTTTTCGCAAGACTTTCCAGAACCTGAGTTGCCCAAATCACTGGAATGTGAGCGGCTTCACATAACCACAGGATTTGCTCCTGCACTTCAGCCAATCGTTCGAATCCGAGTTCCACCCCCAAATCACCTCGTGCGACCATCACGCCAAAAGGAGGTTCACGCAACCCTGCCAGGAGGAGCTGGGGAAGATTCTCAAAGGCTATTCGGTTCTCAATCTTCAGGATAACTCCAAGCTCACTTTTTCCCCGCTGCTTCAATTCTTCCTGCAGCTGAAATAAATCAGACGGTTCACTGACAAAAGACAATCCCACCAGATCGACATGCTCGGCCGCAAAGTCCAGATGAACCAAATCATCAGGGGATAGGGCCGGCAATGAAAATTTTGTTTCTGGCAAGTTGATGCCTTTATCCGATCGAAGTTTTGCTCCGCCTGGAGGGGCACGGTCAATTATCACCTTCAAACCCTGTGCAGATGCCTCTTGAACCGTTCCTGAAAATTTACCGTCATCAAAAAGAATGGGTTCTCCTGGTTTCACATCCGCAAACACCTGAGGGAGTGTGCAGGGAATGCGGGCGGGCTCGACAATGGAACCATCCGACCCCTGTTTTGCGGGTCGGCCCAATTGATCTTCGGGGGTCAAAGTCAGAGTATCTCCTGCGGACAGCAGGATGAAAGATCCCAGTGACGGTAGCAAACCCACAGTTCCCGAAGCAACGACTTCCCCATTGCGCACCAGCTGCAAAGGGAGATTTTTTTCTAAATAAGCGGACTGCCTGGATTCTCCCCATGCCCCATCAGCACCTCGTTCCAATATGGTGATTTTCCTTATTCTACCCGGAATATCTGTGAACTGAATAAGATCGCCAGGCTGGAGAGCCTTCATGAGACCCTGATCAACCGGAATGACAGCGGAGGCTGTTTTGTCCTGATCAGAAGGCGGAGTGCTGCCAATCCAAACCAAGGCGGGTGTAACAATCATCCCTCGTGCATCACGTTTAGGCTGAAAATGGACGACGGCCATTCCTGGTTCCAGAGCACCTGTGCGAAGTTTGGGGCCGCACAAATCAAACAAGATGCGGCAGGATCGCTTGGTTTCTTCGGCAGCACGACGTGCGTGCTGAACCATCTTTTCCCATATTTGCTCATTGTCGTGAGCACTGTTGATCCGCATGACATCCATGCCCGCTTCTACAAGTTGTCGTACCAATGCATAGTCCTCTGCGGCTTCTGAAGGCATGGTGACCATGATTCGCACCAGGCGTTCGGAATTGGGAGATCCGAGGAGTGAAGTGGTGTGCTGTGTCAGCGATTGATCACCTTCCTTGAAGTCTAATGGTTCAGGACGATCTGATCCGCTGTCGAATGGCACGTCAGCCATTCGTTTTAATGCAAAAAGGACGGATTCAATACCTGCCAGGACATGTGCTTCTAAACGACCCAGGGAACTCAGACCCAGGAAACTGAGTTGAATTTGAAGAGGGCGGATGTCATGTCGTCTCAATGCCAGGTAATGTACCAGGTTTCGAGCACTGTTCTTCCATTCCTGCGGGATGGCTTGAAGGTCGGCGGCATACTCTTTTTCTGCATCCAATGCGTGTTGATACAAAAGAGATAAATGATCATAAATACTTTTTAAGGATTGAGTCGTATTTTCGCTGCTCATCAAAAACTCCTATGTTAGGGTTTGTTTAAATGCATTTCTATCTCAGCCTGGTGTGAGCATACTGGACAGCAGAGTGGCAATTCCCAGGAAAGACATGAAACCGGCAATGTCAGTGACAGTTGTCAAGACAATGGAAGACGATTGGGCAGGATCCAAACCAACGCGTTTCAGGACAATCGGCACCAGCGCTCCGGCAATCCCGGCAATCGTCATTGAAATCACCATAGATACCGCTATGACTAATGACAGGCCCGGACTTTTGCTCCAAAGATAAACGCCTGCTGCACAGGTAACGGCAATGGCAGAACCGTTTATCACACCGGTTCCCGCCTCTTTGAGAGTGACTTTAATCCAATCCCGGGGAGTGATTTCCCGGAGTGTCAATCCCCTCATTGTCACTGCCAGGGCCTGCGCTCCAGCATTTCCGGACTGCCCTGCTACTACCGGCAGCATGATCGCTAAAGCAGTAAAGCGAGCAATGGTGTCTTCAAAAATACCGACGACAGCAGCGGCCAAAAAGGCCGTGAGCAAATTGATTTCTAACCAGGGGAGGCGTTTTCTAACAGCAAAAACGCTGGTTGAATTTGCTCGTTCATCTTTGCTCACCCCGACCATGGTTTGTATTTCAGAAGCCAGATTTTCTTTGATGGCATCCAGTATATCCGCACTATGGATCACCCCCACCAGATGATTATTTCCATCAACAACAGGAAGAGAACCCACTCGGTGATGTTCCAGTTTTTCAATGGCCTCGTCTTGCGGGTCAAGTGCAGTAACATAGGCTGTCACAGGCACAGAAAGCGAGGACAGTGTTCTCCCGCTGTCTGCCAGAACCAGTCGCTGCATGTCAATCTGCCCGCACAAACACATGTTGTCATCAAGGATGTACAGGTGATGCAGTGCTTCTATTTTCTGGTTTTTGAGCTGTGCAATTGCATCGGCGATGGTGATATGCCTATTAAAGGCAATGATATTGGTTCCCATCAGCCGTCCTGCAGAATTGTCAGGATACGACAGCAATTCTCTCAGTTCTTTGGCAGCACTTTCTTTGAGCAGGTTCAAAAAATATTCCCGCTGCTCCTGATCAAAGCGACTCAGCAGAACGGCTCCCAATCTTGCATCCAGCGCCATCAGCAAGTCTGCGGCAACCTCCTCACGCAGCTGTAGAAAGCAGGAGTCCGATACCCCTGGAGCAAGATTGTTCCAAACGGGTGTCAGGATATGCAGGGGCTGTTCATTCAAAATAAAAGCGGCTTCTTCAGGCAGCATGGTTTCGAATTTACGGGCAGCTTCTTTGGGGTAATTGAGTAAGAAAGCCCTGTTGAGAATATCTAACGGATCCTGCTTTTCCATCATTGCTGCAGTCATTGTCTTCTCCTTACTGAGATTTTCTATTGCTGAGTCCGCCCAAAGTGCTGAACAATGCCAGGAGGGATCCTCCATATACTTCAAATATTTCTGTGAGGGGAGTATTGGTTTTTGATTGAGGGATTGTCGAGGATGTCTGGCGCATCCCGTTGCGCATATCCATATGCCGCAGCATGCCGATCATCTGTTTGCTTCGATTGACAACGGGCAAGGTATCGTGGCAGATCCACCCGTCATGTTGCTGTACTGAGCTCAAAGCACTATGCCCTGAGATGGTATCGGGATTTTTGCGCATCATCAATTCAATAGGAATTTCTGGTTTTGTTCTCAATAAGGTAGAAATGCCTGTCACGCCACGCATCTGATTTTCCCGATCCACCACACAAACCACGTCTGTCACCACTGTATCCTGTTCTTCAGCAAGACGTTTCAAGGCTTCTTCGACCGTACAGCCTATGGGGACTGCAGCCGTCTGCGGCAGCATCCATGCTCCTGCGGTATCTTCTGCATAGTTCAGCAGCAGCTTGCATGTGGTTCTGGTTTTGACAGGCAGTTCTTTCAGCAAATTTCTGAGGCTCGTTTTATTTGTATAACGAAGGACTGCGGCAATGACTCTATTATCCATATGAGATAAAAATCCTGCGGCAGTACCTGGTTCTAATGCCATGCAAATCCTTGCTGTATAGTGGGGCAGCATGTGTCCTAGTACCAATGAGGCTTCGGGGAGGGGAATGCTTTTGATAAATGCAGCCGCATCTTCTATTGACCATTCCTCTATCAACCCAGCTGCAAAATCAGGATGTGATTGTAAAAACGTCAAAACCAGATCGACTTTCTGATGAGTCATATTCCCTCCTCTTTTTTTCTGGAAGAAAACTGGCTGATCTGCTCATGAAACAGTTTTGCCGGCACAACGGTTCGACTGTCCTCTGTGTCCAATACAATGGAAGTTTGGGTGACTTCGAGCACTTCCCCCTCCATATCACCAATCCGCATGGTCTCCCCGATCCTGCAGTGTTTTCGTGTATACTGGGCCCCGATAATGTTGGCCACCAGCTCTTTGGCACCCAGACTGAAGGCCAGTGCGCCCCCAATCAGCAAAACACCGATAATGACGACTAAAGTAGTGGTCAGGAAGTTAACATGGATACCAATATGTTCAATACCAATAATAATGGTGGTAAAAAGAATGACTACTTGAACCACCCGTGCCAATACATCACTCTGCTCAATGCCGGCAGAGGACGCCGCACTTGCAACAGTGCTGCGGGTACCGTTGCTCAGTAAGAACCCTGCCAGAATAATGATCAATCCTGTGATCAGGTTTGGCAGATAGTTGATGACCGTATCCATCCAGTTGGAAAACATATTCCAACCCAGCATGTTCGCACTGGCAGCAATAAAAAACAGCATCACGGTCCAAAACACGGATTTACTGAGGATTACCGCATAGGAACGCTTGATGGTTTCATGCTGAATGCTTTGTCCTTTTGCCGCTCGATTGAACAACGAATCCAATCTCGTGATAATTTTTTTTGTGGCAGCCCTCAATATGTGGGCAACTACCCAACCCATGATGAGCAGTCCAATTGCCGCAAGCAATTGCGGAGCATATTCCATAATTTTTTTTGAAATTCCGGTGAAGGTCTCGGTGAGCGAGGCCTGCCAGTCAAAGACAGAGCTGGTATTTTGTTCGTTCATAATGGATTACAATGATGGGTTCTTTGATACAGCTTCTCAGGGGAGTATGTCTTTCACATGCTTCAGATAGGGGGCTATACTGTTCTGGTTTTGCATGAGATTCATGTTTAGGAAGGATAGCGTATCTTCTCATTTATTGCAAACGGATTGAAACAGGTTTTTTCAGGGCTTGCTTGAAAAAATAAGAGATGATCATGAATGATGATAGAGAAGCAAATAAAGCAAAAAAGTGGCGTGATACATGCAAGGTAGGAGACGACAATGAGGTAAGAATCAATAAAAAGTAATGACAGGAAATTATGAAATATCTTTGGATGGGACTACTGGTCTGGATCACAATGTTGCCGTTTGGGTTGCATGCTAAAACGCCCTTACCCATCCCTCCTGTCCCGATTCCTGTTGAACAACAAACTGAGGCTGTTATCACTCCTGACATCCTTGATTTGAAACCAAACTGGTGGAAATATTTTCAAGTTGAGAGTGAAGAACAATTAGAGGAGCGAATCGAACGTTTTCAGTTTCAATTAGATCAGCAAAAGATTGCAATTAATCAACAAGAACAAAAAGCAGCAAACAACTTCATCAAACGTATTAAAGCCAATTTGGAGGCGTTACCCGCATTACGGGCAAACACCAGTGCTGACACACCAACTCCAGTTCCTGTCTTGGAAAAATATACGACGGGACAGTTGTTAAAGTTAACCAAACAACTCTGGGATCACAAAATTGAATTGGATGCTGATGAAGCCGAACAGACTCGGCTGCGTTCTTCCATCAAGGCCGCACAGAAGCTTCGTGATAACCTAATGGCTGCCTATCTGAAAACACCTCATCAAACCCCAAAAAAACTACTGCGCGGCTTAGAAATTTCTGCAAATCAAACTGTACTGAGCATTGCCTTAGAGCACCTTCGCCTGCATCAGGCTCGTTTGAAAATCTCACAAACGGTTGCCTCACGATTAGATGAGACATTAAAAATTGCACAGCAACGGTTATTTGCCACGGAAGCAGGGCTCATGCAATTAGAAAGCGAGATTCAAAAACTGGAGTCCCAGCAGCAAATACTGTATCGCAAACTTTTGAGTGCAGAAAACAGTATACTGGAAGATATCACCACAGATGGTCCTGCCGGAAAAGCCATGAGTCACTGGTTAGGACAAAAAGCCGTTCATGTCGCCGGAAGGGAGCTCCATGCCCGATTGAGAATCCTGGTTAAAAAACAAGAAAAGTATCTGGCCGAATTCTTATTAACAGGTTTACCCCATGCATCTATCCAGGAAGAAGAAAAGACATGGAGTCTCCTGATGGAGGAAACGGATAATCAGGTCAGTGCCTGGAAAGAAAGTACAGAAAGAGAGCTGGCTCGTTCGAATACAGCTCTTTTGTCTTTAGATACAGAAACCATGAATCCGATGCTGGAAGCCATGCATCACAAACGTATCCAGGAGGCCCAGGAAACCCTGCTGCTGTTCAGACGACTGGAAAATACCAGGCAAACCGGAGAACTATGGATCAATATTCTCCACGAGAAAATAGCAGCACAGCAAGGGGAACTCTATTTATGGTGGAACACGACAGGTAAGACGTTTACGAATACTTATGAAATAGTGCAGGATTGGTCAGGGAAAAGTTTGTTCACGATTGGTGAAAACCCTGTCACGCCGTATGATCTTCTGTGGTTTGTGTTGATTATCCTGGTTGCTGTTTGGGCATCAAAACTCATTCGATTTTTTCTCGATCGTATCAGCCAAAACAAGAAAGGTGTGCAGAAGTCGTCTATCTATGTTACCGGGAGACTGCTGCACTATACCATACTAACCATCGGCGTCCTGATCGGGATATCCTCGATCGGTATTGATATCACAAAGCTGGCATTGGTCGCAGGAGCACTCAGTATTGGAATTGGTTTTGGACTTCAGTCCATTTTTAATAACTTTGTTTCTGGTCTGATCCTTCTCTTTGAAAAACCGTTAAAAATCGGAGATTTTGTGGAACTCGAATCAGGAGTCCGGGGGGAGGTTCGTGAAATCAATGTGCGCAGCACCAGGATTACGACACGAGACAATCTGGATATATTGGTTCCAAATTCCGAATTTATCAATGGACGTGTGGTCAATTGGACTTTGGAAGATCCATCCAGAAGGGTCCATATTCTTTTTGGTGTCTCTTATGACAGCAATAAGGAAATTGTACGCGATGCTATTTTAGAAGCTGCTCAGAACGTAGAATACACGCTCAAAACTCAAAAAACACGACAACCCCAGGTTTGGTTGGACGGATTTGGAGAGAGCCGTATTTTGTTCAAATTAGTGGTCTGGATTCGACCGAATGTTGCTAAACTCGATCAGGAAATTGAGGCGGCTTACCTGTGGGAAATTGAATCCATTTTGCGTAAATACAACTTGAAAGTCCCATTCCCTCAAAGGGATTTACACATCAAAAGTGTCTTTCAGCATTCCAGTTTTGATTTACCGGAATCCAAGTCTCCAGAGTCCCCATGAATCAGGAAGTGATTTTCAATTTAGGTACGGTCCCTGTTACCTATGAGAAGGCCTTGTATGCACTGCTAACCGCTATTATTTTTATATTGATTGCCAAAATAAGCAGATTCATTTTATCCAGACTTCGCGATTATCCGCCCTTTTCCTTTGCCTTGAACATTTTACCAGAAAACTTTTGGTACTATAGCCTGATCGGTTTAGGAATGCTTTCCAGTACCTCCGTGCTTGGCGTTGAAATGAATCAGTTTTTATGGCTGGCGAGCTGGTTTGGCCTGGGACTCGGGTTTGCCGCACGTACTTATATCACGAACTTCATATCAGGCATCATTCTTCTGATTGAGCGCCCCTGCAAAATTGGGGATTACATTGAACTTGAATCCGGCAGCTGGGGCAAAGTAAAGGCGATCAACACTCGGCATACCCACATCTGGACCGTGGACAATCAGGATATTATAGTCCCCAATTCCGAGCTGATTAATGGAAGAATCGTCAATCGTACCTACATAAACAGAGTGCGGCGGATGCATATTCCATTTAGAGTCGCATATCACAGTGACAAAGAACAGGTACAACACGTCGTGATCGAGGCAGCCAATCAGGTCAAATACACTTTAAAAAAAAAGAAAACACACCAGCCTCAGGTCTGGCTTGTCCAATTTGGGCTTGACGAACTGAATTTTGAGCTGATCGTTTGGGTTCAATCCCAGGCTCCTATTCAAGCGGCGTACCTGTGGGCCATTGAAACAGCGCTCCGCAGTCACCAGATTGAGATTCCTTTTCCTCAAATGGATCTGGCTTTGCAGCAAAATAACCTCTCCCAATCTTCTGCAAGTACCGTTACATCAAAGTAGTGCTGGCATAATTCCCTGATTTGATTTATTGTCAAATTAAGACATCGTCAGTCAGATTCTAATATCATCAAATCAGACATGCGATGCTTCACCAACCCTCACAAATAGGAGAAAAATGAAAATAAAAATTGTAAAATACGCAACCCTATTCATCACTATTTTTGCGTTGGTGAGCCTGCATGGTTTGAGTGCTTTAGAAAAATCAACCGCTGTTCCATCGAACGATAAGATTTCGGAGTTCTCTGCCGTCACTGCTTCAAAACTGCGTTCCCCAACATACCGTCTGGATCATCCGTCGCCTGATGTTATTTTTGTTCCAGAAGAAAAAGGATGGTTAGTTGGCGTGGCCTCTCCTTTTATCCACCTGATGAAAAAGAAAGGGGAGCTGCCCATTGTGCTTTCGTTATCAGATGAAGTTCATGATGGACAAAAAAAACTACTCATGTCGCTTAAGGAACGTGAAATTCTTGCGTTGACCTCCAAGGCGTTTCCCGATCAATATGAATCTCTTGATTTTTCTAGATTGGAGGTAATGGAATTTCCGAGTGGCCCTTTCCATACAGCACTGTTCGTCATCAAACAGTTTATTGAGAAGAGCCCTGACATCATTATGTCACCTTTGGAAGATCCTGAACATTTTCTGCAAGCTTCCATTTTAGCGGCACATGCCCAGGTACCGTTGGTTCCCTATGATAAAAAATTAACGGCTGCTGACCTGAAACCGCTGTATCAAGAGATGGGAGTTCAGAACATCTATCTGGTTTCAAACACGGTTCCTTCGGTTTTAACTAATGCCGCAGGGGTCATCATCACTCCTCTCAATGGTATTCAAACACAAAAAAAAATCCTGCAGCAACTGGGGAAAGAAAATATCAGAAATGTGATGCTTGCACGTCACCTATCAAACAGGTGGACTCCTTATGTGTCTTCCGTTTCATATGCACCGTATATCAGCATATTAAGAAAGTCTCCCCTGGTTCTCAGTTCAGAAGAGAGTGGGGAACTCTCCGAAAAAGCCCTTCTGACCTATCTCAAACTCCACAACCTGGTCCCTCAAACCATTACAATTTTAGGAAATTACACGGATATAGGCACTATTAGTATTGAGGAACATCTCAAATATGAAGTCTATGACGAAGAAGTCGATATGGAACCCGCTTCCCGTCCTCCAAAGGGACAAGCGTTAGCTTTTGGAGTGGGCAGACTCCCCTTTCACAACTTGGATCTGGTTTCTTCCTATTATGCGAATTTACTGGAAAAAAAGAGGCGATACGAAGCCGTTTATCCTGAATTTATCATGATTGCCAATTCGACAAAGAAAGAAAGCGGTACCGGACTTTTGCTTGCCGAAACAGTCAGTCGTGCCACAGCTGACGAATTGAAGAATTTTAATCTGAGAGGAACCGAATTTTATAGAGAAAAACCTACTAATGCTGAAGTTGATCAAGAAGCATTGGATAAAGGTTTAATTATCTATCAAGGACATCTGAGCAATCTGACATTCTTTGATGGACGTTATGTTGATTCAGAGAATGGTGTCACTTTATTCGACCCACCCCATTTTCCTGATTATCCCTTTGTCATCCTACAAAGCTGCAATTCGCTGGATGACATAGAATCCGTCTTCCAACAAGGCCTGACAGGAATGATCGGAAGCAGTACCAGAGTGCACAGTGCTTCAGGAAGTTCTTTTATTAAAACGTATTTGGATTCGATTTTATATCGAGGCTTGACAACAGGAGAGGCCCTCCGGGAAGCTAAAAATTATTTCCTGGGAATCGTTAAACTTAAAAAAGCACGTGGTCATCAGGAACAGGCCAAAACATTCCGAGTTGCCCTGACTTTTCGGTTATTGGGAGATCCTGAAATGAAATTGTTTGATCGCCCTCTCCCTCCTCCTAAAAGGAAACCTGTCACAGCGGCATTGCAGGATAATGGATCCATCGCAATTTCTACTCCCGCTCAATTCCATAACCGAGTGGGAACCGAGTTATACTTTACGAAAATTTTTCCGAATGGACAAACCGCAGGAGTAGTGGCTCGATCAAAGGGCTCTGAGAAAGTTCAACGCAGAATCAATTCTTTCTATTTCTTTAATTTTCCACTCACTGAAAAATTGAAAACCGCTGCTCATTTGAAGGTGAAAAACAAAAAAAGCACGGACATTCGAAATATCAGTTTGATGGATCCTTATAAACGCTGGATCTATGTCATACACTACCCAGTCAAGGAGAAAAAAAATGAAAAAGTTATACTCAATTTTTAATGACCACGCAATTTTACTGTGGGTTGCAGGAAGCTGCTTTTTGATAGGATCAGGCATCAATCATCCAGCCCATGCACAAACCTCTTATGTCTGGGATACGCCTCTTGAAAAAAAAGTGATCCAGGCAATGAAAACTCTCAAAGCCGATGAGCTGCTGGAGCATGCTAAAGTCATCAGCGATAAAAAATACATTGGGCGAGAAGCTGGTAAAACAGGCAGTCGGCATGCGTCTCAGTACATTGTGGAAAACTTTCAAAAAGCAGGACTTCGGCCTGGAGGATCTGCGGGTACGTTCTTTCAACGCTTCAAGATTGAAGTCGGCTATAAAATTCACAGCACTCTCCAAGTGACGATTTCAGGAAACCCTGTGGAAAATTTCCAAAGAAGAGTGGATTATGCCTTAGTGCATCTGGTCGAAAATAGAGCCAATTTTCGTGCCGAATTAGCCTTTGTGGGCTATGGCATCAGCCGTCCCGACATCGGTTTTGATGAGTACCAAGAAATAGATGTCCGCGAAAAAGCTGTGCTGGTTTTTGCCGGAGTTCCCTGGAAACAGCAATTTTCTCAATGGGGAGATCGCAGTACACCCCAAAATGTCAAGTACCAATCCCTGTTGTATAAGGCTCAAAATGCAGCGCGTCATGGTGCAAAATGCTTGCTGGTGGTGGATGATCCGCTTGGGTGGCGTAACAAACTGGAAACAGAACATCTTTTGAGAAATCCAGATACCAATTCTCCGTTAAATAGTCCGATTCCTATCCTCCACGTGTCGTATTCATTCATAAATGCTGTCACTTATCTCGATGAGGATTCGTTACAGGAGATTGCCGAAGATATCTCTCAAGAGAAGCAGCCTGAGTCCAGAGTGCTGCAAGGCCGAGAATTGGAGTTGAAAGCTGACATTCAGGGAAAAGCCTGGGTAGGACGGAACATTATTGGTGTCCTGCCGGGAAGCCATCCGGATTTAAAGCGGGAAGCCGTTGTGATTGGTGCTCATTATGACCATCTGGGGACAGACAACAATGATATTTATTTTGGTGCAAACGACAATTCAGCAGGAGTTGCTGCGCTGCTTGGTGTGGCCAAAGCATTTCACGCACTGGAACAAAAGCCTGCCCGAACTGTCATTTTTGCGGCTTTTGACGCCGAAGAGATTGGTAAAAAGGGATCAAAACATTTTATTGAGTACTCGCCAATTCCTATATTACAGACCGTTTTGATGGTGAACTTTGATATGATTGGTAAAAATGAGCCCAATTCTATTTTTGCTGTAGGTACCCGTTCGAGCTTTGAATTGCACCAAATCCATCAAAAGGTTAATGAGTATGTTGGGTTAGCACTGGTTCACCCGAAAAGCTATCGCCTGGGAAGATCGGACCACAGTCCTTTCTATAAAGCAGGAGTTCCCATTATGTATCTGTTTGGAGGACTCGATAAAGATTACAACACCCCTCAGGATACATGGGAAAAACTGATTCCTGAAAAAATCGAAAAAGTGTCACGTCTTGCATTTCTGACCACACATGTGGTCGCAAAAATACCGTTCCGGATTGGATTTGATGGGTACAATAAAAATGAGGATGCCTTCTTACCCAACTGAATGCAGGTATGTGAACCGTTCCGAAGCAAATCGGTGCTGATACAGGCTGCATTCACCGTAACAAAATGAGGATGCGTCTGTATGAAGTTGCAACCATGGTGTTTATTTGTTATTTTGTCCCTCATGCCTTATTTTTTGATAAAAACGTGATTAACCGAATTCAGACCAGACAAACGAGGGGACTGCCTTTATGCTTGAAATAAAACACTATTGGAGAGTTCTGCTGGGAGGATGGATTGTGGGAATGTTGTGTATTGGATGCACAACATCCAACCCTGTAGAAAAAACAAAGTCTTTGCTTTATGAATTATGCCTTTCTCGTAAAGACACTCGGCAAGAAACAAAAATTTCTGACTTATCACGCTGTCAACGTTGGGAATCGCTGGTTCAACGGGCAAAAAGGATGCAAGAGTACCAGGAAGATTTGGTGCTGGCCATGGAAGGACTGGTACGGCATCTCAACATGCATCCAGCAGATGAAGAAGCTCTCTCACTTCTCACTCAAATAAGAATAGCACGGGTGGATGCTTTGATGTTGGAGATAGATGGAGCCTTGCAGCAAAAAGACCACTATCGAGTTTGGAAATGGTTTAAGGAACTGGAGCATATTGAAAAACTCGTCAGAAAGCATGCTCCCATCCCTGCTCATGTCATTTTCTATGTACGCAGCTCTCCCCTGGTTCAACAGGCCGTTACGATTGTGGAATCCGAATTGAATCCGGCATTTAAGAGGATTGAAAAAAACGAAGAAATACCTCCCTTAAAGTGGAACTATAGGGGAAACACTTTAGTCACTGTGTGTTATGCTGATACCCATCACTTCATGGGAGACCTTTCCAACCAAATTTGTATTCCTGTCAAATTG
Source organism: SAR324 cluster bacterium (assembly GCA_015231885.1). Classification (GTDB taxonomy): domain Bacteria; phylum SAR324; class SAR324; order SAR324; family NAC60-12. The sequence goes on from JADGAT010000040.1 coordinate 29,110, forward strand.
AACCCAACAGTCTCTCCAGTCAATGAAGGCCTCTTCTTTCAAGGGTTTAGCACTTCTGTTGAGTTGATATGTCAATATGACAAAAACCGGTGTGTGCGAGAAAATCATCCCTAGGATGAGTGCACAGTCACATGTCGTTTGACATAGGCTTCTATTTCGCTGATATACTGATAATCTAAAGCGTGAATTACTACTTCTACAGGGTATTGCTGATCTTCCTGCTGACCGATGAGTTTGATTTGAGGGGATTGGGTCAAAGAACTCCAGGGAGCACATAACACGGCAGCCTGAATTTGCTGCATGATTTCCGGAAAAGAAACGTGGGACGGTATGGACAGTTGAAATGCGTGACTCACGGTTTTTTGAGTGATCCTCTGAATTAAATTTTCTTTTACGAAGGTACTGTAAGCAATTTCGCTAGCTGTCCCATCTTGAGTTTCCAGGGTTAGCGTGCGATAGCCCAAGTGTTTGAGCTTTCCCCATGTATCCTGGAAACAAATCATATCTTCCAGCTGATAATTGTCTTCCGCTTTAAAAATAACACCTGTGATCCAATCCCGGATGACAAAACTGCAAGCCCAGGTCAGAATTCCGGCCATTACCCCTAATAAGATCATTGAGCCGGAGATTCCTGTCTGAAAAACTTGTTCGACGCTCCAAACAAAAAAAGTCATCCAGATAATGAATTCCAGAACGGGAAATAATCGTTTGGGGAAAGGCAGCCACTGTTTTTTGGTGACATATATATTCAAATACTGTTTTGCCATCCTCAATCCCATGAACAAAAGGATGGCTATCAAAATAAATTCTAATACGCCTAACTTGGAAAATTCATAATGAAGCTCTTTCATAAGATACCCATAGTGGTGAATTGCCTGGTTAAAAAAGGTTCCAAATAAGGATTCAGGCTCCAAAGATCGTCACTCTTTTCTTGAAGAATGCCTGCCCGTTTAAAAATATCGATGAAACGTATAAATTGCTGATCATCCCATCCCATCAGATACATGATTTTCTGAGTATTTAGGGTTTTGTGCAAAATAAACTGCACCATCACCACCACCCATTCCCTTGGTAACTGTGAAAGAGGAGCAAGGTCTGGTACACTAAGAGAGGTCATCCGCAAAGTATTCGTCTGTATGCTTCCAATGTGGCGAACCCAGGCTTGTAGAGCCGCACCGGGATTTCCCTTTGAATAATCGAAAATTCGTAGAAATAAACGGGTTAGCTGCAATTCAGAAAGCAGGTCTTCTGGATCATTATCGAATGTGAATGTCAGTCCTGAAGCTTTGTGGCGCAATAATATCAGGTTTTTCAATTCTTCCACGATCATGGGACCACATTCAATCACATCCAAAAAATATTCTTCAAAATTCTGTAGATTCTTAATCAGCTTGAAAGCATGAGTATTCATCTCTAATATGAAGAAAAAATGCTGCCCATACGCTCGAATGAGTGACTCCAGATGCTTTATCACCGAATTTCCTGCAGGATGTCGTTCCCACCAAAGCTCAATGTCTTGAAAAATTATCACACTATTGGAAGGCAGCTGACGAAATAAATCGTTGCTATTTCCTTTTAGTTTAAAGATAGTCTCCAGGCTTTGATGAAAAACTTCCAAATTACAGGATCCCGCGGCAGGCGGTATGATTTGAAACACACTCTTATGCTTAAAATAATGATTAGCAATATAATGGGACAATGCGCTTTTTCCAGAAAATCGTTCCCCCGTGATCATTAAAGCACCACTGGTTCCTTTATTGAAACGTTGTAAAACCAAATCGGCCCGAGTCAACTCCTGTTGTCGGCCAACCCAAAAATCTTTAGTGGGAGGCTGGTTGCTCAGAAATAACTGTTTGTAATGGAAAGAAAGGTTGTTGAGCACCTCCGTATCAGGAGTCACCCGATCCATCCAAAGTAGCATTTTAGCCACATTGGTTTCTTCTGGGGTCATGTTTTCATGCTCTTGTGTTTTCAAAATTCCTTGGTGATAATGATAAAGGAATCTGATTACAAAATGCTGCATCCATGTATGGAGTGTTCGGCGCTTACTCTCAACAAATGATATAACTTTTTTACTTTCCTTCTTTCGGATATACCGACGAAGTTCATTTGAAGATTGGATAATCAGATAAGGATTGATTTTTTCATTTGTGATCTTCAGGTTTTCATCAATGGTCTGCATGAGTTCCTGCTGCAGTTTTTCAGCAGCATCCCGTTCCTGTTCAATTCTGTGTAACGTTTGAGTAATCGAAGATTGTCGGTCATTTTCCACAAGTGATTCATTATTTATGTCGGCAGGCAGAATATTAAAGGAAAGGAAACGAACGGCGTCTTTAACATGGTCAATGATTGTTTCAATCCTGGGTTGAAGTTCCGATAGATAATGACGCAGCGGTTCCAGCAGATCAGCGTGAATGAGGTATTCTAACAATTCCCGCAAGGACACTTCAATCCCTTCTATTTCGTGAAATTTTCTTTCCTGCAATTGGTGAAGAGAGGCATCTGTAATCGCTCGAACACTTTCTGGAACTTGTTCCAATGCCGGCTGAATTTCCTGAGCAATGTACTGGACGGCTTCTTCAGAAATCAAATTTGATTTAGCGTCAAATTGAAGTTTGCGTTTTTTCACAGGCGTGTCTTCAGAGGGTGTCAATTCCTCCTGAATTTCTTTCAGCAAACTATCAATCTTATTCAGTATTTCATTTTCAAGGTTAAGGAACCATTCCTGCTTGATTTTTTGCAGAATGATAGAGATCCGACGCTGGAAAGTCATCAGCATCAAATCCATCAGCATCATTTCAAACAGCATGGTCTGGTTGTTCCACCAGGTTTGAGGAAATTCATCTATCTGTAATTTTGCCCGTTTACCTGCCTGCTGATATTTCAAGTGTTTTTTATGATAAAACTTCACGTCCACAGATTCTGATTCCTGAACGACTTCCTCACTGACCTGCCGTAAATCCCATAACAGGTATCGACTTAGTTCAAAGAATATTTTGTCATTGATTTGCTGAATTTCCTGAATGGCGCTGGTTGCTTTTTCTCGTTCTTCCTGCACATTTTCCAGTACAAGTTGTCCCTCAAGCAAACTGTATTCCAACGATTCCAGCCGATCTTTCACGGTTTTAAAAAGCCGTTGGGTTTCCTGAATCCAAAAAAAATGCTGGATTCCCAACTGGTGCAAACTATCTCTCCATTTTTCCCAGCCATGATGCCCCCAGGCTGCTTGAACCAACTGCTGGAATGGCACCTTAACTGCCGGTTGTTTTTTTGTAATTAGAGATTGAAGTCGTTTTCTCCATTTAAACCATCTGAGCGTTGTCCGGTCCTTGGGCTTATTTTGAAATGCTTCAAGAGGATACAGGACGGTCAGATAATCTGGGAGATCCTGCCATTGCTTAAAATTACTGCAAAGCCTCCCCAGGGCTTCTTCCAGCAGATCCTTTTGAAGAACTAAATGGTTTTGCTTAAATTCTGTAATCAATCGGTTGAATTGAAAAAATAAATCCCCCTGAATCTTGGCCATGGATCGTTTTCCTCTGGGATCATTTCCTTCTTTGAGCATGGCTTCATGATCTTCAAAAGCGTTAATGACCAAATCCCCCAGCGTTTTGATGAGAGTTCGGTTGCGGTCGTGCATGGCTAAAAACTGCTGTTCCACTGTCTGTAGAATCATGTCCACACCAGACCGGTCAAAGTTGGCCAAATGCAAACTCAACTGTTCATCCCCGGGCAAAGTTAACGGAGGAAACTCGAGCTTTTGAGGACTTAGTTTTTCGAGGGCATCCGCCGGAAGTTCCGTTTTGAAAATACGGGATTTGTATTCAATACCTGTCACCACATCGCTGAAAAAAGAAGAGGCGTGAACCAACAGGGTCGTGCCTAAAGATTCCATGATTTGATTGGTATTGTCCAGAATCGTTTGAGACTCTTTAACTGAAATTTCAGGCAATCCTAAGATAGTCAGGTCGGTAGAATTGGATTCGAGGGCAATGATTTCAGCAAAAGAGAGATTTTCAGCAGCGTTATTAATAACTTTGATATCACTTTCAAGCCTCGCTTCCTGAAGGATACGCTGCATATTTTTATGAATCGTTTCGGTGAAGATGCTTTCGTTGGTCACAACCAGGAAACGCAGACGGGCGTCCCTCCATGGTATAGAGGCCAGAATAAACTTCACCAGGGCTAGAGTAAAATTCCCATTATTTCCTGCTCCCCGCCACCAGATATCAATGGTTTTGTGATTTCCAAAACCACGCTCATCATGATAGTTGAGCAGTAACATGTTAAAATCCAATTCCTTTAGATTCTCCAGCAGTTGAAAAAAACGATCCGTGTGCTTGGTATTCTTTCGCCATCCCATTAAGACCGTATTGGGCTCAATTCCTGAAAATCCATAGGTCCGGACAATGGTGTTGATTCCTTCATAAATATCCTGACATTCCTGCCTCCGGATAAACACCCCCTCAAATTGATCATCTTCTGAGATAATGCTTTGCTGGGCTTTAGGAAACAGCATTTTCGCAGAAGTATTTTCAATCAGATCAAAATTAGAAACAATCCCCTGTTGTCCTACAGACCATTTGCTGAATTCGATCAAATGGGGACGAATCACGGTTCCGCCGCTGAACAGCAGAATGTTAGGTTTCCAATTTCGCTGCTGCGGCTTGGACTGACTGAGCTGAAACAAACCTTTGCGGATAACGGATAGCCAGACACTTTCCCAGACATCTCCTGATTTCAGCTTCAATTCACGGCTTTTGAGGTAGAACAACAAACCTCCCATCACGATAATTCCACCAAACATGGCCATTAGGTCCAGTTCGATCATGATGAGGAAACAAGCCAGAAATCCGACGATACCGACCAGTTTGGGAATCCGAAAAGAAGGCCGAAAATCAGAACTGGCCCAGCTTTCCACCGCACAGCTTATATTTAAAAAACCATAAGCGGTTAGAAAGAAAATGGACACGATCCTGGCAATAATATCCAATTCTCCAATTAAAATTCCTCCTTCGGCAATAAGAAAAGTCAGCAGCAGCGCATTCCTAGGCTCATTTCCCTTACCATGCCCTTTGGCAAAAAATTTAGGGGTGATCCCATCGACCGATGTCGCCTGCAATATGCGGGGTGCGCCTAAAATACTGCCAATAGCAGAAGAAATCGTAGCAGACCAGATTCCAGCGATCACCAGGGGAGGAAAGAGAGAAATTTCTAACAAAATATTCGGATTACTGACCAGTACCTGAGGCTCCACACGGCTCAGCAAAAAAACAGGAAGCCCAAGATAGACAACCATCCCTACCAGAATGGCTATGATGGTTCCCATTGGGATAGATTTTTTAGGGTTCTGCAAATCTCCGGACATGGACACACCTGCTTCAAAACCTGTGACAGCAGGAAAAAAGATGCCAAACAAAATCATCATGCTGGGTGCCGCTTCCTGTGGAAAAAGAGAAATTTTCTCAGGAATATGAGCCGAAGAGCCTAAAAATACCGATAAAAGGGAGAGAGCAATAGTCGCCAAAATAAAAAATTGGCTTTTCATAGCGAGGGAGGTGCTGATAAAGGTCAGAATCGCTACCAGCAACAGAGTCAGGCTGCCTGTCAATCGAATGTTATTGATGGAGTTCTCGAATCCCCAAAAACTGTTGAAACTCTCGCAAAAACCAATCACATACAAGCTGACACTGAAAGAAAGCCCCACAAACAAGGCAATTCCCAGTGTGCCGCCAATGGATAAACCCAAGCTGCGGGAAATTATATAATAACTTCCCCCACCTTCTACCTTCTTGTCAGTCGCAATTGAGGAAACACTCAATCCCGTGGTAATCGATACAATATGAGCAATTAAAATGATTCCTATCATCATATAAAGTCCTGCCTGCCCGGTTAACCAGGGCATCCGCAGATACATGATGACTCCCAAAATGGTCAGAATGGAAGGAGTGAAAACTCCTGAAAATACTCCATATTTTTTTAATTGTGCCATTGTGTTCCTAATTGCAATTGTAATGCAATCCTAAATTGCATTGGAAAAATCATTATCTCTCATATTGGAACCTGGCACTCGATTTCAATTGATGCAGAAACCATCATAAGATTCGAGCTCTTCTGAGCCAAGGCCGAATTCGATCCAGGGAGTGTCACACTCAACCGTATACGACATGACCTTTTCCTCCTGAGGAGGAAGCACTGTGATTTTTCCACCCTGTTCCAGAAATTGTTCCATTGCTTTCTGAACGTATTCTCGGGTGATGATTTTGTCTATCAGCCAGTCTTCATTCTGGATGCTTCTAAAAACTCTATTAAATGATTGGGGGACTTGCCCGTCATAAAGCAGGCTGGTCGAAGTAGTGCTTGCTGTTTGCATCGTTTGTTTAACTCCCAATAAGGAGCTCCTTTGACAAGAGGTGAATTTAAATAATTTTTAAGACGATGCACTATATTTTGCAACGGACATGCCTCTCTTTTAAAACATTGATATTATTCAATATTTTTAATTAATCTGTAGATTTCGGAACTGTCATGTCTGAATTTTATATTAATAGAAGAAGCTCCATGTCTTAAAAGAATAATGGTCTCTGGCATTTCCCATCCAACCTTTTATTTTAGCGACAGGCTACGATGATGCTTTTCTTTTTTCAATTGATTCAGGCGCATGCAAATCGAACGTACTGATATCATACGAAATCCAAATGTCTTCCCGTTGATCGAACATTTTTAAGGTCTCATCCCATATCTCATTTTCTAAGTCTCGGCAGCTTCTGGGTTCACCCAAAAAACGCAGAGTTAAACAAATCCCGGCAGGTTTGTCCATCTTAGGCTGGATATATACTTTCGGGTTGAGAGTATGATAAATGATGACTTCATCTTCAATGTTTTTCAGTTGTTCATTAGCAGCTTCTTTAATCGTCTGTGTGTGTTTTTCAGCAATGTCCAAAAGAATTTTTTCTGCATCTCGATAGGCGCTATCAGGAGTGACAACCACCCTGGTTTCCCGCCAAATATAGGGGAAACTTCTGGTATGGTTCACCATCGATTTTATGAGGACTTGATTATTGGGAACCTTGATCAAGCATCCGCTGCTTTGATCGGGATCGACTCTCCTTCCTACTTCAAGGATGGTGAAATAAAACAATCCGTTAGCAACCACATCCCCTTTGTGATCACCAATTTCTATTCGATCTCCCACCTTAAACAATCCTCTCCAGATGATGAACCATCCTCCAACCAGATTCATGATCAGTTCTTTTTGTGTAATCGTCAGTGCCGCCGCAATGATTCCCAAAAATGTCAAAATGGGCTGCAATCCTTGCATCCATAAACGTCCCACTAAAATAATAGCTAAAAGCAACGTTGTATAGTTAATTCCTTGACGCCAGTTGTAGCGAAGGTTCGGGTCCTGCAAACGACGAATCCACAGCAGATGGATCAGAGAGTAGCAAAGCCACAAAAGGATTAATAGAACAATCGAGCCTATCACTCTCGGACTATTGTCTGCTATAAACGGCGACCATTTGAGTATATCTGACATATCAATTTTTTGCTTTCAGCCAGTACGAAGAAATTATCAAAATAGCAATGATGGCAATATTTGCCACGAAGAACAATCCAAATCCATCAGAAAGTCAATGAGTCTATTGGCTTGCAATTGGTGTCTCCTAACAGCTATCGTTCGGAAGGAAATAAATTTTTTTATTGCCTGTGACGGATATCATAAAAGTGATGTATCATTGTCGTCAAATTAAATTTTTTAGAGACAAAAGCATTGGAAGAAAAAAACAAGGACCAGCATCTACAAAATATACTGGCCAAGATTGAGCAGGAACTTGATGAAGAGGAAGCAGAAGAGGTGATTGAAGCACTGGAAGAGCTGTCCGCTTCAAAAGAACCGCTTGAGTGCTTTCTGAAAGATCCGCCTCTTTCCTTCCATTCGCGTTTTGTGGTGAAGCATGACTTTGTCTTGCTTCTCAAGCCGGAGAAGGTTGCTCCTTTCATCAATGAACACTCGGTCGTGACCATAGAATATACGGACATTGATGAAAAGGCACGTCATCACTATTTGATTTCATTGAAAGTGATTCGGCCTGAAGTTCGTGTGAATGGGGCACAATCAGCCATGATCTGTCAAATTCCTAAAGAGTTTTTAGTGGCCCATTCGCGTAAAAGACTGCTGCAGCGCTACAGTGTAGAAGCCCATGGATGGACACTTTATTTTCCAAAGAAAAATGCATCTTTCCCCGTTATCGATATTTCCAGGACAGGGCTCTCATTTCGTACCAAACCTGATTATCACCCCTGGTTTCCTGATGATAAAATCCATAATGATGTAATTTTAAAATGGGAAAGCGTTGGTGATGTGAGAATATTCTTTCTGCGAGTTGTCGGATTGAAACGACATAAAGTATCCTGTCGCACAGGGTTGAATAATGTCAATATGGGCCAGCTGAATGAGTGGCTGAAGCTGATTAAATGAAAGGAAAGAGGATGCCGACAGAATTAGAAGAAGAAATCCGAAAAATTGGTTTGCCTCCAGGAACATTAATTCATGTGGGAGGCCAAAAAACAGAACATGTGGAAATGTCCACCATAGATTATGATGCGGATCGGTTATGGGAAAAAGACGTGCCGTCACCAGAAGACTTCATGGCTTCCAAGAACTCTCCTTCCATCACCTGGATCAGTGTCAATGGTTTGCACGAGTTGAAACGCATTGAAGAAATGGGGAAATTCTTTGATCTCCATCATTTGCTGCTGGAAGATGTTGTCAACACAGAACAACGCCCTAAAATGGATGAATTTGAAGATCATTTGTACTTTGTGATTAAAATATTGTCTTATGACAAACCAAATCACCAAATCCAGGAAGAACAGATCAGTCTCATTTTAGGGAATAATTTTGTTATTTCATTTTCTGAAAACCAGAAAGGTTTTTTTGACCCCATTCGTAAACGGCTTCGCAAGGGACAGGGGCGGATTCGCAAGATGGGAGCAGATTACCTGATCTATTCCTTGCTGGATCTGATTGTAGACAATTACTTCATCCTGCTCAATCAACTGGAAGAAGTGTTGGAAGATACAGAAGGCGATCTCATCAATGAAAACTCCTCCTCCTCTTTACAGGAGATGTATTACTTGAAAAAACAAACGGTTTTATTGGGTCGCATGATACAGCCATTAGAAGAATTTTTGCGCAAATTGATGACGGGAGAAACCGGATGGATCGAGGACAGCGTCCTTTTGTATTTTCGTGATCTGCATGACCACTGCAAACGGGTTACAGATACCCTCAATATTTACCGGGATACGTTATCAGGCATGGTGGATATGTACCTCTCCCTGATGAGTAATCGAACCAATGATGTGATGAAGATTCTGGCGATCATTGCTACGATTTTTATGCCATTGACATTCATTGCAGGGCTCTATGGGATGAATTTTGAACACATGCCGGAACTCAAATGGCCCTGGGGCTACCCTGTGGTCCTTCTTGTCATGGTATTCGTTGGCATTGGGATGGGCTGGTACATCAAAAGCCGCAAATGGCTGTAGTCTCCCATGCCATTGCCGGCTTTAAGCGTCTTGGCCTCTTATTCATAATCTATTAGCATTGTTAAATCATTGAAGTGATGGAATTGAAGCGATACCGGATATTTCTGAGTTTGTTGATCCTTCTGTTAGTAGGAGGCATTGTTTTATATTTAATATTCTACTCCTCACAGTCGCTTGACAGAATGAGGCAAAAGGGAAAGATTGTGGTGTTGACTCGAAATGCCCCGATCACTTATTACATTGATGTTGATGATGCTGCCGGATTTGAATTTGATTTAGTACAGGCATTTGCTCAACATCTCGGCGTGAAAGCGGAATTCAAAATTTTAGATAGTGTTGCAGAAATCATTGAAGCCATGGAGAATGGTGAAGGTGATCTGGCAGCAGCTTCTTTAACCGTAACCGAAGAGCGAGAAAAATCTTTTGTATTTGGCCCAAGCTATATGACCATTCAGCAGCAGGTGGTTTGTCGAAAAGGAGGATTTATTCCTGATTCTATTGAAGAATTGGGCAATGTTGAATTATTGGTCATTGATAAAAGCAGTTATGTTGAGCGCCTCCAAGAGCTTAAAACAGAAGGTAACAATTTGAGATGGAAGACCACACGGGAGACTGATACTGAAAATATTTTACAAATGGTGTGGGAAAAAAAAGTCGAATGTACAGTCGCCGATTCGAACATTGTTGCCATCAACCGACGTTATTATCCTGAATTAGTGGTAGCATTTCCTATCACAAGCGAACAATCACTGGCCTGGATTATTAATGATCAGCACAGACCATTGTTCCGTGCTGTAAATAAATGGTTAAAGGCTTTTGAAAAAAAAGGTGATTTAGCTGTTTTGAAAGAAAGGTATTATGGTCATGTTGATGTTTTTGATTATGTTGACTTGGCCGTTTATCATCGCCATATGGATCAACGGCTTCCCAAGTATCGCCATTTGTTTGAACGTGCAGGTAAAAAAAATGACATTCCCTGGGAAATATTAGCAGCACAATCGTATCAGGAGTCTCATTGGGACCCTCGGGCTAAAAGTCCCACTGGAGTCAGAGGTTTAATGATGCTCACGAAAAAGACCGCAAAATCCTTGAAGGTCAAAAATCGTTTGAATCCGCAGCAAAGTATTATGGGGGGTGCCAAATATTTAAAAAAATTGCTGAAACGTGTGCCCGACGATGTTGAGCCCTCCGACCGGCTCTATTATGCCCTGGCGGCATATAATGTAGGAATGGGGCACATCCACGATGCTCAAACCCTTGCACGGGAGTTTGGAAAAAACCCTAATTCATGGCAGGAACTGAAAGAAATACTGCCTTTGTTGAGTCAAAAGAAATATTACAAGAAGCTTAAATATGGATACGCCCGGGGAAATGAGCCTGTTCGATATGTGGATAGAATCCTAAATTACCATGATATCCTCAAGAAGATTCTTTGATATGTACATCACGTTGAGGAAATGGAATTTCAATATTGTATTTGCTCAAGGCTGTTTCAATATGCCATAGACAGTCCGTTTCCACCATGTGTCCACTAGGAATGGCTTTATCATCGACCCACACCAATAGTTCAAAATCCAGGCTGCTGTCTCCAAAATTGATCAGCCGAACCAAAGGTTTATACTTTTCATCGCTTTTCATTAAGTAGTCCAGGCTTTCAGCCGCTTCAACCGCGGCTTTGGCAACCAGGTCTTTATCGGTTCCATAAGCCACACCAAAAGGAATATGAATCCTGCGCTGAGCATTTGTCAGGGTCAAGTTGATCACCCGCCCACTGATAAACTCAGAATTTGGCACCAATATATCGATATTATCCAGTGTTTCAATCCGTGTACTGCGGACATTGATTTCACGGATAATGCCTCTTACACCCGATTCCAGTTCTACCTTATCTCCAACTTTGATGGGGCGTTCAAACAGCAAGATCAGACCAGAAACAAAATTATTGAAGATGGACTGCAACCCAAAACCAATGCCCACACTGAGCGCTCCAGCAATCAGAGCCAATTTTGAAAAATCAATTCCGATGGACGATAAGCCAACAATAGTTCCAAGCGTGATGAGTGCATAATGCAGCAAACGCCCCAGAGTGTAGTTGGCCGATTCACTGAATCCTTTTTCCAGGTCTGTTAATCGCTGCAGTCCGGATTGAATCGCACGTGACATGAAGGCCGCTATGCCCAGAATCAGGAATACCCTCAGAATGCCCAGGGGCGTGACCGGGGTCTCTTCAATCGTGAACAGGCTTTGTGAAAGCCATCGAATCAACATTTCCCAAAAATTGACGGCTTGATCCTTAACAGAGATTATGGTTTGTTTTAGATATCCCTGATGTGCAGCCAGTTTTTGTTCAAAAACAGATCGGACGGTTCGACCTAAATCAACTTCTGCATCAATGTCCTGCAAAAGCAATAAATTAGCTTGAGATTGGGCTAGGATCTGCTGATGAATTTTTTTCAAAGCAGGATGCCCTGAGACTTTATCATTATTCAAATTGGAAAGAGTTTGGCTGGCATAAAGATGTTCCTGGCTCGTCTTTTCCAACCATATCTCAAGTTTTTTATTCGTTTGACCCAAGAGACTCTGGAAATTTTTTAGTTGTGACTGCATTGCTGCAAGATTTATATTTTTTGGCTGAACCAGCAAAGAGAGCAACTGCTGCTGACTGCGCTTTCTCTCCAACTCCAGAAAAATCAATCCATATTTTGCCTCAGCATGAGTATGTTTTGTACCAGTTAACCGGCTTTGTGCTTTTGAGGTTGGGCGATCTTCATTGCTTCCTACACTCTGCGATTCAACAGCCAGTAAGGCCTGTTGAGCATCTTTCAACTGCACGGCCAGTGTTTTAATTTCACGCTCAGCGGTTTTCAATTCTTCTGCATTGGCGGTAATATGTTTTTGTGCGTATTCCAGCTCTTTTCGTGTTAGTTCAGCATCCCTTTCATTTTGGATAAAAAGTGATTTCCGATATTTCAATTGTTCTGTTGAAACGGCTAGTACGACTTGATCTGCCATTAATTGGAGTCCCGGCTCCATTCGTATTGCAGTGTGGTCCGTTAGTTGAAGGTACCGGGCCATCTGGTTATCAATCTGATGTTCTAATGTATTCACCGATACAGAAAGCTGATCAATTTCTTCTTGATCCGTGTTAAGAGAAGATTTTTTTTTCCGAAGTTGTCTGGAGAGTGTCAGAATCTGTGTGAGTGTGTATTGTGTTTTGAATGCTTCGGCTTTTTCCTTTGCAGGAACTGTTCGAATGCGTGCGGAAATCCACAAATCCAGATTCACATTCAGCTTTTTCACATAGGCTTTCAACACATCCTGGTTTTCCCTGGAAAATGAGTTTTCAAGCATGTTGACCGAACTTTTGAGTGCCTCTACTTGCTTTGAAAGTTTGGATTCATCAACATTGACAAATGAAGACCACCAACCAGGCTGGAGATCTATTGGATTGGGCAAGGGGGCATTTGTGTCTTGTGCATATCCCCCAAATGAGAGGGTAAACAACAGAAGGATCAGGATCAACACTTGTAGACAGCGATTGCTCCTGAACAGTGGTGGCATGACCTTTTTATCCATAAATAGGATCCTTGATAAAATATTAGACAACAATCTTTTTAAAAAATATCATAAATAAAGAGACATACTACCGTATATTCCACCAAATGATAAAGTAGAAACCACAATAAGGAAGGCGAAAATAATAACATGCTAAAGTTGCGCAGGATTTTCATCGAGATTCAAGGCGTTTTATCGGGCGCATAGCGTGCTATGTCACCGGTAAAGCAACACAGAAGATCGTTGAAAAGACAAGAAGGTTTGGTAAGTTATTGTTTGAGCATTCCTAAGTTTGATTGACTAGCGTTTTTTCTTCAGGTGTTTCAACAACGTCTGTCACAATAACGAACGCTTGACTGGTTTCGTGAATTTCTGTAGCAAAAGAATACGATTTACTTTAAAAACAAGTATATTTAAGCATTTCTTAGAAAGAAAAATGAAATCGATTTTGATTGCGTCACCAGATACAAAGACATGTGAGGTAATACAGAATTTACTGCAGGGCGGGTATCGTATTCAGATAACAGACAATCTGGAGACCTGTTTACAAGTTTTCCAAAAAAAAAGGCAGGAATTTACCTTTGTCGATGTGACATTAATCCATCAGGCTAAGCCACAAATAAAATACCAGGTCAGTGACTATCAAAAGCTGCTGAACCGGTTTTATAAATTCTTCCCAGCAGCCCCCATCATTATTTTATCCCCGCTGGAGCACATCCGAGGTACCGTTCAGGCAGTCAGGGCAGGTGCCGTAGATTATTTAACGTACCCCTTCGATTCAATGGAATTGCAATATGTGATGGAGAATGTCCATCAACAGATTCAGACACGTGCTGAATTGGATGACCTGCGAGCCGAATTTTGGAAACAGGAGTATTGGGGAGTAGTGCGTTCAAACAGTAAAGCAATGCAGCAGGTTTTTAAAGATGTTGAGAAAGTGGCTCCCACCACTATGACGGTATTGATAGTGGGAGAAACCGGGACGGGTAAGGGGATCATTGCCAAGCTTATTCATGAGCACAGTATCCGCTGCGATAAACCATTTATTCATGTTCACTGCGGTGCTATCCCAGATTCTCTGCTGGAAAGCGAATTATTCGGACATGAGAAAGGCGCCTTCACTCATGCCATTCAAAGGAAATTGGGTAAATTTGAAATTGCCCATGGAGGAACTATCTTTTTGGATGAAGTGGGCACCATGACTCATTCAGCACAAGTGAAACTGCTGCAAGTGCTGCAGGATAAAATTTTTCAGAGAGTGGGAGGAACCGTCGATATAAAGACAGATGTCCGAGTGATAGCAGCCTCTAATGCAAATCTGAAACAATTGAGTGAAGAAGGTTCATTCCGCAGTGACTTGTATTACCGCTTGAACGTATTTTCTATTGTTGCCCCTCCTTTACGAGAACGAGCAGAGGACATTTCTCTACTGACAGAGGAGTTTCTGCAACGTTTCAATCAAAAATATGATAAAGTGATCAAAGGATTCCATCCGGATGTTCTTGAGGCCTTTAGAAGCTATCATTGGCCTGGCAATATACGTGAACTGGAAAACCTGATTGAGCGTGCTTATATTTTGGAAAAGACTTCTTTTCTCACACCGGAAAGCTTGCCCAGTGATTTGTTTACCATTGCCCATTCGGTTGCCGAAGTGCCTCTGAAGACCTCATTCAATCTAGCAGAGGCCCGAAATCACGCTGTTGAATCATTTGAACGCCAATATTTAAAAGAACTCTTGGCAGAGCATCATGGAAAAGTCAATCTTTCTGCTCAAATGGCAGGAATCACTTCTCGTCAGCTCCACCGTATGCTTGCTAAATATTCTATCAACAAAGATGAATTCAAAAACAAATCCATTCCCCCTTCCTCACCATCTCCAGATGTTTGAAAAATAGCAGACCCCCGTTGTCTGAAATCATTTCCCCTAGTGGGACATGTGATGTCCAAAATATCCTTTATTAAAATTAAATCATTTAAAATCAAATACTTGAATCATGGCATGCAAATTGAAGAAATAACTCAGGCTCTTCGGATATTTTAAACATAGACTGCAAATAATGTGCTGGCCTGATAAAGAAGCAGTGGCTCAATTAATCAGTATCACAATAAATCTTTGGAGAAGCAATGAATGAGGAAGCCATTGGCATTATTGGGCCTATCAGTTGGGATCAAAAGGGTAATGTTCTTTCCATCGCGTTATTCACCTCCGGTGAAAAAGAGTATGTTATTGCCAATACTCGGGGTGGACAAGAACTATTCAATCAGCTTGGAAAAGAAGTCAGGGTGATTTTCTCCAAAAATGGATATTTCAGAGATCAAATAGAAATAGTAGTGCACAACTATACAGTAATAGATGCGGTTTCGTGAGATTCCAATAATGAAAACACCATGCTTAACTGGACTCATTCAGCACTTCGTCTGCTACCGGCAGGTCGGGTAGACCCTGTACTTTTGGACGTCTTTTACGACGGATTTTCGGTGGAATCAGGCCCTGCATCAATTCCTGTTTACCAAAACAGAGCAGCCGATCACCTGCTTCCAGTTTCCGGTCGGATCGAGGGTTTGGAATAACCGTTGTGCCTTTATAAAGCGTTAACACGGTGATGTCTTTTTCACGCAGTCCAGATTCTTTGATCTCTTGACCTATATGCTCCGATCCTTCAGGAATATAAATCTCGGCAACACCATAACCGCGACTCACGGTCAAGCGCTGACGAAGATCGATTTCTGGGAAATTCACCTGTGCGGCGATGTAGTCAATGATGGCGCCGGCGATATCCAGTTGGGTCGCTTTTTCAATCCCTTCCAATCCTGGTGACGAGTTCACTTCGACGATTTGCGGTCCATCTTTGGCTTCGAGCAGATCAACACCGGCAACACGAAGCCCGAGAATCTGTGCGGCTCTCACTGCCGTTTCGCGATACAACTCATCAAGCTTCACTGGTTCAGCAATACCTCCTCGGTGGACATTGCTGCGAAATTCCTGCCCTTGCGCAACACGGCGCATCGCCCCGACAACCTGATCTCCTACCACGAATGCTCGAATATCACGGCCTTTGCTCTCAGCAACAAATTTTTGGATTAAGACACTCTGCTTTTGGCTTTGCAGCAATTCAATAATGGCCTCAGCTGATTTTACGGATTCAGCCAGAAGTACACCAATTCCCTGTGTTCCTTCCAACAGCTTGATAATGACGGGGGCTCCTCCAACTCTTTCAATCGCAGGCAGCACATCTTTTTTGTCTCGGACAAACGTTGTTTTCGGAATACCAATACGATGACGACTGAGTATTTGCAGGCTGCGTAGTTTGTCTCTTGAATTGGAAATTCCTCCAGCAGAATTGGTACAAAATACATCCATTTGCTCGAATTGCCGTACGACTGCTGTGCCAAAGTAAGTGATAGACGCACCAATCCTCGGCAGTACGGCATCGTAAGTCGATAGCCTTTTTTGGCGAAAGTAAAGATCGGGAGTTCCTTCTTCAAGGTCAATTGCAAACTTGAGAGTATTTAAAACCTTAACATTGTGGCCACGCTGCACAGCGGATTCGCGAAGCCGCCGAGTGCTATAGCTCTTCGGGCCACAAGAAAGAATTGCTAATTTCATTAGAACTCCTCGGGAAACACGATGTCCCCATTGTTGGTGTGATTTTAATATTATCTCAAATGATCAGCCTACTCCTATTTCGTATTGATTGCACATAAAAAATCGGGATTGGTCATATTTTCGCCCAGGAATATTCGCCATTGCGAGGGCTGAGGAACGAAGAACGAGGCAATCTCAGGAAGAAAGAGATCGCTTCGTCGTGTTTTCTCGCGATGACAATCTCAAGGTGTACCAAAATGTGATCATCCTCAAAAAAACATCTCTAAAAAATGAGTGCCTGGTAAGGGCTCGTACATAAATAACCTTTACAGATGACTTGTCTTTTTCCTCGTCTACGGTGTTGTCTTCAAAGGCACAT
>JADGAT010000041.1:0-13687 GCA_015231885.1 SAR324 cluster bacterium
TTCAAGGTGTTTTACCGGGCGCATAGCTTGCTATGTCACTGGTAAAGCAACGCAGAAGATCGTTGAAAAGACAAGTAAATTTGCTAAGTTATTGTTTGAGCATTCCTAAATAAACCACAAATTAAAGAGAAGAAATGGAGGAGAAAAAACAAAAGCTCAAACAAGGAAGACCTCCCAAGTATGGTCAGAAAATGGATTGCCGGGTGACCATTCGGTTATCAGAGGAGTTAGGTGTAAAAGTTGATCAACTTTGCGAGCAGAGGAAGATCAGCAAATCAGAGTTTATTCAAAATCTGATTAAAGGCGAAGTGAATCAGGTAGAAAAATTCTCAAAAACCAATTTGCGAGGATTTGGTTTTTCCAAAAGAGTTGCTGAGGAGGATATCGAAGAAAAGCTGGCCGAACATGTAAAGAATCCAACAAAAATTTCTCACTTGCACCCCAACCGCAAGATACTGGTGAGCCGGCAAATGTCACAGAGATCCGCCCAGATGATCGCCAACACGGCTGAGCTGATTGCAGACAGCAATCGTCTGTTTCAAATCAACAAAAACAAAGATCGGAATGTTGCCTGATGTTAGCAGAAGAGAGAGCTTACCATCTAAGAAAACAGGCTGAAGACAAACTGGAAGAGCAATCACTGGAGATCAATGAACTTTCTCTGGATGAGATTGCTGATATGGTTCATGAACTGAGAGTTCACCAGGCCGAGTTGGAAATACAGAATGATGAACTGCGGCTGATGCAGGAAGAATTGGAACGCTCAAGGGACAGTTATTTAGAATTGTATCACCAGGCTCCCAATGGTTATATGACGGTCAATAATGCCGGCGTGATTATTCAAGCGAACCAGACGCTGGCGAGTATGCTGGAACTGGATTTTTCAGAATTAAAAGGTAAAGCTGTTGTTGATTTCCTGGATTCTGAGTTTCAAGATATGTTCAGAGTTCGTTTTACCGCGTTTTTTAAAAACCCTGAGGGCAAAAACATAGAGGTTCGCCTGATTCGAAGTGAGCTGGGACCTTTGTTTGTCAATTTGCGTGGACGAAGTCTGAAGAATTCTTCCCTGCTATTGATGACTATTTCTGATGTCGATCAGCGGAAGAAAGCAGAACAAAACGCAATGCTTGCTCAAAAAGAAGCCGAGGCCGCCAATCAGGCCAAGAGTCTTTTTTTGGCCAACATGAGCCATGAAATCCGCACCCCTCTGCACGCCATTTCGGGATTCGGCCAGATTTTACAACACAAAAGCAAGGACTTGAACCTTCCAGAATATTTTCAACAATACCTGCAAAATATCAAAATCAGCACCGAAATGCTCTCAAAGCTGGTCGAGGATATTCTCGATTTTTCCAAGATTGAATCAGGTAAACTGGAACTCCATCAAGAGAACTTCCGACTCCGGGAATTGATCGAAGATATCTACAGTGTGCATGTATTTGAAGCAGGCAAACAAGGAGTTCTGTTTTCTTATGAAATTTCTGCCGAAATCCCGCTTGTCATTCAAACGGACCGAGGCAAACTGGTCCAGATTTTGAGCAACCTGATTGGAAATGCTATTAAATTCACTCCTGAAGATAAAGAAGTGAAACTGAAAGTGATGGGAGATCAGAATTCGTTGGCATTTATGGTCATTGACAAAGGGATCGGCATTCCCAAGGAACGACAAAAATCCATATTCAATGCCTTTGAGCAGGTTGATGGTTCGACGACCCGGCAATATGGAGGAACGGGTCTCGGGTTGTCGATTTCTAAGAAACTGGCAAAACTGCTTGGAGGAAAAATAGTATTGGCCAGCCAGGTCGGAGTGGGCTCCACATTCAACCTGATTCTTCCTCTCAGTAAAATGGTATCTGCCTTACCGGCTTTTTCCCGTATGGAAAAAACAGACGAGACGATAACAATCGGGAGGCAGAGTACTGGATTTTCCGGAGTAGACTATGCGGCAGATAATGTCATTCTGGTTGTTGAAGATAACGAGATGAACCGAACCCTGGTGGAGGTGATGCTGGATGAACTGGGGCTGCATGTTGAATTTGCCGAAGATGGTGAGAACGGTCTCCAAAAAGCCCTGGAGCTGGCCACTCAACCCAAAGGGCTGGACTTGATTTTAATGGATATGCATCTGCCGGATATGAATGGCAGTGAAATTACTGAAAAAATATTAAAGAATCCTGCATGCCACGATATTCCTGTTG
Source organism: SAR324 cluster bacterium (assembly GCA_015231885.1). GTDB lineage: Bacteria > SAR324 > SAR324 > SAR324 > NAC60-12. Next base: position 2,199 of record JADGAT010000041.1, read on the forward strand.
TTGCACTCTCTGCCGATGTGATGACGGAACAGTTAGAAAGGGCAAAGGCGGTGGGAATCCGGGACTATTTAGGCAAACCCATAGATGTCGATCAACTGAGAAAGGTCTTCGATAAATATCTCAGAAAAAAATAACTTTCCTGTCTCTCTGTGGCAATGCCGTGACAGTAAGACTTTTGAGTCAAACAATCATTCCAATCAAAAGGAAAACAAATGGATAAACAAGCAACACCACCAGAAACAGAGGGTTTCCCAGCGGCTCCAGATCAAATCAAAGAAAACACTCTCTCCCATTATGTCGGTATTGGAGCTTCGGCCGGAGGACTTGAAGCCATTGAAGAGTTTTTTAAAAACATGCCCACTAATAGCGGACTGGGGTTTATTGTGATTCAGCACCTTTCTCCTGATTACAAAAGCCTGATGGTCGAATTGTTGTCAAAAAGAACCGAGATGCCGGTTTACCGCGCAGAAGAAGGCATGGTGGTGCAGGAAAATTCGATTTATCTGATTCCTCCTAAAAAGAACCTGAGGATATTCCATGGTAAGCTGCTGTTGAGTGAACAGGATTATACAAAGGGACTGAACCTGCCCATTGATGTGTTTTTACGTTCCCTGGCTGAGGATCAGGGAGAAAAATCTATTGGAATTATTCTTTCAGGCACCGGCAGTGACGGAATGCGTGGAATCCGTGCTATCAAAGAACTGGGAGGGATGGTGATGGTGCAGAGTGAAGAATCCGCGAAGTTTGACGGGATGCCGCGCAGTGCAATTTCCACAGGATTGGCCGACTATGTCATCCCTCCAGCTGAGATGCCAACTCAATTGCTATCATTTTTGCAGCACCCTTATGCGTCTAAAACAGACCTGACCGAACGCTTGTTTACCAGTGAAGACAATCTGACCCGAATTTATGCACTGCTGCGGGAAAAACACAAAGTGGATTTTACCTATTATAAGCCAAGTACGATCGTACGACGCATTGAACGCAGAATGACCGTCAATCAAATCCATGAATTGCGGGATTACGTCAAATACATGGAAAGTTACCAGAAAGAAGTCTCCACCCTTTATCGGGAATTGTTGATTGGAGTGACCAATTTTTTTCGAGATCCAGAAGCGTTTGAGACATTGCGAACCCAATTTTTGCCTAAACTGTTGGACAAAAAGGCGGGAGAAGAAGTACGAATCTGGGTAGCGGGCTGCTCCAGCGGGGAAGAAGCTTACACCCTGGCCATTTTATCCAAAGAGTGTATCGATGCTTTGGGAAAATCCTGTACCGTCAAAGTGTTTGCCACCGATGTAGACCGGGAGGCTATTGTGAAAGCCGGAACTGGAATATACCCCGGCAGTATTGCTGCGGATATGTCCCCTGAATTGCTCGCTAAGTACTTCTATCACAAAGAGGATGACTTTCACATCATTCGCGGTATTCGCGAGATGATTGTATTTGCCCAGCATAATATCATCAAAGACCCTCCCTTTACCAATATAGACCTGGTCAGCTGTCGCAATTTGATGATTTACCTGCAGCCGATTTTACAAAGGAAAGTACTGGAAAATTTCAATTTTTCTCTCAACCCCCAGGGCATTTTGATGTTGGGAACCAGTGAGACCACGGGAGACATGACCGATTATTTTGAGGCCGTTGACCACAAATGGAAGTTCTACCGCTCCAAAGGAAAACATAAAACCACGGAACGCATTTCTGAGGACACCAAAGAATTCACATCCAGAGCCCGTCAGGAATACACCCAATTTGCAGGCCGCAAGCGTGTCTTTACTGTCCATGAAGAAGAACGTATTGCCGAGCGTATGCTGCAGGCAGTGGCCAATCATAACAAATCCCTCACCATGATTGTCAATGAACAGATGGAGCTGCTTCATATCCTGGGGGACCCCGGGAATTATTTAAAATTTTCTCCAGGCAAAACATACAATGACATATCCAAAATTGCAATCAAGGAATTATCCATCCCGCTGACTACAGGCATTCAACGTGTGTTCAATAAACGCGAAGAGATGCGTTACTCCAGTATCCGTCTGAAACGGGAAAATGCGGTGATAACCATCCAGATTCAGATTCAGATCCTTCCGGAATTGCGGGCCAATCAAGAGACCCTCGCCATAATTTTTATTGAGGAACTGCTCGCCGAGCAGCGGGATGAACAACAGCAGCAGCCTGGAATTTCCTATGACCTGAACAAAGAAGCCGAGCAGCGTATCTATGATCTGGAGCAAGAACTCGAATTTACCCGGGAAAACCTGCAGGCGACTATTGAGGAACTGGAAACTTCTAATGAAGAATTGCAGTCCAGCAATGAGGAGCTGCTGGCCAGTAATGAAGAGCTGCAAAGCACCAATGAGGAGCTGCAGTCGGTCAATGAAGAATTGTACACCGTCAATTCGGAATACCAGGGCAAGATCATGGAATTGACAGAACTCAACCATGATATTGAGAACTTGAACACCAGCACCCAAATAGGGACTCTGTTTCTTGATGAAAACCTTGAAATCCGCAGATTCACACCAGAAACCACCAAGATTTTTAAAATCCTGGAAGGCGATATTGGACGTCCTTTCCATTACATTTCTCATGTTTTATTAGACGTGAATCTTCTGGAGGTGGTGCAGGCGGTTCAAAGGTCGAGTGACTCGCAGGAAAAAGAAGTGCAGACAGAAGAAGGAGAGTGGTACATGATGCGGGTGTTGCCTTATCATGTGGCACCAGGCGTTTTTTCCGGTGTGCTGCTGAGCTTCATTTATATTAACCAGCTCAAATTATCAGAGCAGGCGCTGCAAGCCAGTGAAGAACGGTATGCGCTGGCCCAAGAGGCGGCTCAAATTGGCAGCTGGGATTGGAATATTTTGACAGGCGAATTGGAATGGTCGGAGATGATTGAACCCATGTTCGGGTTTGAAAAAGGAAATTTTGCAGGAACCCAGAACGCGTTTCTGGAATGTGTCTACCCCGAGGACCGTCAGACAGTGCTGGATGCGATTGATGCCAGTATCAAAGAAGGTGACGATTATGATGTTGAACATCGGATTGTCTGGCCGGATGGTACGTTACACTGGATAGCCCAAGCCGGGAAAGTCTATCACCAGGACGGTCAAGCCGTTCGGATGCTTGGTATTGTAAGGGATATCACCAAACACAAATCAATGGAATCATGAAACTTCCATCCAAAGAAGACAAATTTGCGGAATTACGCAAAGAAGCAGAAAAAATAATCCAGCGCAATCCTCAGCAAAACATTGTGAATGGAGAAACCAAGGAACTGATTCATGATCTTCAGGTTCATCATGTAGAACTGGAGATGCAGAATGAAGAACTGAGGGAAATCCAGAACAGTTTGGAAAAATCCCGTGATCGCCTTTCTCTGCTGTATCACCAGGCACCGTGCGGTTACCTCACGGTCACTGCCGGGGGAATGATCAAAGAAGCCAATCACACCATACAGGGGATGCTCAACCGGAATATGCAAGAGATTCTCCGTCATTCCCTGCTGGATTTCATTCTTCCAGAAGATCAGCAAATTTTTTATGTACGCTTCAAAGCCTTTTTCAAGAGCCCTGTGGGTAAGAATATTGAGGTGCGGCTGGTCCCCAAAAACAGCACACCTTTTTATGCCAGTATCGAGGGGCGCTCCAGAATGTCTCATCAGGATAATGAAGGCCAGAAAGCTCCTGAAGAAATATTGATGATTGTCAGCGATATTACGCAACGGAAAGAGGCTGAAGCAGAAAGCTTCCGTCTTGAAACACAGCTTCGTCAGTCTCAGAAAATGGAAGCCGTGGGGGTACTGGCGGGAGGAATTGCTCATGAATTTAACAATATCCTCTACGCCATCCTGGGCTACACCGAAATGCACCTTGATGAACTGCCTGAACTGACGCTGGAGGAACAAAAAGAATATCTGGCTAATGTCTTTTCTGCCGGAAAACGTGCTAAAAAACTGGTTCAGCAAATTTTAACCTTCAGCAGGGCAGAACTGGAAAAAACAACAGTGATCAATATGGCGCCTCTCATCAAAGAGGCACTGCAGCTGCTGCGTGCAACGTTACCAGCCACTATTGAGATTCAGCAGGACATTGATTTCAATTGCCGCCCCATTTTGGCAGAAGCCACGCAGATTCATCAGGTGATCATGAATTTGTGCACTAATGCCCGCCAGGCCATGATCAAAGACAGGGGGATTTTGATGGTCAGTTTGAAGGAGGTGACATTGACTCGGAATGATCTGCCTCATGCTCACATGAAAGAAGGCGATTATTTATGCCTGATTGTCAAGGACACAGGCTCTGGTATACCATCTGATATCATGGAACGTATTTTTGATCCTTTTTTTACCACGAAAGAGGTGGGCAAAGGAACGGGACTCGGACTTTCCGTAGTTCACAAGATCGTGGAAAATCACAAAGGGAGCATTTCTATCAAAAGCCCGCCAGGAGAAGGGACTACTTTCACCTTATTTTTTCCATTGGTAGACGAGCCTGTCGCAGAAAAGAGAACGGTGACAAAACATGTGGCACCACACGGAAAAGAACATATTCTGGTGGTGGAGGACGAAGAAGTCCTCTGTCGTTTCTATGAGGCAGCCTTGAAACGATATGGATATCAAGTGAGTGTGTTCAACGAAAGCACCGGGGCACTGGAAGCCTTTCTCTCAACACCTGAAAAATATGACCTTGTTATTACGGATCAAGCCATGCCGGTTTTAACAGGAGAACAATTGAGCAAACGATTCTTAGCACTTCGCCCTGATTTGCCAATCATTCTGATCACCGGTTATAGTGAAATTTTTTCAGAAGAACAGGCAGAAAATATTGGAATCCGTGAATATATCATTAAACCTGTTGCGATCAAAGAGCTGCAGCAGGTAGTGCGAACACTTTTGGATGCAGTCCAAACTTAAACATCACCAGGAGGGCCTATGTCAACAGAAGAAATGGAACATCAACAGACTACAGAAATCGAACAACTCCGTAGAGAAGAGATAAAACCATCTTATTATGTAGGAATGGGTGCGTCGGCAGGAGGATTGGAAGCCATTGAAGATTTTTTTAAAAAGATGCCTCCTGAAAGCGGATTGGCCTTTATCATCATCCAGCATCTTTCTCCTGATTACAAAAGCTTGATGGTGCAGCTCCTTTCCAAGCATACTGAAATGCCGATTTACCGGGCAGAAGAAAACATGGAGGTCAAAAAAGATTCGGTTTATCTGATCCCGCCTAAGAAAAATTTAACCATTTTTCACGGCAAATTGCTGCTCAGTGAGCAGGACCATTCCAAGGGAATCAATTTGCCCATTGATGTTTTTTTTCGTTCTCTGGCAGAAGACCAGGCAGAAAACGCAATTGGGATCATCCTCTCTGGTACAGGAAGTGATGGAACCCGGGGTGTACGTGCGATCAAAGAATTGGGAGGCATGGTGATGGTGCAGGCTGAAGATTCCGCTAAATTTGACGGCATGCCGCGCAGTGCCATTGATACCGGATTGGCTGATTTTATTCTGAGTCCTGCAGAAATGCCCGGTCAGCTGGTGTCATTTGTCAAGCATCCCTATGCCTCTAAATCCGAGTTTTCCGAAAAGCTGTTAACCAACGAGGATGGCCTCACCCGCATTTTCTCCTTGCTGAGAGAAAAACATAAAATTGATTTTACCTACTATAAACCCAGTACTGTCATCCGGCGGATTGAACGCAGGATATCGGTCAATCAAATCCAGGAGCTGCGGGATTATGTCAAATACATGGAGAGCTATCCAAAAGAAATCAGCAATTTGTATCGGGAATTGCTGATTGGTGTGACCAATTTTTTTCGGGATCCCGATGCGTTTAGGCTGTTGGCAGAACGCTGGCTGCCTAAATTGCTGGAAAAGGAAGCTGGCAATGAAGTCCGTTTCTGGGTAGCAGGCTGTTCGACAGGGGAAGAAGCCTATACCCTGGCTATTATTTGCCAGGAATGCATGGAGCAGATAGGAAAAAGGTGCAATATCAAGATTTTTGCTACTGATATTGACCGACATGCCATATTGACGGCAGGCAATGGCATTTATCCGGAAAGTATTGCGGCTGATCTGGATCCTGAATTATTGAACAAATACTTCTACCGCAAGGAAAACAACACATTTCATATCATTCGCAGTATCCGTGAAATGGTGGTGTTTGCCAGGCACAATATCATCAAAGATCCTCCTTTCACCAACATCAATCTGGTCAGCTGCCGCAATCTGCTGATTTACCTGCAGCCTGTTCTGCAGAAAAAAGTGCTGGAGCTTTTCAATTTTTCTCTCAACTCACAGGGAATTTTATTTTTGGGCTCGAGCGAGACAACGGGAGAAATGAGTGAATATTTTGAGTCGGTAGAGCATAAATGGAAAATATATCTTTCCCGGGGCAAAGCTCTTGCGCAGAATCTGGGAATTTCCAATCAATTTGAAGGAAAAGTCAGAGCGACGGTTCCTCGTTTTCCGAGAAGGGAGGCGGCCGTTCGTCTGCATGAAGAAGAGAGGATTCTCGACCGCGTCCTACAGGCATTCTCTGAAGAATATTTTGCCTGTGCCTTTGTTGTCAATGAGCAAATGGAGTTGCTGCATGTGATTGGAGATACACAAGGCTACTTGCGGTTTCCTCCAGGAAAAGTATTGAATGATGTTTCAAAAATTGCGGCAAAAGATTTAGCGATTCCTTTGGCAACAGGTGTTCAGCGAGTCCTCAAAACCCGTGAGGAAGTGCTTTTCTCAAACATCCGTATCAAAGACGGGGATGCCGTCAACAATCTGCGGCTGCGGCTCAAACTGCTGCCAGAAAAGAAACAGCAGGACAGACTGGTGTTGATTTTTATTGAAAAAAATCGACCCGAGACTCTGCAGGAACAGGAAGAAGAACTGGCTTCTTATGATATCAGCCGCGAAGCAGAGCAGCATATCCATGATTTGCAGCAGGAACTCCAATACACCCGCGAAAATCTGCAGGCAACCATTGAAGAACTGGAAACTTCCAACGAGGAACTGCAAGCCACCAACGAGGAACTGCTGGCCAGTAACGAAGAACTGCAAAGTACAAATGAAGAATTGCAGTCGGTCAATGAAGAATTGTACACCGTCAATGCCGAATATCAGCGTAAAATCATGGAATTGACCGAACTCAACCATGACATGGATAACCTGTTGACTTCATCAGAAATTGCCACTCTGTTTTTGGATGAAAACCTGGACATCCGAAAGTACACGTCGCACACGGCAAATATTTTTCATATCATGGATACGGACATTGGCCGTCCACTGGCACATTTAACACTTCAGCTGTCAGGATTGGACATCAATGAGATTGTCCGCCATGTCTTAAATACGGGAGAGATGGTTTCCCATGAAATCCAATCCGATCAGGGAAAGTGGTATTTACTGAAAGCCGCCCCTTATTATATCACCCCCAATGTATTTTCAGGAGTCGTGCTCACTTTTATTGACATCACGGACCGCAAAAAATCCGCAAAAGAAGCGGTATTTCAGGACAAGATACTGCAGTGTTTGGACCAGGCCATTATTACAACAGACCTGGCTGGTAATATCAATTACTGGAACTACTATGCCCAAAAGCTTTATCAGTGGTCTGCTCAAGAAGCTATAGGAAAAAATATTTTAGATCTGAAACTACTGCAGAATACCAAGGAGCAGAGAATGCAGATCATGTCCTGTTTGCAGGCAAACGAAAACTGGTATGGAGAGTATAAAATCCAGCGTAAAGACCAGACATCGTTCCTGGCACGTGTCAAAAACTCTCCGATTGTTGATGATTCGGGAGAGCTGGCAGGAGTGATTGCGATTGTTGATGAAATAAAAGAATGACATGTGCCTGTTGCGATCAACATGCTGGTTACTAAGGAAAAAAATCACACGCTAAAGTTGCGCAGGATTTTCATCGAGATTCAAAGAATTTTCTCGGGCGCATCGCTGGTGCCATGTAACCGGTAAAGCAACGCAGAAGATCGTTGAAAAGACAAGTAGGTTTGGTCAGTTATTGTTTGAACATTTCCCACATTCGTCAGGTTTTGGTAATTGAAAACAGACAATACAATTAAAATTCTGGTAGTGGACGATGATCCCCATATCTTATCTGCTACTGCCAAAATGGTGCGTTCTGCAGGGTATGAGGTGATTGTGGCAGAGACGGGATCGGATGCTCTGGAAGAGGCTCGTACCCATTTGCCTGATCTGATCGTTTTGGATGTGATGTTGCCTGATATGGATGGTTTGGAAGTTTGTAATCAAATCAAAGAAGCCCATCTAGCTTCGGATCCTTTGATTATTATGGCATCCGGCATGCGAACTTCTGGAGATGATCAGTCGGATGGATTGTTGTTTGGTGCCGATGATTATCTTTCCCGCCCCTTCAAAAAGGAAGAACTGCTGTTGCGCATAAGCTTCATGCTTAAATTTAAGGAAATCCGAGATGACTTGAAACAGGAAAACAGCAGACTGCTCGAAGAAAATGGCCAGTTGCGGGAAACCGTCAAGCTGTTTCAGGAAAAGCTGGGCAAGGAATGAAATTTTTTATTGCCTCGCACAGTATCGCAACCAACTGTGATCATGGTTCACCAATTAAGTCTTTCACCGCATTGATCAGTCCATCCATGTTAATGGGCTTCTGGAAAGAATAATCGGCACCAAACTCTTTTGACATTCCCAGCACATCATCAACACTGATTCCACCACCAGAAATGGCAATGATCTTGATGGAAGGGTATTTAGATTTTAACTCCAGAATGGTTTCCAGTCCTTCTTTATTTGGCATAAAAATATCAGTAATTATCAAGTCACAGGGACATTCAGCCAGCAGTGTCAGTCCGGCATCACCATCAGCAGCATCCAACGCCGTATAACCCGTTTTTTCCATCATAATTTTCAGATATTCACGAATCGGCTGTTCATCATCAATCACTAAAATGCGTTTCATTTTCTAAAATCGTTTAAAAAGTTCTCAATTGATTGTTTCATTCCTTTATCATCGGCTTCATAAGTTTTTTTCTCGATATCTCTCAAAAACGGGGCAACGACGGATTCATACCCTGTACTGATGTTTCTGATTTTTTCGATTTGTTTAAAAATTTTTTCCATTTGAAAAACCGGGATATGATAGAGAAAAACAATTTCCTGTCTCACCTCCTTTTTCAGTGATTCCGGTAACGAGATGGGAGGGGAGGGATGTAAATTTCTGGAAGGATCCTGCCGTAAATATTTTTCCAAAACCGCAAGAAATTTGGCGGGATCCAGGGGTTTTATCAGATAATCATTCATTCCGCATGCCAAAGCCTGTTCCTTTTGTTTATTAAAGGCATTTGCCGAAACACCAACAATGGGGATGCTGGAGCCGTCTGGAAGTTGACGGAGTTGTCGGGTTGCGTCCATTCCATCCATGGTGGGCATGTTAACATCCATCAATACCAAATGAGGGTGCTTCTTTTTTTTTCTTAGATCCTTTATGCACTCAACGGTTTCTTTTCCATTTTCGGTCAGATGGACGGTCAATCCCAGTTTTTCAAAAAGCCCCTGTATCATTTGCCGGTTCATGTGATGGTCTTCTGCAACAACTACGATATTATCCTGACTGAAGTGATAATCATCCCAGCAAATTGAACTTTCCAAAGAAGCACCTTCCAGCTCTTTGAGAGGCAGTGTCACTGAAAAAGTGGAACCTTTACCGGGTTCACTTTCCAGTTCGAGGGAACCTCCCAGAAAATCAATCATTTTTTTTACAATGGTCAACCCCAGTCCTGTTCCGCCAAAACGAGAGGCGGTTGTGCCATCGGCCTGCACAAATGCGTCAAAAATTGTTTCCTGCTTGTCCTGGGGAATTCCAATTCCCTCATCAATCACTTGCAGTAAAAGACAATGGTCTTTTTTTTCAGCGCTTAAAATGACTTTTTTTCCCTCAGGAGTGAATTTGACGGCATTGCTGACAAGATTCATGATGATTTGATTCAATTTTGTGCGATCGGACTCGACCATAACCGGCAAAGCAGAAGAAAACTCATAATGATACACAATCCCTTTTTTCTGAGCTGCCACTTTATTGATATGATAAATCCCCTGAATCAGCTGCTGGAGGTTCAGGGGTTCCAGGGAAAGCTTCATTCGATCTGCTTCAATTTTTGATAAATCCAGGATATTATTGATCAGTTCCGCAAGGTTTTGAGAGCTGGTCCTGATGTTGTTCAAATACCGAAGATATTTCGGAGGCAACCCGGTCTCTCCTTGCTGGAGCAACTCGCTAAAACCGATAATGGCGCTCAACGGGGTACGGATTTCATGGCTCATGTTGGCCAAAAATCGAGATTTGGCTAGATTGGCTGCTTCTGCCTGTTCCTTAGCAAATTGTAATTTTTGCTCAGTTGCTATTTGAGAGCTGACATCAGAGGCAATTCCTTCAATAACTATTTCATCGCCTGTTTCAGAAATATTGATCGTGCGGTCATGAAACCAGTGCCATTGTCCCCCTTTGTCTTGAATGCGGTATTGTACATCAAAATAATTGGACTCTCTGCTGTCCTCGATGGCTTTATCGACCAGGGCTATATCTTCGGAATGAATGGAGTTGTGCCACAGGAATGGATTTTCGACCAACTCTTGAGGAGAGAAACCGAGGATATCTTGAACGCGGGATGACCAGTAAGAGGCCCCTTTTTTACTGGAATAAATATAAACGATATTGGGAGAACCTTCCACTAATCGTTTGTAGCGCCTTTCACTCTCTATTAATTTTGAGTTTCTGTCTTCAAATTCTGCTTCGAGCTGCTGATGGGATGTCTGTATTTGCTGGTAGGCTGCTTCGAGATCCTGTGTACGGGTTTTTAACAGTTTTTCCATTTGGTTGCGCTCAATGGCATGCCGAATCGATTTTTCCAGAATACTGGCATTGATCTCATCTTTCAGCAAATAGTCAATGGCTCCTGCACGCATTACCTGTTTATCGATTTCTTGATCTCCATGGCCGGTGAGTACAATAACCGGAATATCGACAATACTTTCATTGCGGCCAATAGCTTCCAAAAAGCCCAATCCATCCAGGTCGGGCAGCTTATAATCCAGCAGGACACAATCAGGGGCCTCTTGCTGGTAGCGCAGCAGCCCTGTTTCACCGTCATGTGCCTCCAAGACTATATATTGCTGGCTGGTGATCTGTTTGAGCAAGTGTTTGATGATTTGCCTATCATCCTGGTTATCATCAACAATTAAAATGATTAATGATTCCATCATTTGTGCCTGTTGCGTAACATTTGCTGAGTAATGAAGACGTGATGTCGAAATCAATTGTATCACAATGAATCTTAAAGAGGCCAGTTCTTTCAGATCAACTGCGGTTCTAATCCAATTAAACCATTAATTTTTCGTGGTTCAGGGAATCCAGGATGTTAGGGCTCGTACATAAATAACCTTTACAGATGACTTGTCTTTTCCTCGTCTACGGTGTTGTCTTCAAAGGCACATA
>JADGAT010000041.1:13697-45088 GCA_015231885.1 SAR324 cluster bacterium
TCCTTTTCCTCGTCTACGGTGTTGTCTTCAAAGGCACATACTCCAGTATGCACAATTGAAGACGCCTTGTAGCCAAGAAAAAATACTTCCTCATCTTTGTCAACGTTATTTCTGCACGAACCCTTAGCCACGAAATTACAATGATATTTCTGGATTTGTCATAAAATATTTGGAGGTTTTCAGCTGATATGATATCTATTAAAATTGTCGTAATGATTTGGTGAGCGAGTAGTATATGATTCCGGGTGCTAAAGAGGGGGCTTGTTGCTGGACGTTATTTTATTCTCATCCCCAAACCTCAAAGGAAAAATAGTGAATGCAGGAAAAAAAGGTTAATATTCTGGTCGTTGATGACCAGCCCGCAAATATATTTGCTTTGGAAAGTATTTTGCGGAAAAGCGGGTATGGTGTGATATCAACGTCTTCCGGGCGGGAAGCTCTGGATAAAATTGAGCAGGAAGAAGACATTGCGGTCATTCTGATGGATGTTCACATGCCGGAGATGAATGGCTTTGAAGCCACAGAGAAAATTAAGCAAACCGATAAAGGCAAGCACATTCCGGTCATCTTTGTTTCTGCGGCATATATTGATGATGACAGTATTTTCCAGGGCTATGAGGCAGGAGGGTTTGATTATCTGACCAAGCCCTTTTCTCCGCAGCTCCTGCGCTCCAAAATTGAAATTTTTGTCAAACTGTTTAAAAAGGAAAAGCAGATTTTTAAAATCAACAGAGATCTGCAGTACCTGGTAAAGCAAGTGGACGAAATGAAAAAGAAAATTGATTCACAGGAACAGCACCGAAAACATTTGATCAGTCAACTGGTCCAGTTTTCCTTTCACAATTCGGAATTGACTCAAGCCCATGCAGAGATGATGAAAAAATATGAACAAGTGGAAAATGAAAATGACCTCCTTCAGCAGCAGCTCTCCGATTTTTTAAAAGATCTCAATCAAGCCAACCAGAGTATTGCTATCTTGAAATGGCAGGTTGATCAATAAAAAACTAAAGAATGGAAACAACAGAACAAAAAAAACGTTTTGAGGAGCTGCGGGAAAAGGCAGAGAAACTGGCCAGGAACAACCTGGCCACTACAGGTGAAAAGGTTTTTAAAGAAACCACGGAGTTGCTCCACGACCTGCAGGTTCAGCAGATTGAACTGGAAATGCAGAATGATGAACTGCGTGGAGTGCAGGAAGAACTAGAATCATCACGAGACCGCTTCTCTCTTTTGTATCATAAATCACCAACAGGCTACATCACCATCGACAGCAATGGAATCATTCTGGAAGCCAATCATACGATGGTAGAGATGCTCAATACGGAACTGAGGCACATGCTGGGAAGAGCACTGATCACTTTCATGTCTCCTGACGACCAGCAAATGTTTTTTGCCCGCTTCAACGCATTTTTTAATAGCCCTGAAGACAAATACCTGGAAGTTCAGCTGCAGCCCCAAAAAAAGCCTGTGGTGTATGTCAGCCTGAGGGGGCGGATCATTCCATGGAAGCATCCAGCAGATTCAGAAGAAAAATCACAGCTATTGGTCAGTGTCACCGACATCACTCGGCAAAAAGAAGCAGAAGACGAACGCATGAGATTGGAAAAGCAGCTGCGTCATTCTCAGAAAATGGAGGCCGTTGGCGTCCTTTCTGGGGGAATTGCCCACGAATTCAACAACATCCTCTATGCGATTCTGGGCTATACAGAAATGCTGTTGGAAGACTTTCCGGAGTTGACAAAACAGGAGCAGCAGGAATATCTGAATAATGTTTATAATGCAGGAAATCGGGCTAAAAAGCTGGTTCGACAGATCCTGACCTACAGCCGCCCGTTGGAAGACCAGCGGGAACCTGTTGATGCCGCACCGCTCATTGAAGAAGTGCTGCAGCTGTTGCGGGCGACTTTGCCAACGACCATTGAAATTCGGCAAAAAATTGATTTCACCTGCCGTCCTATTTTAGCCGATGCGACCCAGATTCACCAAGTCATCATGAACTTGTGTACCAATGCCCGGCAAGCCATGATCAAAGATCGGGGGGTCTTGAGCATATCGTTGCAGGAAAGTGTTTTTGAAGCATGGTCTATTCCTCTGCCTGATATGAAACCAGGACCTTATGCTCAATTGACCATCCAGGACACAGGCTGCGGCATTCCTCCAGAAATGAGGGATCGGATCTTTGATCCTTTTTTTACAACAAAAGAAACAGGAAAAGGGACGGGATTGGGCCTTTCGGTAGTCCATGGTATTATCAAGAACCACCAGGGGGTCATTGGGGTGGAAAGTATTATTGGCCAGGGAACCACCTTTACCGTGTATTTTCCGATCATTGAGAAAAAAATACAGGAAAAAGAGGAACTCATCGATATGAATCGTCACGGTAACGAGCGTATTTTAATGGTTGACGATGAAGAGGTTTTGTGCCAGTTTTACAAATCTGCATTCAAAAAATATGGTTACCAGGTCACTGTGACCAATAATAGTCTGGAGGCAGAAAATCTATTTTGCTCCAACCCTGATCAGTTTGATATGCTCATTTCTGATCAAACCATGCCGAATCTGACAGGAGACCAGTTGAGCCGGAAATGTCTGTCCCTCAAACCAAACCTTCCTATTATTTTGATAACAGGGCACAGTGATACTTTGTCAAAAGAAAAAGCGCATCGGCTTGGTATTCGCCAATACATGATAAAACCTGTTGCCATGGACAAACTGCTGGGAACTGTTCGGAAAATTTTTGATTGAGTTGATATGTAATATATGAATCCGGAGTTGAAAACGATGTCATTCCGGGCTCGACCCGGAATCCAAAAGAATTTCCAGAGTTTTCTCGATGCTGGATCAAGTCCGGCATGACAAATTACTTTTTGTAAAGCATTGTTTTTATAAAGTAAATTTATAACTTCGGAGTCGCATGTAATCATTGTGTCAGCAAGGGGGAATATTGGAATCACTTGAACATCTGCGTGAACAAGCAAAAAATCAGATAAAGCCTCATGATGAGGAGTTGGAAAACCTGTCTAAAATGGATTTGCAGGAGCTCGTTCATGATTTACGAGTTCATCAGATCGAACTGCAGATGCAGAATGAAGAAATGCTCCGAACTCAAGAAGAGCTGATCAAAACACGAAACAGGTTTAGAGAACTTTACAATTCAGCGCCTGTCGGCTACTTCACCATAGAACAGAATGGTTTGGTCCTGGATGCCAACATAACCGGACTGGATCTTTTGAAGATCGAAAAGGATCAGCTTTTGGGCAGACCGCTTTCTCAATTTTTTACAGAAGAGCATGTTGCTGTCTTTTATCACCATCACAAACAAATAGTAACCGGCTCAAAAACAAGAATATTTGAGTTAGGAATGATCAGGCAGGACGGCAGTCGGTTTTATGCGCATTTGCATGGAGCCAAGGGGGCAGAATCAACGAAAATACCTCAGTACCGGCTGGTTATCAGTGATATCACTGAAAAAAGAGAAGCCGAGGTGATGAGCGAACGGTTGAATTCCATTATTGAGAGTACCTCTGATATGATTGGGATGGCCGATCAGCAAGGCAACATTCTCTACCTCAATCAGGCAGGGAAAAAAATGATGGAATTTGAGGATGATGTGGATGTGACACAAACCCAAATCATGGATTATCATCCCGGGCAGATTGCTGATTTTATTTTAAACCAGGGAATTCCCAAATCCATCGAACATGGAGTGTGGCATGCAGAAACGAAGGTCCGTACCAGTAATTTGAATGAAATCCCTGTTTCCCAGGTCTTTATCTGCCATAAAGATGCTGCTGGAAAAATTGATCAATTTTCTACCATCATCCGGGATATTTCGGAACAGAAAAACCTGGAGAATCAACTGCGGCAGTCCCAGAAAATGGAAGCCATTGGGACGATGGCTGGAGGCATTGCCCATGAATTCAACAACATTCTGGCAATCATGCTGGGCTATGTTGATCTGATGCTGGAAGATGAGGGGAATTTCGACTCCGTGAGCCTGCGTCAGGTTAAAAAAGCAGGAGGCCGAGCCAAACAGCTGGTGAAACAAATTCTTGCTTTCAGCCGCCCGGATTTGATGCACACACACAGTATGCCAATTGCGCTCTCTCCTCTCATTAAAGAAGCTCTGCAGATGCTGCGAGCGACTTTTCCTTCCACCATCCAGATCAAACGCTGCCTGGATAAAAATTGTCGCCCTGTCCAGGCGGACATCACCCAAATCCATCAAATCCTGGTCAACTTGTGTAACAATGCCCGGCAATCCCTGGAAAACGACACAGGAGACATTGACGTCATTCTGGAAGAGAAACAGATCAGCATCACCAATGTTCCCCATTCGCAAATGAAAGCCGGAAACTATGCGGTGCTTACTGTGAAGGATACAGGACATGGCATGACGCCCGAAGTGATGGCCCGTATCTTTGACCCATTTTTTACGACAAAAGAGGTTGGGCAGGGAACCGGACTGGGCTTGTCCGTGGTGCACGGTATCATGGAAAACCACAATGGTGTCATCACTGTAGACAGTAAACCAGGACAGGGAACCTCATTTTCTTTGTTTTTTCCTATCGTTGAAAATGCTCCTGCAGAGAAAGAATTAGATGACACGCCTGTAAAAAGAGGGAGTGAGCACGTCATGGTGGTTGATGATGAACTGGTGCTGATCAATTATTATACATCAGCTCTCAAGCATCATGGGTATCAAGTCACCGCATGCACCAACGGCAAGAGCGCCTTGGAACTGTTCCGCAGCCGTCCAGCACAATTTGATCTTGTGATCACTGACCAAACCATGCCTGGCCTCACCGGAGATACACTCTGTAAAGAACTGCTCCTGCTGCGTCCAGATATCCCGGTTATCTTAACAACAGGCTACAGTGATCACATCTCTGAAAAGCAGGCACATGCCATTGGTGTGAAAACATATATGCTCAAACCTGTCGAACTGCAGGACCTGCTCCGCGCATTGCGTGATTTGCTGGACTGAAAAAACGGTTTTGATGAGCTCCGGCAGCTTGAGAAATCAAAAAATCTTGTAACATGATTTGAGGAATTATCCATGGACAAAAAAACAGAGAATACACCGTCCCATTATGTCGGAGTAGGCGCATCAGCCGGAGGACTGGAAGCTATTGAAGAATTTTTCAAAGACATGCCTACCGATAGCGGGTTGGCCTTTATTGTCATCCAGCATCTCTCGCCGGATTATAAAAGTTTGATGAAAGAACTTTTATCAAAGCGTACTAAAATGTCTGTTTATCGGACAGAAGAAGGCATGCTGGTAGAGCCGAATAATATTTATTTGATTCCTCCCAAAAAGAATTTAAAGATTTTTCATGGGAAACTGCTCTTGAGTGAACAGGATCATTCCCAGGGCCTCAATCTCCCTATTGATGTATTTCTGCGTTCCTTGGCAGATGACCAGGGAGAGCGGGCCATCAGCATCATCCTTTCCGGCACAGGAAGTGACGGGACACGGGGTACGAGGGCCATCAAAGAGTGTGGAGGAATGGTGATGGTGCAGAGTGAAGAGTCCGCTAAATTTGACGGAATGCCCCGCAGTGCTATTGCCACAGGCCTGGCAGACTTCATTTTAGCCCCCAGTGAAATGCCGGAACAGCTGCTTTCTTTCATCAAGCATCCTTATGCTACCAAATCCGAGTTTTCTGAAGGACTGCTGACCAACGAAGATGGACTGACTCGGATTTTTTCACTGCTGCGTGAGAAACACAAAGTGGATTTCACCTATTACAAACCTTCGACCATCATCCGGCGTATTGAGCGTCGAATGACCGTCAACCAGATTCATGAGCTGCAAGACTATGTGAAGTATATGGAAAGCTACCCCAGGGAGATCAGCAGCCTCTACCGTGAATTATTGATTGGGGTGACTAATTTTTTTCGTGATGACGAAGCATTTAATACCCTGAAGGAAAGGTGGATTCCGGAGCTGCTGGAAAGAGGAGAAAAACGAGAGATTCGTCTGTGGACTGCCGGATGTTCATCAGGGGAAGAGGCCTATTCTCTGGCAATTCTTTTCCGGGAGTGCATGGAAGACATGGGGCGGTCATTTAATGTAAAAATTTTTGCAACCGATGTGGACCGTAATGCTATCGAGCGATCAAGCAACGGAGCCTATCCTGAAAGCATTGCCGCCGACATGTCACCTAAATTATTGTCCAGGTATTTTCAACGCAAAGATGATACTTTTTACGTTACGCGCAGCATCCGTGAGATGGTTGTTTTTGCCCAGCACAATCTTATCAAAGATCCTCCCTTTACCAATATAGACTTAGTCAGCTGCCGTAATTTACTCATTTACCTGCAGCCTGTTCTCCAGAAAAAAGCTCTGGAACTGTTCAATTTTGCTCTCAATCCGCAGGGAATCCTATTTCTCGGCACCAGTGAAACGACCGGAGAAATGTCTGAGTATTTTGAAGCGCTGGATCACAAGTGGAAACTGTACCTCTGCAAGGGACGGCGCAGTATGTCACTCGGAAATCAAGCCGTTGCGGCTCCACTCGATGTCACAACTCGAATGGAATACACGCGCTACCCTCACCGTCGAAACATCTTGCGGATGCATGAAGAAGAGCGGCTCCTGGAGCGTTTGATCCAGGGAGTGTCCGTTGATTATCTTCCGTTGACTCTGGTGACTAATGAGCAAATGGAACTGCTTCATACCGTCGGAGATACCAGTGATTATTTCAAACTGCCTGCTGGGAAAATGCACAATGATCTTTCCAAGATGGCCCTCAAAGAGTTGACCATTCCCCTGGCAACTGGAATCCAGAAAGTTTTCAAAACCAGGGAAGAGACAAACTATTCTAATATCCGAATCAGTCGCAATGATGTGATTAAAGTTCTTAAGATGCGCATTGTGCCATTGCCTGATAAAAAAGGGCAGGATCCTTTGGCAGGGATTTTTATTGAAGAAGAACAGCCCATGAAGATCGTTCGGAATGATATGGAAACAGGGTTCTCTTATGATGTGACCAAGGAAGCCGAACAGCGCATTCAGGACTTAGAGCAGGAACTGCAGTTCAACCGTGAAAACCTGCAGGCCACCATTGAGGAACTGGAAACGTCCAATGAAGAATTACAAGCTACCAATGAGGAACTGCTGGCCAGTAACGAGGAATTGCAAAGCACCAATGAGGAGCTGCAGTCGGTCAATGAAGAATTGTACACCGTCAATGCCGAACACCAGCGCAAAATCATGGAGTATTCAGAATTGAACCATGATGTCGATAATTTGCTCAAAGGAACCCAAATTGCCACCCTGTTTTTGGATGAAAACCTGGAAATCCGTAAATTCACTCCGCAGTTGTCAGAAATATACCAAATCATCGACAGCGATGTGGAGCGTCCTTTCCATCACTTGACTCACAACCTGGTTGGTGAGGACCCTCTTGCCCTGGTTCACTCGGTGCAGCGCTCTTCAGAAGCGGTGAAACAAGAAGTTCAGAACTCAGAAGGACGCTGGTTTTTGATGAGAGTGCTGCCTTATTATGTGGCCCCTAAAACCTATTCGGGGATTGTGATGACCTTTGTGGATATTACAGACCGTAAACGGATGGAAGAAGATCTTTATTTGGCCAATGTTGCCTTCGAATCCCAGGCCGCTGCTATGATTACGGACAAGAATGGATCCATTGTGCGTGTCAACCAGACTTTTGCGAACCTGCATGGTTATTCTAAAGAGGAATTGATTGGAAAAAATCCCAGAGTTTTTAAATCAGGACGTCATGATGAATCCTTTTACCAGCAAATGTGGACTTCGCTGTTAGAGACAGATGAATGGGAAGGCAACATCTGGAATCGACATAAAAACGGAAACATGTGTCTGGAAAAGCTGCGGATCATGAAAGCCCTGAATGACAAACAAGAAATCACCCATTATATTGGGCATTACCTTGAGGTTTTAGAAAGAGAACGAAGTCAATAATGGGGGCAAGGAAAAGATTTCGGATTTTTTTTCCAAAATTTGAAATTGACATAATTTCCAGTTTGGCTCATAATATATGAACAGGGAGTTGAAAACGATGTCATTCCGGGCTCGACCCGGAATCCAAAAGAATCCCCAGAGTTTTCTGGATGCCGGGTCAAGTCCGCCATGACAAAGTTCTTTTTGCCAAGCATTGTTTTTATCAAATAAATTGTAACTCCGGATTCGCATAAATAATGTTTTGTCATACAAAAGAAACGCCTCCTTTTGAAACATGAAAAACGAGCACCCAGACAAGTCTAAATACCATATTTTAGTTGTTGATGATGAGCCTATTGTCCGGGACATCACAACGAAATGGTTAAAAAGGACTCCGCATCACATCGATTCTGCCATAGATGGAGAAGACGCTTTAGAAAAGTGGCAGAATGCGATTGGTTCCAGTCATCCTTATGATTTGATGATCGTTGATTTGAACATGCCCCGCATGGATGGAAAATCACTGATTCATCATGTCCGTCAAAAAGACCAGGGCATTTCATTGATCATCCTGACAGGCTATGGTGAGTTATCGGACGCCTATGATTTCCTGGAAAAATATCAAATCTCTGATTTCCTGAACAAACCTGTCGAATATTCCAGACAGTTTCTTTTTTCTGTAGAAAACGCTTTAGAAAAGAGACGTCTTTACCAGCAGCTCAGTGATTATGCCAATTCTCTGGAATCCGCCTATGACAGTCTCAAGGAGCGCAGTGCTGAATTGGAGAACGCGGTGTTGGCAGCGCAGCGTGCCAGTCAGGCAAAATCTGATTTTCTGGCCAACATGAGCCATGAGATCCGCACCCCTATGAATTCCATTCTGATCATGGCGGAGCTTTTAGAAGAAACGACACTGAATCTGGATCAGCAGGATTATGTGGGACGGTTGAAAAATTCAGGAAAATCATTGCTAAAGCTGATCAATAATATTCTGGATCTTTCTAAAATTGAAGCAGGGATGCTGGAAACAAACATAGTCCCCTTCAATCTGGAGGGCTTGGTGACTGAGACGGTGCAGATGATGGCAGTCAAAGCACGGGAAAAAAATATAAAGCTGATCAGTTATATCCAGCCAGAGGTTCCTCTTTCCGTGATTGGTGAACCGGTTCATTTACAGCAGGTTTTGATCAATCTCCTGGGCAATGCCATCAAGTTTACACAATCAGGCCATGTGCGTTTGGAAATTAGCAGTACTGAAACCGACGAGAAGTCAATCAGGAAGTTTTCTTTTGTGATCGAAGACACAGGGATTGGCATTTCTTCTGAGCAGCAAAAAGTCATTTTTGACCCGTTCACGCAAGGGGAATCGTTGACTACCCGAAAATATGACGGAAGTGGTTTGGGATTGGCTATATCCAAAAAATTGGTGGAAGCCGCTGGTGGAGAATTGAGGTTGAAAAGTCAAATGGGAGAAGGCAGTATTTTTTTCTTTGAACTGCCTTTTGAATTACGCAATCTGAATAAACCCAACTTGGTTGATTCGGCCTCAACGGCAGAAAAACCCATCCAGCTTGAAACATCAGAGAATGCTCTTCCTATTTTACGGATTCTGGTTGCAGAAGATTCAACAGACAATCGGTTTGTGATTGAAAAGTTATTGGGGACCATTCCCTGTCTGATGGAAATGGCGGAAAACGGGAAAGAGGCCTTAGAAAAATTTGTATCCAGTCGTTGGGATGTGGTGTTGATGGACATGCAAATGCCGGAAATGAACGGCTATGAGGCCACCCGGGCGATAAGAGACTGGGAAGAAAAGCAGGGAGTGCCTCCGGTTCCGATCATTGCTGTCACAGCTTATGCTTTGAAAGATGATCAGCAAAAATGTTTTCAGGCAGGCTGTACGGCTTACTTGAGTAAACCGCTGACCAAAGCCATGTTTTTAGAAACGGTTTTAAAGCTGGGTAACCGGGAGTCTTGGATTACTTCCCATGAATTTGATTCGAGTGATAGTGATCTCAAAGAATATATTCCCAAATACCTGAAAAGCTGTCGTGAAAATGCCGAAGCGATTTTGCAAGCACATCTCAATCGTGATTTTGCTGCTATTTTCACACTGGGACACCAAATGAAAGGCAGCGGCGGAGCTTATGGATTTGGCCGTATCACGGAATTTGGCAGGGCTTTGGCTGAGTCAGGCAAAACAGAAAACGGAGATGAGGTGCCTGCCCTGGCCCATCAGCTGATGGAGTTCCTTGATCAGCAATTTGCTGCGCCCACGGAATTAACAACAAAGGAACTCCCTGCTTTGTCAAATGAACAGGAAACTCATTTATTGAATGAGTTTGAGCAGCTTGCCCAAATCCCTTATTATCAGACAGGTTATCTTGTCGAACAAATCACCAAGATGGAAAAACTTTGTAAAAATTTTGATTCTCCTCACCGTGACCGGTTAGAGGCAATCAAAGATGCGGTGTTTTCCAGAAATCCAGATCAGGTGTCCACTCTGATTGATGAAGCCTTGAATCGTTGATACGTTCATTAACGCTTGCGAACCCCTGCCAATTCAAATCCATAGTTTCTTATTTCTCTGGTTCCTTCCAAATGGGCTTTCATCTGGATCAATTCTAAAAAACGTTTATTGTTCAAGTCCATCCTCGGGTAGCGCCGTCTCAAATATCCCCACAGGTTGAGATAGTTTTCTTCTTTTTCCACTTCATGTTCGATGACTTTTTGTGCATCTGCTTCGATTGTTTCAATATACATGGCTTGGTTTCCTGATTAATTCGACTTTATTTACAGGGTTCGCTTGTGTCCTTTGCTGCGAACCTCAACAAAGTAGAGTTAAAGGCCTTTTGGAAGCCTCCCTGCCTCCGGGTGATTATAGTACAACAGCACATTGTATGCCCAATCAAATTAATTATTTTTATAATGGATAATTTTATCCGCCCCATGCGGAAAAGACTGCCGATTTACAAAAAGATTGCTCTTGTGAAGTTAAAGAAAGTTCAAAAATTCGTGGGTCATGCATGGTGAATGCAAGAGAACGCTTGTGGGAAAAGATACGTATTGTGACGCAAGAAACCTCTTGCACCATACAGTCATTCAGCTAGAAAAAATAGTGTCTTTGTCCTTTCCTTGAATCGATCCCAACGACCGATATGAATCAATGCTCCACATCATCGAAATCAAAGAAAGAGGTATCAATCCCCGAGTAATTTTTGAAATTTCCTTTTCGTATTTGCTCGGCATGCAGCGTTTCCAGTTCTCTAGCGCCGGAAACCACAATTTTTGGGTCAGGGACAAAGTTTAAACTGGAATCTCGACCTTCATAATCCACTGCATTGAGAATCACCTTCATGGCATTAATTCGGGCTGCTTGCTTGTTATTGGAACGAATGACAGACCACGGGGCAATCGATGTGTGAGTACGTTTCAACATCTCATATTTGACCCGGGTGAAATCATCCCAGCGGTCTTGTGCCTGGACATCAACTTCACTGAGTTTCCATTGCCGTAAAGGATCACTTTTTCTTCTTTCAAACCGATAGGCCTGCTCTTCTTTGGTGACACTAAAATAGAGTTTGATTAGGTGTGTTCCCTGGCGGACTAAATCTTTTTCAAAACCTGTAACACCTGACATGAAGTTTTGATACTCTTGTTTGGAACAAAAGCCAAAGACCGGCTCAACCATCGCCCGATTGTACCAACTGCGGTCAAACAGAACAATTTCTCCTCCTCGGGGAAAATAAGAGACGTACTTTTGGAAAAACCACTGAGTCTTTTGGGTTTCTGTGGGTTTGGGCAGGGCGACCACACGATAATGTTTCTCATTCATGTATCGGGTCACACGGCGGATGGTACCTCCTTTGCCTGCGGCATCTCTTCCTTCAAAAAGAATAATGATTTTTTCATTGTTTTTTTCCAGATGAAGCTGGAGTTTGATCAATTCGGCCTGGTACGGTTTCAAGCTAAGCTCATCCTTACGTCGCACCACAGCTTTTTTACTTTGTTTCTTCATGTACAGAGTTTTTTCTGTTAATTTTTGATAGTCTGCCAGCAGCTGCTGTGGTGTCATTTGTTTTCCGTTGACATCAAAGAACTCCTGCGCCCCTGTGCTTTTTACAGAGTTTTGAGGTTCTCTGGGTTTTTGTAACTCGTCCTTTGCCATGACATTTTTTGCATCATTTTCATTTTTTTTCATACGGCCTCTGTTTCTTATTCGTGCTGATTTTCAATGACAGGCATGTGGTTTGCCTGTCATTCAGGTTACTCATGTTTGCCCTTAAAATCAATCAGCGATGTCATTTTATACTGCGCAAGGGAAAAATATTCTAGTTTTCCCTCTCACTCATCCTATTTTCGGGTTACACGAAGCACTCCAATTTAAGAAAATTGACAAGTATGGAAGTCCTGCTGCAAGACCGAATTTTCTTGGTTTTGATGGGGAAAATAGAGACAGAATGCTCTGGATAGATTGAATTTGTGACTAAAAATAAAGGCCTGGCAAGTTTTGTGAATAGCATACAACAGAATGAACCGATAAACTCGTACTAAATCACATTGGAGCCTGACAATGCACATAACCCATCGCATCCAGAACGACATCTGCATCGTTTCCATTAGTGGGAAAATAACAGCAGGAGAAGAACTGAAAGTGCGTACTTATATCTTTGGACTCATGCACATTCATAAAAATAAGACAGTTGTCATTGATTTTGAGAAAATCTCAGAAATGAATTCCATTGGAATCGAAGCAATCATGCTGGTGCACAAGAGATTTCAGCAGCAGAGAACAAAATTAGCAGCCTGTCAGTTAAACAGACACATTTCCAGAATTTTTGAAATAACTCGCCTGGATCGTATGATTCCTGTTTTCCACACCCAGGAATGCGCGCTGGCATCCCTTAGCTAATATTTGATGCCAGCTTGGCGAAAACGCAAGGCATTCAGCGTCACCAATATAGAACTGCATGCCATTGCCAATGCGGCAAAAAGGGGGTTGATCCACCCCATCATTGCTGCTGGTATGGTGAGAGCATTATAGATGAGTGAAATACCAAGGTTTTGTTTAATCAGTTTTCGGGTTTGTTTCGAAATCTGGAGGACATGAAGAATTCCATGGAGCTGCGAATGCATGAGCACAATATCTGCCGTGTCCAATGAAATATCCGTAGCATTCCGCACAGCAATTCCCACATTTGCCTGATTGAGTGCAGGCGCATCATTGATCCCATCCCCAACCATCAGTACACGTTTTCCCTGCTCCTGCAGTTTTTGAATATATTCCAGTTTTTGATCAGGAAGCAAATTTCCATGAGCCTCTTCAATGCTCAAATGCTGTGCCAGATAATTGACGGCATTCTGATGATCTCCAGAAAGTATATGCGTGTGTATTTTCATTTGCTGAAGAGTTTTCAAAATTTCTGGTGCCTCTTTGCGGAGCATGTCCTGTAAAACTATTTTTCCCTGCAGGGTTTGATTGATGACAACATAGATTTCAAGGTAAGGCTGCTGTAATGAATTTGGTATAACAGCAGATTCTGGGAGAGGGATACCATGCTCTTTCAACAAAAGGCAATTTCCGGCAATAATGAACTGGTTGTCGATGTATCCGGAAATTCCGCGTCCGGGATAGGTGCGAAACAATTGAGGGTCCATGGGAGGTCGTTGATAATCAAGAGATAAGGCATAGTTTTCTATGGCTTCTGCAATGGGATGATGGGCCAGGTGCTCCAATGGGAGTATCAACGGAAACCATTGGGACATTTTTTGGCCACCAAGATCATGTACTGAAATCACCTGCATGGTGCCTTGGCTCAGCGTCCCTGTTTTGTCAAAAATAATATCCGTGATCCGTGCGGCTTCTTCCAGTAGATCACCTCCTTTGAACAACAAACCCAGGCGTGTGGCAATGCTGGTGCCTGCCAGAATTGCTGTAGGAGTTGCCAGTCCCAGGGCACATGGACATGCAATGATGATGACCGAAACAGCAATGAGCCAGGGCGATTTTGTGCCTCCGTCCCCCCACCAGTTCCAATAGGCCCATGTTCCCAGGGCCAGCAAGAGAACGACCCATACAAACCAGGAAGCCACATGATCGGCAATTCGTTGAATTTTTGGTTTGCGCTGGGACGCGTCTTCGACAAGACGAACAATGCGCTGCAAGATGGTATCCTGTCCCACGGCCTGGGCGACCATCACAAAAGCATTGGATTGGTTAGCGGTTCCTCCAAATATGTTTTCTCCAGCTGTAACAAAGCGCCATTGGGATTCTCCGGTCAACGAGGATTCATCAATTTCTGTTTCTCCTGACTCAATGATCCCATCAACCGGTACGGTATCTCCAGGACGCACAAGCAGCCTGTCGTCTGTTTCGATTTCATCCAGAGTCACAGTGGCTTCCTCACCATCTTCATTCAGCCGTGCTGCAAACTTCGGAGACAGGCTGGAGAGCCGTTCGGTAATGGAAATGACTTTCGTTTTTGTGAGATGTTCCAGGGTGCGTCCAATGAGCAGGAAGAAGATAATCATGGCACATGAATCAAAATAGGTATCTCCTGTTTTTGTCAGAAGCATGACCACCGAATAGGTGAAAGTAATCCCAATGCCCAGGGCTATGAGAAAGTCCATGTTTGGCTGCCGAATCCGCATTGCGCGCCAGGCGCCCTGCCAAAAAGGAATGGCGCTGTATGCCATGGCGGGGAGACTGAGCAAACCTGAAATGGCTTCAAATAAAAATTTGTACTCTTCCTCCATTCCACTAAAATACCCGGCATACAACGAAATGCTGAACAGCATGATATTGCCGGCACAGAATCCCGAAACCGCAAGACGAAGCAGAATTTGCCGTAATAAACTTTGCTGATGCTGTTCATGAAGCGCTGGATCGTAAGGAAGTGCGGTATAGCCTATTTTGTGAAATCTTTCCAAAATTTCGGAAAGTTTAACAGATTGCTGGTCCCAGACAACAAAAGCACGGTGGGTTCCTATGTTGAGCAACACTTCATGAATGCCATGGGATTGCTGCAGAAATTTTTCAATGAGCCAAATGCAGGCGGCACAGTGAATGCCATCCACCAGTAAACTTATTTCATGCAACCCATCATCCCTTTGTTTGACATAAGAACGGAAAACCCCCTCTCGATCAAAACGCTTGAAATCTTGAGTCGATTCAAAATCCACAGGGCTCTCATCGCCTGTGATTTCTCGTTGAGCATAGTAAGATCCCAATCCGCTGCCATGGATGGTTTCCCAGACAGTAGCGCAGCCCAGACAACAAAAATCTAAGGTTTCGCCCTCATGTTGCCGATGATAGACAGAGTCTTGATCAATTGGCAGGAAACAATGGATGCAGGAAGTATCAGTCGTGTTGGCAGAAACCATGAAGCCTTATGTTTTGAGCACAATCGAGGACTTGGTGTGATTCTGAGGAAGAATGTGATGAGTTGAATAAAGTCAAATCGGGTCACACAAATAGAGAAACCAGGTCTGGATGGCCACATAGTGTTTCCAGATCAGATAGGCTCCCATGCCCATCACAATGATTCCTGCAAATTGTACAGAACGAAAACGAAAACGTGGCGAAACTTTTGCCATGATGGTGCTGGCCATCAATAATGGGGGGGTCGTGATCAAACAAAACACCAGCATCGTCACCATCCCCCATAACAGCGAATTGGTCGCCAATGCTCTCAACTCAACAGCCCACATCATCCCACAGGGTAAAATCCCAGACAACATCCCGAGGGGCAGTGCTCTCCAGGGACCAAAGCGGGTGCTCCATTGTCGAACAGGCGCAGTAAATACACGAAAACTACTTGATATCACGCTGGCAATTCGATCGGGCCATTTTCTGCCAAAGGTAGAAGCGGCCCCTCCAATCAGCATGATCAATGCGGCAAATACCGTTCCTACGTGTTGAAGTGTACTATCAGGACCAGCAACAAAGCCAAATCCCATTCCCACTGCTCCAAGCAAAGCGCCAATCCAGGAATAGGCCAGTATCCTTCCGAGTACGTAGGTCGAATGATATTTCCACAACGCTTTGGGAAATTTTTGACTGACAGGGATAGCATAGGAACAGGCAATACCTCCGCACATCCCGACACAATGGAGGCTGGCCGTAATTCCCAAAGTAAACAGAAAAGCAAAATCTATTAAATAAAAATCAACCATGCCCTCCCCTCAGACGCATCAAGAATGATCCGCTTCCGGGCGTATGTGCAATCGAAATTTTTTATAATACACAGGCGGATTATCATCCCATTGGAAAGAAACCGTCATTTCCCACAGTCCTGTTGATATTTGCGGGAACTGGGCATTGTAAGTTCCGGGGGAGACTTCTTTCAGCTCCATTGCCGTATCTTCCTTGAGATTAGAAGGGCGGTAAGCCGTCAAGTTTCCAGACAGTCCTTCAACAGGTTGTCCTGTTTCATCTTCCAACGCAATCTGAAGCTGGGTGTGCTGGTTTTTGTGCTGATATTCCAATTGTGCCTGCCATCCCTTGTTTTCGGTAATAGTCTGGGCATCAATGATTTTGTCATAAACCAAAGATTGGGCATAATAATCGTCAGTGACCAGCTGGTGAGGGGACTGGATGGCTGTCCACCATACCCCCATATTGACTCCAACGACCATCAAGAAAAATAAAAAAATTCCCAATGGCCATGGATGTATCCGAAATTTTTGATTTTCCATTTCATGCCTCTACTTCCATCGTTTCATAATCTTTGGTGAGTCTCAAATCCAGGTGTTTGATTTTCTTTGACATTTCCCCTATTGTGGTCGCTTTAAGATAGGTTACCATCCTGTCACGCTCTGCGATATATTGATCATGCAGAGGGCAGGGAGAGTCATCCTTGCATTCCGCTAATCCCAGTGCGCATCCGTTTACATATTTTTCGCCATCAACAGCATAGGCTATTTCAAAGAGGGTGATGTTCTCGAAAGGACGATCCAGTGCAATTCCTCCCTTAGGGCCGCGACGGGTGATACTCAAGTCTTTATGGGTCAGAATCTGTAGGATTTTTGTTAGAAAATGAAAAGGAATATCCAGTTCCTCTGCAATTTCATCAATCTTTATATAGTTGTTTGATTGCAAGGTTGCCAGATAAAGAATTGCTCGAATGGCATAGCTGCATTTTTTGGAAAACATTTTTTCCTTCCGTTAGCGGTAATCTTTCTTATTGCAGTCACCTCCCTTATTTCCTGGCCAGTGGGCCAAAGATATAAACTGAAGACTGAGCCAGTTCCCTCTCTTCAGAAAGAAGGCGGATCAAAATGGGATGCTTGCCCGATGGCATTTTTCCTTTGTCAATGTTGACAAAGATCTCCAACCTTCTGACAGAATTGGCTGGTACCGGAAATGGCTGCACGGGAATAATCAACTTTGCATCAGACAAGCCTTCCATTTTCACAATGATAGGATGATCCTGCTTGTCTTTATTGACAATGCCCAGGGTCAGGTGATTGCTCACCATCCCATTTTCTAAAACAGTATACGGTTCTCCGGGTGGTCTTAAAATATTGAATTCCACCAAAGGTCTGGTTGAAACAGACCAGAAGAAAAAGACGATCAGCCCCACCAGTAAGATGGCATAAATGATCACACGAGGACGAATCAAGTGCTGTTCTCTATTTTCCAAACGTGCTTCTGAATCGTAGCGAACTAAGTGCCTGGGTTTGCTGACTCTGTCCATGATCTCATTACAGGCATCAATGCAGCGGGCACAGCCAATACATTCGAGTTGAGAGCCATCACGAATATCAATTCCAGTTGGACAAACACGGACACAGGCAGCACAATCAACACAATCGCCTTCGGCTTTGTTCAACCGTCCCCGGGGTTCCCCTCTTGTGTAATCATAAGTCACCTGCAGGGTCTGCTCATCCGTCAGTGCCGATTGAAATCGAGCATAAGGACAGACAACGGCACAAAATTGTTCGCGAAACCAGGCAAAATCGAAGTAAAACACAACCAGATTGGCCAGCATGAAAAGAAAGGCCGTCTGGTTTTCTACAGGAGGACGGGTCATCCAGAGCATGACTTTGTCCACCCCGACAAAATAGGCGAGGAAGGTATTAGCCACCACAGCGGCAATGAACAAAAAAATCAGATGTTTGAATCCTTTTCGAGCAATTTTTCCCATGCTCCAGGGGGCTTTATCAAACGCAATCTGGGCGTTTCGTTCCCCTTCCAGCCAGGTTTCAATTTTACGAAAAACAAATTCCAAAAATACTGTTTGCGGGCAGGCCCATCCACACCATATTCTTCCTGCAATGGAGGTGAAGAAAAACAAAGAAATCCCTGCCGCAATCACAAGAAATGCTAAGTACTTGACATCTTGCGGCCAGTAAATATTTCCAAAGAGGGTAAACTGTCGCGCTCCAACATCCAACTGAATCATGGGAAGCCCATTGATCGTGATCCAGGGCATTGCCAGATAAATGACAATCAGGAATGCACTGGCTATCATCCGACGCTTTGTAAAGTAGCCCCACACCGCTTGCGGGTAGAGCCAAAGACGGTTTCCTGTTTTGTCAAGAGTCGTCAGTGATGTTGGAGTTTCGTATTTAAACATAATACGCTCAATTATGGATATTCTGTACCCTGAGGTGCTTTGCCATTCGGTGGATTGGTTCCTTTCAGCGTCTCAATATAAGCGACTACATCGTTGATCTTTTTAGGACCAAGAATAGCCTTCCAGGCAACCATCCCCTTCTCAGGCACACCGTCTGTTACCGTTTTGACTAAGTTGGCGGTTGTGTTGCCATGGATCCAGAATTTATCGGTGAGATTGGGGCCAATCCCTCCTTCACCATTTGCGCCATGACAAGCAACACAGTTGGCAGTATAGATGCCTTTTCCCGCAACGGCATCAGCCGGGCCAGCCGCTTCAACCTTGGCTGGAGCCGCCTGTTCCTGAACTTTCTTCATTGCAGCAGCACTGGCCATTTCTTCTTCATACAATTCCCGGGGCAATTTCCCTCCGAACATGTGATAGTACGGAACGTAAACAATCGCGATGATGATCGAAATATAAAACAGTCCCAACCACCATTTGGGCAAGGGATTGTCGTATTCCTGAATGCCGTCATAATTGTGATCCAGTAATTTATCCTTTTCTTGAGACATAATTCATTCCTTTCCTGATATTGAGGGTACATGCGAGGTTGTATCAGCCTCCAAAGGCATTTGAGCAATCGTATTGTATTGGCTTGCGGCACCTTTTCTGAAAATCCAAAGCAGTACCAGTGTGAAGACCAAAACAAAGATCATCAAAGAGGTCAGCGCCCATGGAGCAAATCCGGAAGTGGTTAAGACTTCTTTAATCATAGTTCCTCATTGTGTTAATATAAGTTTATCATGTCCCCTTGGACCAAAGCAGTCCAAGAGGAATGTGGATCTATTGACTCGCAACCGAGCTCTTTTTAATGTCAGTTCCCAGCCGCTGCAGGTATGCGATGAGAGCGACAATTTCACGGTCAGCAACATTTGGTACTCCCTGGGATGCCAGATCATCCGCAATCACCTTTGCCTGGGCTTTCAGGTTTTTGACAGCATTGTCTACCTCTGTTTTTGAATAAGGAACTCCCAGAGTCTGCATTGCCTTCAGTTTTCCTTTTGTGTCAGCCGTTTCAAGTTTTCTGGTCAGCAGCCAGTCATATTTAGGCATGATCGAGCCTGGTGACGTGGAGCGTGGATCTTCCATGTGCCGGTAATGCCACATGTTGGGATATTTCCCTCCAATACGCTGCAGATCGGGTCCAATACGACGGGATCCAAATTGAAATGGATGATCATAAACAAATTCACCCGCTTTGGAATATTCTCCGTAACGTTCTGTTTCTGCACGGAACGGCCGAATCATTTGAGAATGACAAGTGTAGCACCCCTCTTTGATATAGAGGTCACGGCCTTCCAGTTCCAAAGGTGTGTAAGGTTTGACGGCTGCTATGGTTGGAATATTACTTTTGACAATGAATGTTGGAACAATTTCAATCACACCACCAATGACGACTGCAAGCAGAGTAAATACCGTAAATTTGATAGGATGGGCTTCCAGCATTTGCTGAAAACTGGTATAAGTTGGTGTTGTCCGGGCAAGTGCGGGGGCACTGGCTTCTTCGTCAGCAGGTACTTCAGCACCGGCAATGGTTTTGGCAACATTATAGACCAGCAGTATGATTCCGACCAGGTACATCAAACCACCAAGCAGACGGATATGATACATGGGCAGGACGCGTGTCACGGTTTCAACGAAATTCCCGTAAACGAGGTATCCATTCGCATCAAATTCGCGCCACATCAGGCCTTGAGTAATTCCCGCGATCCACATGGAAACCATGTAAACCACAATACCAATGGTGGCCAGCCAGAAATGGGCTGTTGCCAGCTTCACACTATACAGATCCCGTTTCCAGAGACGAGGTACCAAAAAATAAATCAGGGCAAAGTTCATCAGTCCATTCCAGCCCAATGCACCGGAATGTACGTGACCAATCGTCCAGTCGGTGTAATGAGAGAGAGCATTGATTGATTTGATGGACATCATCGGTCCCTCAAAAGTGGACATGCCGTAAAACGTAATGGCGACTACCAAAAACTTGAGAATCGGATCAGTTTTTAACTTATCCCAGGCACCGCGTAACGTCAGCAGTCCGTTGATCATTCCTCCCCAGGAAGGAGCAATCAGCATCAGACTGAATACCATCCCCAGGCTTTGTGCCCAGTCAGGAAGGGAGGTATAGAGCAGATGGTGAGGACCTGCCCATATATAAAGAAAAACCAGGGCCCAGAAATGGACAATGGACAATCGGTATGAATAAACCGGGCGGTTGGCGGCTTTGGGCATGTAATAATACATCAATCCCAGGATGGGGGTAGTCAGAAAGAAAGCCACCGCATTGTGACCATACCACCACTGAACCAAAGCATCCTGAACACCCGCATAAAGGGAATAACTTTTCAGGAAAGTAACCGGTATTGCCAGTGAATTGACAATGTGCAGCATCGCAACAGTGACAATGGTTGCGATATAGAACCAGAGAGCCACATACATATGGCGTTCACGTCGCTTGATCAATGTACCGAAAAAATTGATGGCAAACACGACCCAAATGAGTGCAATGGCAATGTCGATTGGCCATTCCAGCTCCGCATACTCTTTCGATGTTGTGATTCCAAAAGGGAGCGTCAAGGCAGCAGAGACAATGATCAATTGCCATCCCCAAAAATGAATGTTGCTTAAGGCATCACTGAGCATACGGGCTTTGCAGAGACGCTGTGTGGAGTGATACACTCCCGCAAACATACCGTTTCCTACAAAGGCAAAGATCACCGCATTGGTATGCAGTGGTCTTAAACGTCCAAAAGAGAGCCATGGCCCCAGATTCAACTGCCAGAAAGCCAACTGGGAAGCAATGATCACTCCTGCAAGTAATCCCACCACTCCCCAAAGAATCGTGGCAAGTAAAAATTTACGCACAATGGCGTCGTCATACCGAAAGGTCTCCATTGTTGTCATGCTTTCTCCTATCTGAGTGATTATTGAGATCTGATTTTTCTTCACCGTCACTAAAAAGAATGCGATAAGCCGGTGTCTGCAAATCATCAAATTGGCCCGATCGTAAGGCCCATATGAATAACAGGAGTGTGCCTCCTCCTAAAACCAACGAAACAGGTATTAAAAAATAAATCACACTCATGTTCAAATCCTGCTGGGAAAGTAGATTTCCGCCTCTTTTGTCTTTAAAATTATTAAATATACTGAATATTATATATATTTCAACTTGTCTATCCGTAATTCTACGTGGTTTCTTCTTTTTTTACAGTTAACTATTCCCCATTTTTTGAAAAACCCAGTAAATTTACGTGGTTTTTCATCACTATCCATAAAATGGCCATCGGGTTAGTTCATTGCTGAATGTCCCAAAAGATAAATTGCGGGAAAAACCGCTGGGATATTATGAAACGAAACATCAAACGGTTTTCCTGTCAAAACATGATCGAACCACTGCTGAGGTGCCATAGACAGATCGGTGCTATCATCAGGAAGTTTGCTCAACACTCGATATTGTTCTCTGAGGCTTTGGGGCATATCGTCAAAGCGATTTTCGTGGATAATCAGGTAATCAGGGAGTGTTTCGGAAAGCCAATAGAAAACTTTTTGTGATTTGTCGATATCCACAATATCAGCAGTCCTTGGCAATGGCCTATTGTAAGATCTTTTGGGGAAACTCTGCCGATGGGGCATAACTAACAACTCATGAGACGATCCTATCACAAACCAGGAGCGATTGGTCTTATCTATTCCAACCGTTGCTATTGAACTGGCTGGATTCACCTCCCGGAAATATTCTTTTCCTATGTGATAATACGGATTGCTTTTACCATTAGCGATCCATAGTTTATGGTGTCCTCCCAGAAGCAGTACCATGGCTGCTGTTCCTCCAAAGATTAATCGTTCATACTGTTTGTTTTTCAAAGTTGTAAAATACCACAGAGCAGTAAATAAGGTGAGCGTACTTAAAGCGAAAGTCCCGGCGATGAGAGTATTATTGTGCAGTAAAAAAGCAAGAGGTGTTAGCACAGCGGCATTAAAAATAAAGGCCAATGAAAGACCAATTCCAAATACCAGAAAAAAGATATAACTCAGTTTGCCTGAAAATCTATGATTCACCTCTAATTGCCGTAAGGCATAGCCTGCCAGCAGAGCCAATGCGGGAGTTGCCGGCAGAAGGTAGCGCAGCTGAAGCATATATACAAAAAAAGAAAAAATTAAAATCAAGCTTCCGGCCCAGAGCACTAACAAACTCACAGGAGCATTCCAAGATTTTGCACTGAAATAAAAAAATAAAAGAAGCGACCAGGGAAACAAACCGTGCTGCATGACAAGCAAATAAAAAAAAGGGCCTGAGAATAAATGTTCCCAGAAAATCCCGATATGCAGGCCAAGCTCCTTCGAAACATGGGTGTAGATACTCTGCGCAGGAAGGTTCACACGCAGCGCAATAACCCAGGACAAGACCATTATCAAAAATAACAAGATTCCTAAAGGTGAAACGACATGGCTGATCTTCCAGTCCCGTTTGCGGTAATAGAATAAGAAAAAAGTGCTCAAACTGACTATGGGCACCGCCATCCCGATCGGACCTTTTGTGAGAACGGCAATGGCCGTACATACCCAGCCCCCTACCCCCATTGACCATTTTTTTTGAAAAATAGCGGCCGCAAAACAATAAAAAGCAGCCAGTATGGCGCAAGTCAATAACATATCAGTGACTGCCAGACGGCCATATTGGTAAAAGACAAAGCTGGAAATCAAGGCACACATGGCATAAAGGCCCGTCTTTTTGCAATGAAACAGCAATAACCCCAGTTGGTAAGTCAGGTATGCCGTCAACATGGCAAGCAACACTGTGGGAAAGCGTGCGGCAAACAGATTGACACCAAAAATTTTGTAAGAAAGGGAAATAATCCAGTAGGTCAGGGGAGGTTTTTTTAAGCGGAGCTGCCCTTCATAAATGGGGTAAAGGTAGTTATTACTTTGAATCATTTGAAGAGCAGGACGCATGTAAAACACTTCAACCTCACGGCTGTACCCTACTTCTTCAATACCCCAACTGTAAGTAAACAGCACCAGAATCTGGAACAGGATCACTATTCGCTCAGGTTGGCTCACCATTGCTATCAGGGGTCGTGGTAACTTCATTATCAATAACTTTGGATTTTTCTGTTCTTTTTACCAGAATAATATTGCGTGTATAGGGAATCACATTGGGTAAGTAGGCGAGGATTCCGATAAGGCTTTTGAGATGAATGAAATAAATCAATAAAATGAAGGAACCGAATAGGCTCAGGTACCAGAAATATATGGGGATGATGCTCTGTTTTGCGCGTTCGCTGGCAATCCACTGCAAAAAAAATCTACTGCCAAATGCCATATTGCCTAACAGCCCAAATACTTCCCATCCTCCGAATTGAAAACCTCCGATAAGCATTATATCTCTCTTAAAAGGGTAAGGAATGCTCAAACAATAACTTAGCAAATCTACTTGTCTTTTCAACGATCTTCTGCGTTGCTTTACCAGTTACATAGCTTGCTATGCGCCCGATAAAACGCCTTGAATCTCGATGAAAATCCTGCGTAACTTTCACATGTGATTATTTTCGCTTTCCTAAATAAAAAATATAGCCGTTACAGTCGATCTGCGGGAAAGCCTCGTTTTCGATACCACAGCATGGCAAAGGTATCCCATATTCCAACGCCTAAACGATCCCACATTCCATATTTAGTCTGTCCTTTCGCACGAGGGCGATGCTGAACCATAATTTCTTTGACATGAGTTCCCTGTGACTTTAAAAGCATTGGGAAAAATCGATGCATGCCCTGAAAAGGGATCAAATGAACCAGAGCTTTTTTGTGAAACGCACGAAAGGTACAGCCGGCATCATGAATTCCATCCTTAAGTATCCAGTTACGTACTCCGTTTGCAATTCGCGATGATACTATTTTTTCCCAGGAATCTTTTCTCTTTTGCCGGATGCCGCAAACCGCATCGCAATCTTTGAGTGCTTCCAGAAAATGAGGAATGTCTGAAACATCGTATTGCTGGTCCGCATCCAGTGTGATGAGAATTTTTCCTTTCGCGTTTTGAAATCCAGTCATGAAAGCAGCACTTTGACCAAAGTTTTTTTTGTGGATAAACAAGCGCAGATGGGGTCTGGTTTTTTGCAGCATGTGAACTATTGTCGGAGAATTGTCAGTACTGTGGTCATCTACAAGAATTACCTCAAAGGTCTGATTGACTTGTGTTAAAACGCTTTCCAATTCAGTCACAACTTCTTCAAGGTTCTCCGCTTCATTATAGCAGGGTAATATTACAGAAATACAGGGTTCCGGCATTGTTATCTCACATATTCATTTTTTTCAGATATAATTCAGAAAATAATATCAGAAAATAAAAAATAATCTCTTTTATTTTGATCAACAAAACACTTTATGTCCGTTTTTTCGGTCAGGATGACTCTCCTCCGTGGTCGGATGCCTCGGAAACGAGACGAGTTGGAAGATAATAAGAAATACTACCTGCAATCAATAAAAAAAGAGATGATCCTGTCAAGCACCCGATGAGCCCATAAAACTGGTAGATAAAACCGGATGCAATCGTACCCAGTAAACGTCCCATGGCATTGGACATATAATAAAACCCCACATTCAGAGCAACTTTGTCATGGTCACTGTAGGCCAAGATCAGATAGGAATGCAGTGAGGAGTTGACAGCAAACACGATTCCAAACAGCCCCAGGCCCACAACAACAGCAGTTGCAGGATCGTATAAAAACGGCCAGCTCAGTGTTTTACACCAATTTTGCAGTATTCCTGGGTATTGTTGATGGCAAAGGTCTACATTCACTTGAGCAACGACACCATCCAGCCATAACATACCCGCAATCAAAATGGGAAATACCGCCAATACAAGGGCCCACATTCTGGCAGTCCGACCATCAGGACCCAGATCATGCCTCTGCCCTCTGATCATGCGGGGCGCAACCGATTGTACGGCGCCATAACCAACAATCCACAAGGCAAAAAAGGTTCCCACCAGCGTATGATTCCAGCCCAGGTGCTCTTGGAAATAGACGGGAAGACCAACCACAAACCAGATATCACGTGCTCCGAATAAAAACAAACGTGCTGCCGATAATGCGTTGATCTGTTGGTTTTTAGAAAAGATTGCAGTAAATTGAACTTTGGCTTTGGTTTTCCCAATCTCTGTGGGCAGCAGATACATGGTAATCCCAAGAATGATCAGCAACCCTGCAGCCATGGCATACATGGAATGTCCGAACCCCAAAAAGGTGAGGAGAACCCCGCCTAGAAAAAATCCAGCGCCTTTCAGGGCATTTTTCGAACCTGTCAGAATCGCAACCCATTTGAACAAGGTGTTGTTTTGCCCCTGAGGGACAAACAGTTTAACAGAGCTTTTAGCACTCATCTTGTTCAAATCCTTGGCAATGCCAGAAAGTGCCTGAGCTGCCATCACATAAGGGACGGAAAGCCATGAAGCTTCTGTTAACATCAATAAAGCTCCTATCTGCAGTGCCAAACCAGCATGCATGGTGCGGTTCAACCCGATGCGGGAGCCAATCCAGCCGCCAACCAGATTGGTCACTACTCCAAAGATTTCATAAAAAAGAAAAAGAAAGGCAATTTCGATGGGAGGGTAGCCCAAATTGTGAAAATACAGAAGCACCAGCATCCGTAACGCACCATCGGTGATGGTGAATCCCCAGTAGGACAGTGTAATCAGAATATAGTTTTTCAGGTTGGACATCGAATAACCCTCAGCATGTTACATCGATTTTGCAATTTTCTGAGCAAACTCTACCATGCGGTAGACATAACCTATTTCATTATCATACCAGGCCAGGAGTTTCACCTGGGTTTTGTCAACAACCATAGTCGATGGTGCGTCAATAATGGAGGAACGAATATCGTCTTTGTAATCAATAGACACCAGAGGACGTTCCTCATAACCAAGAATCCCTTTCAGTGCCCCCTCAGCGGCTTCCTTAAACAAGTGGTTTACTTCCTCAACAGTTGTTTCCCGATTCACTTCAAACACACAATCGGTTAGAGATGCATTCAATAACGGAACTCGTACAGCAACGCCATTCAATTTTCCTGTCAGCTCAGGAAAAATCTGTGTAATTGCGGTAGCAGAACCTGTCGTCGTTGGAATCAGTGACATGCCGCAGGCTCTGGCGCGACGCAAATCTTGATGTCCTATATCGACAATGGTTTGCGTGTTGGTAATATCATGGATCGTGGTAATGACACCATGACGAATCCCCAGCTTTTCATGGATGACTTTGACCACAGGAGCCAGACAATTTGTAGTGCAGGAGGCTGCTGTAACCCGATGGTGCTTTTCAGGATCATACAAATGGTCATTGATGCCCATCACGATATTGAGAGTGTCCTCTTTGACTGGAGCCGATACCAGAATTTTTTGCACACCTTGCTGAAAATAGGGTTCTAAGGCTTCGGGTGTCTTAAACTTTCCAGAACACTCCAGAACCATATCCACTTGTCTTGTGTTCCATGCTGCTGTTTCAATGGTCGACTCACTACTATAACCAACCCTCTTTCCATCAATCATGATATGATCACCATTCGCGGTGATGTCCTTATCCCACTTCCCATGGACGGAATCAAATTCCAATAAATGGGCGGATGTTTTTGCGTCTGCAGCAATTTCGTTGATATGCACGATTTCTATATCAGGACGCCCCCATGCCGCACGTAGCGCTAATTTTCCCATTCGTCCAAATCCATTAATTCCTACGTTTACTTTCATCTTCCTCCATCATTGATAGTGTTTACATGCTACAGACAATTGCATGATTACTGTCTATCATTTTTAGTACACGACACAACTTTATTTTTGTTATTTTGGTCAGAAACGTTTTGCGACCTCAACTTAACTCAAAAAGGGCAACGAACTCCGATGAACGGTGATACCTTTTTGAACCAGTAATGAGAAACAAAATAAGGAAAAGTAGAGGAAGGATCACGAGACTGACTATTGATAAATCAAACCGAGTTGCCATCAGGAAAACATAAATAATCCAATGCAAAGGCATTATAAATTTTGAAACAAGATCCTATTTTTTATTCCGGAGCAACGTCTGGCTCAATCCCTTTTTTCAGCGGGGATGCGTCCAATTGCTAGGGAGTGATTTTTGTGTAGAAGGGGATCATTAACGTCTGAGATCATCCAATGAAAGAATTTGCTCCACACTATCTTGTCGGACTACGGTGACGGATTGTGTTCTTGGATCATATTGGTAGGCAAGGTAATAGATGAGTTTTGAATTACTCAATACTTCTTTCCTAAATATTACTACATTCGTTCCCGAGTAACGAGCAGAAGGAACCAGTAATCCTGGATGACCTTCATGATGAACCCGCTTCCCTATTTGTTGGGTAAGACTATAGTCATCAGAAATCAACTTAGGATAATCATTCTCTTTACCAGCTAAGTCTATTAGCACTGCTTGGCAATGTGTCTGATACATCGCACGATGTCTGATGATAATTTCATCAATTCCTTCAATAGCTCCTTCCTTTTGGATCATATGATATAACGTTTCTGAGATGGTTGTCTGTTCTTCTATACAACCATACCAAACAGGGAAACTGGCATCACTGTATCGTGACTCCATCCAATTATCTTTTTTAAACGGATATTCAATGGATGTAGAGTAATGAAACCCTCGGTTTATTATTCCAGGTGGAATATGCTCTTTGACCTTCATTTCCGCATCTTGTGCAATTTGATGAAGTTTCTTGTCACCATCAGTTAAATCACTAAACAAGTCTTCCGAAACCTGGATAGACGTAATATTTCGATACACATTTTGCTTAATGTTTTTCGTTTTAGCATCAAACAATTCATCCATTTACTGGCCTCGATAATAATCCAGGTATCTAGCCACCTTAGCAATACCGATAATCCCCTGCTCTTTCATGATTTCAACAGGAGTGTAATTATCAAACATTTTATTGCGTTTGTTTACCCATGAATAACGAGTATTTTCATTCTCTGGATAGAGAAGACGTAATGCTTTGTGTATAGATAACAACCACCCCACACGATCTTCCATGTCTCTGCCTTTAGGCAAAGGAGCACCATTTTGGTACCTAATCAGGTTTTGGCGGCTTTTAGGACTCTGTCCTAGAAGAATTAGTTTCGTCTCTCCATCAAGATTCCATTTCTTGAATAAGTTCATGATGATTTTTGCCTCGCCTTTCCTGCGTTCCGAGTCAGTAATTGATTGCCCCTTATTGATTGTTTGCGTATTTTCCCTCATAATTCTCTTTCATTAAATTATGTTTTATAATAAACTTTTTTAGTTTACATATAAACATTATGGCATGAATATATAATAAGTTATTATTTTTGGTCAACACAAAAATCATGAGAAAAACAGCGTAGAGAACTCGTTTTGACCATTGTCTTTTTTTTGAATGGTGTCCTATCTTTTCTGCATGCCCAATCAATTTTGCCTCCGGCAGTATCAAGGTTGAAACCGGAAAAAATAGTGAAGGCCCGAAGTATTGAAGGCTTCACGATAAGCCATGATCTGTTTTGCTTTTTTGCGGCAAAGCGGATCACTGCAGGCAAGCAGGGTTTTATCCTGTGCGACGCGATAATAGTTTTCTAAATGGCGGCAGACATTCTCCATACAATCCAGGTAAAAACTATAGAGGTGATTATCGGTTGAAGGGGGAGACAGCAGGGAGCGTCCCCAACTGGGAATGGTCAGCGGACTGGCAGATAATAACGAGCTCAGGGTCGGTGCTAAATCCAAATGGGATCCTCGTTGATGGATGACCATGGAATCCTGTTTGAGAAGTGCCGGGCTATAAAGGAGCAGAGGGATTTTTCTCACCCGGTATTGATCTTCTTTTTTCCATTGAAAAGAACCGCTGATGGAGTGGTCTGCTGTAATCATGAATAACGTCTCTGAAAAGTAAGGAGATTGTTTCGCGTTTTCTATGAATTTTCCCAGAGAAAAATCCGAATAGGAGAATGCTCCAAATCGTTTTTCAAAATTGTATTTTCTTAGTTTAAAACGAGCATGGGAGGGAATCTTTAGACCTTCCGGAGGCTTGTAATGTTTTGGCCATTCAAAAGGAGGATGATTGCTCAGAGTCATGATGAAAGAAAAAGTGGGCTGTTCCGCATTTTTTAAGTTGTGATGAACCAGGTTGAATAAATCTTGGTCATGAACACCAAAGCGTGTTTTCTCAGGAGTAGAAATGTGATCAGCACCATAGATTGCCTCAAATCCTGCATTTTTTAGAAAAAGAGACAAATGATGCCAGGTCAGGTTCCCTCCATAATAAAATTGGGGGAAATATCCCATTTGTTTCAAGATTCGGGCAAGGCTGCCTGGAAAAGGCTTGTGCCCTTCTGTAAAATCACTTTCAGCCGGCATATCGACGGGAGTTGGGATGCCCAGTATCGCCTTTGACAGATTTTGTAATGTTCCAGACCCTGCTGGAAAATAGTTATCAAAATAAATACCTTGTTGCTTGATCTTTAAAAAATTCCCAGCAACTAACTGATTCAGGTTATGTTCTTCCATCAGAGTAATCCATTCTCCAAACCCTTCCATAAAAATCAGAACAACATGCTTCGGGCGCTGCCTTAGGTAGTTTCCTCCCAATAAAGGCACATGATAATCCAGGTTAAGGTATTGTTCATGGGACGTATTGACTCTTCGGGCATGATCGATATTAGCATATAAGGTAAAAGACTCTGGAGAATTAGAAATCTGTCCGGCAACCTTCTTTCTCATGTCGGCAGACCTCCGGATGCTTTTTTCCCAACTCGCATACAAACTGTAAAAAGGATTACGATGAATCCTGTTCAACTCTGCCTGTGTCGAGATGCTGAGTTTGATGGAAATACTCAATGGTGTGCCGAATGTACCACGTGCT
Organism: SAR324 cluster bacterium; assembly: GCA_015231885.1. Taxonomy (GTDB): domain Bacteria; phylum SAR324; class SAR324; order SAR324; family NAC60-12. Next base: position 44,142 of record JADGAT010000041.1, read on the forward strand.
GTTGCTAAAAAGAAAACGCTCCAAAGTATAAGACAAAAGGAACTTCTGAATAAAGGGATGTTCTCCAAAGGCGGCAGGTTTTGAGAGACAAACCAGTGTATCCCGTACCCCCACACACCAAACAGTACAACAGCAATCAATAATTGAAGCAGGGGCAGCTCATCCATGATACTCAAGAACACCAGTATCGAATTTTCCCATTCCATCCAGAATTCCCAAAAAAAAATATTGAAATGGTCCTGGTAATAATAGAAAAAATAATGTTCCGTTAGCATCAGAATGATACTGAGCCAAATGACGAAATGCTTCCAATATCGGCACCATCCCTTCATTTGGGCACTAATGTCTTTTTGAATCAGACTGAGCAGCAAAGTGAGCAGAAATAGAGGAGAAATCAACAGGCTGGCCGCTGATAAATCAAACCGGGCTGCCATCAGGAATACATAAATAGTTTCGCTGATATCCGCCTGTTTAAAAAAATCAGGAACTAAAAAATCAAAGAAAAAATAGACCCGTCCAATGGCAAAGAGACTCAATAGCGTCAGCCAGATTGCCAGGATTTCTTTGATGACCCAGTGGTATGATTTCATAAGCCAAGGGCAGTGGTGAATGAGGATCCGTTCAAAATTCTTAACGCTTTGCTGCATGAATCCGAACGGAGGTAAAGATGATATCAGAAATGGTTGTAGCGTATCGTCAGTGCAAACTCAAAACCTATCTTTTGTTGTGAAGCGTGGCATCCCCCCTCAATGACACTTCTCTCTTATGAGAAAAGTCAAAAAGGACAGATCCATTTATCCGACCCCGCCGAATCAGGTAATTGGCATCTATTTAGCATGGTAACCCTCAACAATAATGACAGATTTCCTCAGGAAGGCGAAAATAATAACATGTGAAAGTTACGCAGGATTTTCATCGAGGTTCAAGGCGTTTTATCGGGCGCATAG
>JADGAT010000042.1 GCA_015231885.1 SAR324 cluster bacterium
AAAAAATATCCATATCACCCTGACTTCTGAACGGCAAAAGAGGAAAAACACCCATTTGCTGGAGCAAGTGACGAAAACCCAGAAAGAGTTAAAGAAAAAAAACACCGGGATGCGGGAAGATTTGGAATTGGCAGCAGAAGTCCAGGAATCGAGTTTGCCCGATATGCCTGAACAAGATTTTTTAAAATTGGAGGTTCATTACGCACCCTTTGGAGATGTTTCCGGAGATACTTATTATATTGCTCAGAATCGAGATCAAGCGTTGAATATTTTCCTGGGAGATGCCACAGGGCATGGCGTTTCTGCCGCGTTTATCACCATGATGGCCCAAATGGCACTGCGTACCATCCGCAAAGACCAGTCTCCCAGCAAAATCATTCGACAGCTGAATCAAGAATTTGGAGAATGCACGCCTGGTGACAAATTCATGACAGCGATTTTTCTGCAAATCCATCCTAATGGAGCACTCCATGCCTGCAACGCAGGGCACCCACCTTTCATCATTATTCCAAGCAACCCCAAAAAGGATATTCTCAGCTTCAGACAATGCGGATTTGCGTTAGGGTTGTTTCCTGAAGAACTCCGCCCTTACCCTGAAATCAGGTACCAGTTGGAGCCAAAAGATAAAATTTTTCTATACACCGATGGGGTGACCGAATGGCAGAACAGCGAGGGTGACATATTCACTGAAGAGCGTTTGCTCGAATGCCTGGATGAAAACAGGAGTCGGTCTATGAAAAAAATTCTGGAAAAACTGATTGAGGCTGTAAAAGAATTTGCTGGAGAGACCCGATGTGAGGATGATCTGACCCTTCTCGGGTTTAAATTTGAGGCTACTGACGGATCATAAGCCGATCATAAATAATTAATTCGGAGGCCTCCATGCCAGCGGATCTGGTATGATTTCCCCTGGATCTCGTCTCCTTCTCCGGACTCATAGGTAATCCAATAGTGCTGATTTTTTGCAGGATCATAACTCAATTCCCCCCGAACGGAAGAGGCGGCATTGTCTTGGATTTGTCGGAATTGATAAGTCCCTTCCACAAAAACCTTCAATTGATAATGAAAATCATGTTGAATTCTGGTAAGAATGGCATGATTCAGGCGATCAGGAATTTCTACAGGAGGCTGATCGTTTTGGACGACTCCACGTTCCCATATGTAAGAAAATCCAAAATCAGTGCGCCCATACCAGCTTCGAGTGAGTACAATTTCTTGAGTTTGTTCCGTCGTTTCGAACTCTGATACATCGTTCAGGCTGTATTGTGAGACCTTTGTAACGCTTGATAAGCTCCACTGCCCTTGAGACCAGGCCCACACTCCTGACAAAACAGCTCGTTGGTAATACCCGCCCAGGTTCCGACTGACTAAGGTGTCATTCCAGGGAGACTGCAGGGCTGCCGTTATTTTCCAGCGCCAGGGCTGCCAGTAATTAGAATAAGAACCCTCCAGTCCGGAACGATCATCCTGATTGACAACAAACAATTCTGTTTCTGCCGGGCCTTTTGCCTCTTTGTGGATTCCCAGGCGTAACAAATTCAAGTTTCCTTGCTCTTTGGTTCCCAATACTGGTTCTTGCTGAGTGAATCCCCAGTGGATCCATTCGGCATGATAAAACAGTCGAGGGCGCTGCCAGATCTGCAATTTCAAGCGATATTCCTGTTCGGTTTCTCCATTGGAGCGCTTAAGGTGACTGGTTTCCAGATCCACATGGCTGGTTCTTTCTTTGATCATTTGGACATAGTCCTGTTGCACCGAACTATCTTCATCCCAGACATTTTCGCCAAGTTGCTGGCCGTTCGCAGCAAAAGGAGTCAGCAATAGCAATAAAATCATCCAAACGACACTCATGGCACCTTTTTTTGTTTTGCTAATTGGCGAGCCTGTTGAAACGCGTCAAAAGCCTGGTCACGATCCCCGATGGCCTGATACATGTACCCCAAATCAATCCATGCCTGCTCATTTTTTGGAAAATGCTGTACCCACTCATTTAAAGTGGCAATGGCCTCATCTCGTTGGTTCAGCGCCCCTTGAGCCGCTGATTTGAACTGATAATAGGTTTCTGTCCTTTGGATAACAGAATATTCCTGAAGCTCCTCCAAGATAACTTTATACTGCTTTGCCTGATAGAGGAGATCCATGAATTGCTGCGCAATATCAGAGTTTTCAGGGAATTGACGTACTAAGTCACGATAGGCCTGGATTGCCTGTTCCGCTTGATTGGTGTGCAGTAATCCCAATGCCAGCAGTCGATTTTCTCGAGGGGAAAGTGGTTTTTTGTTCTGATAAAGGGAGACAATGTTCTCGAAAAACTTTTGTTTTTGCTCTCCGGATCCGTACTGAGGGTAAATGCCGGCCAGCAATATCAAGGTTTCCGTATCATCTGGAACAATGGATCGATAGCGCTCCAACACATCAATTGCTTGTTGGTAATCTCCATGCTCAGCCAGCAAAGTGCCGTATTGTTTCAGTGTCAGCGCATGCACAGGAGGCATTTGCAGTAAACGTTCATACAATTCGAAGGCAAACTGGGGAGAGGGAAGATATTCAGCCAGGTTGGCCACGGCTCTCAATTCTCGGGAAGTTTTTGCCGTTTTCACCAGTTTAGCCAGCTCGGCATCGGCTTGTTGGCGCTGTTCTGCTCGAAACAGCACATCGGTATAATGCACCTGGTTATTAAAAGAAGGTTCCCGCAGAACCAATTGACGGACATAGAACAGTTCTTGTTTGATATCCTTGAGGATTTCAAAGATTTCAACCAATGCTGCCGCATCTTCAATTTTATTTTCTCTTTTGTACCGTACCTCTAAGTATCTGCCAAGGTACTGAAAGTCCTGCATGAGATAACCGGCATCAATGGCCAGTTGCTCAAATTCCAAGTCCCATTGTTCTGCAGGAGTGGCTTCCAGCAGATTTTTCGCATCTTTTCCTTTTTGCTGTTCAATCAGCGACCAGATCAACGGCTTACGAATGCCAGGAGCAGGGTTTGTTGCGAATAATTTGACAAAAAATTGATTTGCACGCTCAAATTCCTGATGAAAGCTGTAATAGTTGATGGCCCTGGCCAGCCACTCCTGGCTATTTGGATTGATGAGCAGAATTTTTTCAATGGTTTTAATGGTATTCTGGTTATCATGATCTGACTCATAGAGCTCATAGAGCTTATTCAGCAATTCAACGCTTTCTCCCTTTTTCTGAATTTCCTGCTCCAACAAAGCAGTGGCATCGTTGATCTTTCCCTGGAATATGGCAAAATCTACTTCCTTTTTTAGAAAATCAGGAGGAGGCCGAGTACGCCAATGATCCATGATTTCCTGTGCTTTAGGCAAATTTCCTCCAAAGATGGCCAGATCGAAGTAGAGCGGAAGCTGCTCCTGGGGTAATTCCTTAATAGGAATGACAGACAATGTTTGAATGGCAAATGATGTTTGGGAGGTCCAAATGTAAAGATTAAGAGCTTCTATGCGTTCAGCAATAGAAAATTCATGCCCTTCCTGCAGCTCTCTCATCAAGGGAAGCGCTGTTTCCAATTTCCCGTTTCGTATATAAAAACGAACCAGGGCCAATCGGCCGGCCTTGTCATTTCCATGCAACGGAATGGCTCGTTGATAGTATGATTCGGCTTGTTCCAACTGTTTTTTAACTTCGTAGTAACCGGCTAATCGTTCCATCCATTGCCAAGAGGAAGACAAGAAATTTTGATCGAGCAATTGTTCTATTTTCTGGATTTGCCCTGACTGCAAATAACGAGATGCCAGTTGCTCAACCCATTCCTGCTTTGGGGACAATTCGATAGCTTGTAAGAGCGTTTCGACTCCCTGCGAATCCATTCTCTGCCAAAAATAAAAATCGGACAACTCCTTCCAAAGTTCAGGTTGATTGTAAGGTTGAGCCACCTGATAGCGATAAATCTCCAGACCCTCGGCATAATGTTTTTTAAAAAAATACAACTGCACCAGTTCTTTCCAAGAAGAAATTTGGTTTAACGCAATAGCTCGCTGTCCATGAGCCTGCAACCCGGCAGCCACTCTTTGCATGGAAAAATACGTATTACCCACAACCGTCCAATAAGAAAGTGGAAGGTAGCCCTGCTTCAGTAAATCAGAGACCAGTTCGGGCCTTTTTTGTTCCAGGTAAAGAGAGGCTAACTGCTGCCAATCCTCTTGTGAGGCTTCTCCTTTGGCTTCCAGTTGCTTTAAAACAGCAAGCAGGGCCTCGGAATCCCGACTAAAAAAGGCATAATCAAACTGGATTCGTAGAAAATTTCCAGCAGGATTGAGCATGAGCAGCTGAAAAATAGAATCAATGGCCTCCCTGGCTTTAGCACGGAGGGCAATATAAAAATAAAAACCCAGCTTGTCTTTAGGAATCACGTATAGCGACATCGTGCTCAGCAAAAAGAGGACATCTTCTGTTTGCTCAAGGGCATCATAGACCTGCAAAGCCAGCAGCTGCTCAGAGGCTTCCCAGTTTTCCCGGGGGATCTCTTCCAGTGCATCGGCAGCTCTCAAATAAAAGGAGTTGGCTTCCTGTGTGTTGTTTTGCACGGTATGAAAGATGGCAAGCCGCACCATGCGTTGAGGAGAAGGGTCCAGCTCTAATGCACGCAAAAGCGCACTTTCGCCTTGCAGAAAATACCCCTTCCACAGATATGTTTCTGCCAGTTCATTCCAATGCTTGGCATCATTGATCTGCTGGGCTCGTCTCCTGTAAATTTCTAAAGCCTGTTCATCGTTTCCTATCTGAAAATAGGATTGTCCCAGTTGCTCGTAAAAGATCAGATGCTCCGGCACTTGCCGGATGCCTTCTTGAAGCTGCTTAATCGCAAGCTCATACTCCGATTGTGTCTGATAAATCCGGATTATTTCCTCCCTCAATTTTAAATTTTTTGGAAATCTTTTCTGTTTGAGCAGCAGTAGGCGCAGCAGATTGGGGAGATCATTCAGCCGACGATACCCATTCATCACCGGCTCTATGTATGCCATGGACAATCGTTTTTCTTTAATGAATTGTTCCACTTTACCAGGTTGTCCTGCCTCCAGATACATGTCAGCAATCTCTTCCATCCGCCTGGAAGAAAAATCACCACGAGCGAGAAGCTGCTCCAGCACAATAGCCACCTGCTCAAAATTGCGGGTCTGTTGGTAAATAAACAAGCGGTCATACAATCCAGGGTATGCCCACAGGCATACACTGGCTCCCCATATTCCTGTCAGGATGGCGGTGAACAAGGTCCCACGTTTTTTCAAAGAGGAGATTCTCATGCTCATTCTATACTTCAGGTGACCATGTATTTTCCAGGGCCATAATTAATTTTGACTGAAGCGACGTATAAGAGGAATCCAGTAAAACTGCAGCATCAACGGCCTTTTTACCTTCTTGCAACAGGGTTTGTAAACCTCCTTTGGTCAGTTTCATTGATTTACGGCAGACATAAGCATAATGAGCCAAACTGGCATATTCGACCAGTGGAGAAAGGTCTCGTTTTTCAGGATTTTTTCTTCCAAAGTATTTCATAGCGGAACGGTAGGCCACCACCGCCTTGTTAAAAGTCGGTGCAATGGCATTTTCGCAGCTCTCATCTCCCGACTCGATGCGCAGCAGATAATGCTGAACGGCTTTCATATAAATACGTCCTTCCATCACAAAAGCCAGGTTATCGACTCCTCCAATATCCTTGATTTTTTGAACGATTTTCAATCCAACGGGGTGGAACAGGGGTATGGACTTGGTGATATCCACCACGGCCAATGCTTTCCTAAGGACAACATTTTTATTGATGTTCTCTGAGGCGCTGGAGGCCTTCTGTTTTTCATCAAAAAGAGATTGTCTGGCCGTAGCTGTATCGACCTGCACGACATGACGGACTTTAGACCCTGCAGAAAGATGCGCATCACCCTGATTACGTATCAATTGATCCAGTTCCTGCATTTTCAAAGGCAACCGAATTTTTTGCTGAACGGAGGATTCAATCCCCCGCGATTTTTCTAAAAGTGTTTCTGCCACCCGGAGTTCTGTGATCATTTTCCATTTTTCTTCATCGTCGGGGTCTACGGAAGCTTTCAAGTTCAGTTTGCTGTAATTCACTTTTTTAAGTTTCTCTGAACGAATTTTCAGCAGCTGTACTTTATAGAAACCACAGAGCTTTTTAAGATAAGTACAGTAGGTCTGTACGGCGAGTTTGATAGATGCCGGTCCTAGTTCGCCAAGGTAGAGAGTCGTTAATGACTGCATTAATAAATTTTTATAAACGGCGAGATCATAATCTTGATCCGCCTGGCTGACGAGAGCAATCAGGTGCAGACGGTTTTCGACAGATCCTGGGTTCTTTTCCAGGGAGTCCATCAACTGTTTGATCTTTTTGGTGGGATAGACATGCCCGACATCACTGCCGTCAATGTGGCTTTTGTTTTTGTCTTCAGTTCCTGAGGAAGGCATGAAAGAATGCCTGATTTTTTTTAAGAGCGACACTTCCTGTTTGTTCCTAATCTGATTGATGCGGTTCAAAACCTGATTTTGCCATCCTTCTTCTGAAAACGGGAGTGATCCTGCAGCGTGGGACATGTTCTTATTAGACTCTTTTTGCGTTGCCATGAAAACTTTCTTGGAATATCCAAGTTAATACAATTCAGGTTCCAGCTGTAACGATTCCGACTGGTAAGGAATGAGCAACAGCTGCATTTCGTTCTTTTGATCCGCATTAACCTCAATTTTCAACTCACCTCCCTGCAGAGAAATCAATTCATTACAAAGTGCTAGTTTTAGGCCTGACCAGTTGTTGGTATAATAATCATCAGCCTGTTTTACCAGCTCATGAAGATCCAGTTCTAATTCTTCGGCCTTGACTGGAGGAGCATCATCAATGATCCGAATGATCATCCATTCGTTATTTTCCTCGACAATCAAGCGAACCTGTCCCTCTTCTGTACGAATCAGCGCTACTTCAAGCAAGCGTTTTAAAGATCGCTCCAATCGTTGACGGTCCGCAATCACCATTAGATTTTCTCCTTGTATTGTCGGAACATAGGATATTTCTTTTTCTGTGAATTTTGAACGTGTCTCACTTTCCACAATTTTTAACAACGAACGAATGTCCACCATCTCTCGATCCATTTCGAGTCCTCTTTCTTTCAGCGTCAGCAGTTCAAACAACTCACTCACCATATCGGAAAGCACCAGGGATTCATTATGAACCACTGCCGCCATCTCTCGAATCTTGTTTTCTTCTTTCAAATCAATATTTTCTAAAATTTCTGAATAAGTCCGGATGATAGAGATCGGAGTACGCAACGTTTGGCAGGACTTGAGCATAAAACGTGTTTTCAGACTGTCCATGTTGATCAACTCTTCACATACTTCCAAATACTCCTGTGTCTTCTCATGAACATGGCTTTCCAACTGTGATGTGAAATCCTCATTCAGCTGCAGCAGTGATTGAAAATGTTCTTGAAAGCGAAGCAGGCTATCTTGTACCATTTTCAATTCAACTGGGGAATAGTCTTTGTTGATTTGGAAGGAAGAATTTGTCAGTGAATCCAGACTCTGACTGATTGAGGAAAGCAGAAGATCCTGGTGTTCCTGAAAGTGTCTGGCCAGCCAATGGGAAAGCCCTGCTCCAATTCCCCAAAACAGAAAGATGCCAAGCAACCCCTGCAAATGATAACCCCAAAAGTCACGAGGAGCCTCTCCCTGTTGCCAGTAAAATCCAAGAATAATCCAGATCACTGCAGCTCCTAAAAACAAGGCGGATATAAATTTAATTAACATTTTCCGAAAATGAGTATCTTCTTGCATGTTCCCTCTTTCCATTATTCTTTTTTTTCCAAATCTGAAAAAACAGAAGGGTGCGGATCTTGCTCTTTTTCCAAGCGCACTCCTCGCCGTCTGTTTTTCTTTCCCAACCCCAAAAACACAAATCCCAGCAGCATCAATATGACCATAAAAAATATTATTCCGATAATAGAATCCATTTTACCCCACTCTCATCACATTGTGTTTAACGCCGCTGTTCTCCCTCTTTCAAGTTGAATGATGTCATCATTTTGCTGATTTACAGCGGCAATTTATTATTTCAGCTTGTTCCCTTGTGCAGTGCAGTCCATAGACGATAACACGTATGTGGACACAACACAATTTTAACGGGTCAATGGTTGACGCAACCTGACTGTTTAACTTGGGAATACTACACTGCAAGAAGAGCTTCAATAGACAGCATTCTGGGAAAAATAACTAATTGACAAACTTCAATAATTTTGTGTCCTTTTTTATAAAAGCTTGATAGAACAAGTCTGAGAGAGATTTTATATTTATTCAACTTGCTTGTTCAATAAATTAACGAGAGAGGAATTATGAAGATAGTCAAGTGTCTTATTGCTCTAATTAGCGCATTTTTAATGGTATCGGCTTCTGTGAGCGCACGTACAATCATTCAAAACAAAGGTTCTGATACCCTGGTCAATGTCGCACAGGCCTGGGCTGAAGAGTATCAAAAAGTCAATGGTGATGTTGCCGTTGCTGTTACAGGTGGTGGTTCTGGAACCGGTATTGCAGCTTTGATCAATGGCACTGTAGACATTGCTAACGCCAGCCGAAAAATCAAAGGAAAAGAGAAAAAATTAGCTAAAAAGAATGGGCAGGATCCCGTTCAGTTTATCGTCGGCTATGATGCCTTGGCTGTTTTTCTGCACAAAGACAATCCTGCAAAATCGTTAAGTATTTCCCAAATGGCAGAAATCTACGGAGAAGGTGGCAAAACTGAAAATTGGAAAGATATAGGACTCCAGGTTCCTAACTGCAAGGGCCAGGAAATAGTAAGAGTGAGTCGCCAGAATAATTCAGGAACCTATGCTTATTTTCGAGGAACTGTTCTTGGCAAAAGACGAGACTTCAAGCTGGGTTCCCGTGATATGCATGGGTCCAAAGATGTTGTCGATCTAGTAGAAAAAACACCTTGTGCCATTGGCTACAGCGGATTGGCCTATGCCACCGATCATGTCAAATTAGGCTGTGTTTCCAAAAAAGATGGAGACAAATGTGTGATGCCCTCTGTGGCAACAGCCAGTGATGGCAGCTATCCTATCGCTCGTCCCCTGTTCATGTATACTGTCGGAAAACCCAAAGGGGAAATCAAAAAATATATGGACTGGATTCTGAGCGATGAAGGGCAGTGCATCATCCTGAAAAAAGGATATGCGCCTGTTCGTGCCGTTAAATGTAACTAAACCATCCTTACTTGTTATCCCTTCTTTTTTTGCTCTATTCCTTCTTCAAAGCGTTATCTGTCGCTTTGAAGAAAGTGGGGTATTGTATCCAACTGTGTGGAGTATCAGACATGTCACATTACGAAGAACGACTAGAAAAAGATCTGGCACAAATTCAAATACAACTGACGGATATTGGCACAAAAGTAGAAAAAGCCTTGCAAAACTCGGTAGATGCCCTGTTGAAACAAGATCAGGCATTAGCCAATCAGACAATCATTGAGGACAATCCCATCAATCGTCAATTTGAAAAAATCAATCAAAAATGCTACTCCTTTGTGGCTCGTCACCTGCCAAGTGCTGGACATTTGCGTAGAATTTCTTCTATCCTTCGTTTTAACCTGGAACTGGAACGAATTGGCGATTATGCGGTAACCATCAGCCGGGAAACAAACCAGTTTTCCAGGCCATTGAGTAAGATCATGGTTCGCAATGTAGAATTGATGCAGGAAGAAGCACTCGACATTTTACATCAATCAGTGACTGCTTTCATTGAAGATAATACTGAGTTGGCAAGAGGAACAATCGAAGTTTCCAAGCGAACAGGGCGCATCTTTAGCAATGCATTCACAGACCTTTCCGAAGAGGAAAATCGTGAAGACTGGTCGCTGGATGATCTGTATGGAGTTCTAGCGATTTATGCTTCCCTGGCAAGAGTCAGCGACCTCTCAAAAAACATCTGTGAAGAAACAATATTTGTGGTAACAGGAAAAACCAAAATACGGAAACCCGTTGAAGTCCTTTTTGTTGATGAAGGAGAGGGGGGTTTGAGTTCGATGGCACAGGCAATTGCTAAAAAGACCTTTCCCAGGCACGGACGTTATACCAGTGCCAGCAGAAATCCTGTCGCAAATTTTGATTCTGAATTTTCCTCATTCCTGGACCGTTCCGGTGTTCAACTGCCAGGGGTACCAAAACCTATTGATTCCTTGCTGCACCTGGATGATTTTCAGGTGATTGTCAGTTTGGAGGGCAAGGTGAAATCTTATTTTGAAAGGATTGCGTTTCATACAGCATTTTTTGAATGGGATGTAGCATCCTTGGAAAATCGTGAGCAGCAGTATAAAGAAATCTCCCACCAGATCCACGAACTGATGGAAATCATGCGTGGAAAGGATGGTCCCTGATGAGTAATGAAAGAATACTGAAAACAACACGGCAAGGGAAACCTGGGCAGGGTGCCGGAGACCGCAATCTCGATTGGTACATCGACAAAGCGGTTCAAGTGCTTGTCTTGATTGCAGGAATCTCGGCTATTGTGTTTATTATTGGAATCTTCACTTTTATTACAAAAGAAGGAATTAGTTTTATTTTTGAATCCAGTTACCGAATTTCAGCATACACGATTGGTACATTGGAAGAAAAAGAATTTCCTGAAGAGTTGCTGGAAGAGTTGGAGATTTTGGAGGGGGAAACCTATGTGGATGCAGCCGAATTGATCATTGCCATGGAAGAAACGATCGGTAAAGAAGCTACAGATCAATACAAGGGCTTGATTATTGAGCATTCAGTTCATGAACCTTTTAAGGTCATGGATTTCTTTTTTTCTACCAGATGGAAACCCACTTCTGAATGGAAGCCAACTTATGGTGCTTTTGCATTGATCATCGGAACCGCCAGTGTGACAGGTCTGGCCATGATTGTCGCGATTCCTTTCTCTCTGGGAGCGGCAATATATATTGGAGAATTTGCCACTGGAAAAACTAGGGAAGCTCTGAAAGTTCTGGTTGAAATGCTGGCAGCAATCCCTTCGGTCGTTTGGGGGTTCATTGGCCTCAGCATCATGAACCCGTTAATCATCAAAGCCTTTGATGTTCCCATTGGGTTGAATGTGCTCAATGCCGGAGTCATTCTCGGATTGATGGCAGCTCCGATTATGGCCACCATCGCAGAAGATGCGCTTAAGGCAGTTCCAGACCGTTATCGTGAAGCTGCTGAAGCAATGGGAGCCACCCGCTGGCAAGTCATTTTCAAAGTGGTGCTTCCTGCTGCAAAAAAAGGATTGCTGGCAGCCATTCTGCTGGGATTAGGCAGGGGGTTTGGAGAAACTATGGCTGTTTTGATGGCAACCGGGCATGCCATTAATCTGCCAACCAGTATTTTTGACTCAGTACGTGCATTGACAGCAACCATTGCTGCTGAGTTGGGAGAAACAGCCGTGGGCTCTGATCATTATCGAGCCCTGTTCACTTTAGGGATTTTTCTGTTTGTGGTTACATTTGTGATTAACCTGACTGCTGACTTGGTTGTCCGTGGTGTCAAGAAAGGATAAGCACATGTCAAATTCTCCTGAAATAAATATCTTTGCAGAATCTGAATTGAATATCAGTAACAAAAAAACAGAAGGGTTGTTCCGTATTCTGTATATGATGATGACTTGGCTGTTGATCCTTCCTGTCGCGACAATTCTTGCTATCTTAGTTTACAAGGGAGGTCCGATGATCTCTTTTGAGTTTTTATTTAGCAATCCGATCAAAGGAATGACGGCAGGGGGAATTTTTCCAGCGTTGATTGGTACAGTCTGGTTAGTCAGCGTAGCTCTTCTTTTTTCAGTACCTCTTGGTGTGGCTGCGGCTATTTATTTGAGTGAATATGCAAAAGACAACTGGTTTACCCGCATGATCAATTTAGCTATTATCAACCTGGCTGGAGTTCCTTCCATAGTCCATGCTTTGTTTGGCGTGGGGGCATTTGTGCTGTTCTTTGGATTTGGAACCAGTATTTTGGCAGCTAGCCTGACTCTCGGTATCATGACTTTGCCAGTGGTCATCGTCTCTTCTTATGAATCCTTACAAGCAGTTCCAATGGCATTTCGTGAGGCCTGCTGGAGCATGGGAGCTACCCGCTGGCAAACTATCCGCCGTATTGTATTGCCAAACTCTGTAAGTGGTATTCTAACCGGCGTAATTCTCGAAGTTTCCCGTACTACTGGAGAAACCGCTCCGATTATGTTTACAGGGGCGGCATTCTTTCTGCCTTATTTACCAGAAAGCGTATTTGACCAAACCATGGCTTTGTCTCTGCACTTGTTTGTTGTCTCGACTCAGGTACCGCATGTCCCTGAGGGACTTCCCTACGGAGTTGCTCTGGTTTTGATTGGTATGGTTTTGACGATGAATGCAGCCTCAATTGCTTTTCGTACTTATTTACGGGGAAGAAAAAAATGGTAAACACAAACAAGCCCTCCGTCAAATTGAAAGTTTCGAATCTCTCCATCAATTATGGAGAGGCCAGTGCCTTGAGGGATGTCAACTTAGATGTATATGAAAACGAAATTTTTGGGATTATTGGACCCGCTAACAGTGGAAAAACCTCTTTTCTGAAAACCATCAACCGGATGGACATTTTTACGCCGGGCATGAAGGTCGTGGGTGATATTATTTTTAATGGAACAAGCCTTGATCAGTGGCGTAATGTGTATGCGTTGCGGAGCCGAATCGGGGTAGTCTTTCCATTGCCTGTAGGCCTGCCCTTGACAATATACGAAAATGTGGCCCTCGCTCCCCGTCTTGCAGGTGTAAAAAACAGGACAGAACTCGATATAATTGTCGAGCGCTGTCTGACACGTGCAGCATTATGGGATGAAGTAAAAGATCGTTTGGACTCTTTGGGCAGTATGCTTTCTGGAGGCCAGCAGCAGCGTTTGACAATTGCCAGAGCTTTGTCACAGGAACCTGATTTGTTGATGCTTGATGAGTTTTCTATTGCAGTAGATCCCGTTACCACCATGCGCATTGAGGATGTGCTTAAAGAATTGAAGCATGAGATGACTATTATCCTGGTGACTAATCTGGTCCAGCAGGCCTATCGTTTGGCAGACAGGACAGCATTTTTTCTGATGGGCGACTGTGTGGAGATGGGAAACACAGAAGATCTGTTTTCAGGCAATGTCCAAGACGAACGTACCCGTGATTACATTGAAGGGCGTTTCGGCTAAGGAAGGAGAAAATAATAACATGCGAAAGTTACGCAGGATTTTCATCGAGGTTTAAGGCGTTTTATCGGGCGCATCGCTTGCTATGTAACTGGTAAAGCAACACAGAAGATCGTTGAAAAGACAAGTAGATTTGCTAAGTTATTGTTTTCTCCTTCCTAAGTTGCATGCTATGTGTTAGATAAAGAGAGGGGTGAATGATGAGTGAAGTGTCAACAGCAACCACAGGAAAATATAGTATTGAATCGGAAAAACTGAATCTCTGGTATGGGTCTTTCCAGGCACTATTTGACGTAGACCTGCGAATCAAAAAAGGTATCATCACCTCCATGATTGGCCCTTCCGGTTGTGGAAAGTCCACTTACTTGAGAAGTGTTAACCGGATTAATGAACGCCTGGGTTACGTTAAAATCACAGGAAGCATTAAAGTAATGGGACAGAATGTTTATGCGGAGGATGCTGAACTGGTTCAGGTCCGTAAGCAGATTGGCATGGTATTTCAGAGACCCAACCCCCTGCCTCTGTCCATCAGAGACAACATCATCTTTGGTCATCGACTCCATACTCCCAAGTCAGAGAAAGTCTCCGTCAAAAAAGAAGACGAATTGATTGAAAACTCCCTCAAACAAGTGCTGCTGTGGGATAAAGTCAAGGATAATTTAAAACGCAAAGCTACTGAACTTTCTCTGGAAGAACAGCAAAAGCTGTGCATTGCACGTCTCCTTCCTGTCAAACCAGCCGTTATTTTAATGGATGAACCGTGCTCGGCACTCGACCCTAAAGGAACAGCAGCGGTAGAAGAGTTGATTTGGGAATTACGTGACAATTACACGATCCTTATTGTGACTCATAACATGGCACAAGCTCGCCGTGCCAGCGAAGAGTGCATTTTTATGCTAATGGGAAAAGTTGTGGAACATGCACCAACTGATGAAATGTTTGTCAATCCTGAGCATGAAGAAACGGCTGATTACATTGAAGGGCGCTATGGTTGATCAATTATGAATTTTCTCATACGGATTCTTCTTGAGGCATTTGATCACCATTGGAAACAATTTGTTTTTGCAGATTGGTAATAACGGTCTGTACCAATTTATTGATGGCATGATCAAAATCGACATTGTTGATCACAGGCACCTTTTCTTCTTTAGCCACGGTGACAAAGTAATCATGGATTTCTCGGATGCGGTTAAATTTCATTTTATAACGCTCGGCTTTCCGTGATGACGATCGTTGACGCTCATTAAAACGCGCATGGTGAGTTTTTTCATCATCAACTGATATCACCACAGGAATGTGATAGGCCTGATCTGCAAATTCTGAGAATGGAATCAGTGATGGCAGCAAGTGCACACCTTCAATAATCATATTAATATTTTCTTTAACCGCACGATTTATTACGGCGCGAACTCCCACGTTGACCTTAATGGATTGTGTCATAAAACCAGTAATCACTTCATTGCCCTCTGTCAGCAGATTCAAATCTTCTTCCTGGTTACTGCTTGCTTCAAAAGAAGAACGATGGAGAGCCGGCATGATTTGCTCAGTAAACACCATCCGCATGATTTGGCGAATTGTGTCAGTTCCGGTTACCATCAGAATATTCAAACGAGAAGCCAATTCAGTGGCCAACGACGATTTGCCGGCCCCCCCCACTCCACCAATATAAACAATAACAGGCATATCCAACTGGTTAATCCGGGAAGCCAACTGATAATTAGCCGCAGTTTCCTCGCCCGATTCATTCAGTATTTTTTGATAAATTTGTTTATATAGGTCATCGTATCCAATTTCGGATTTCCCTTCATGGTACAGACGATTTTCCAGATCTTGAGCCATCTGATGGGCATGCTGAGGAGGGATTCCGGCAGCGATGATGGAGCGGGTCACCAATCCCTTTGAAAAAGTAGAGCTGGCTGATCCGTTTTTTATGATTTGTATGGAATCAAAAGATTGCTGGGAAGAAGGCTCCAACTCAGCGAGGTATCCTTTGCCAAATTCCTTTTTTATTTCGGCATCAACCGTTTGCCTCAACTCCTTCTTAGTGATAGATTCAATTTTGGATAAGGATTGCTTGACATTCTGGGCAATTTGATACGCTTTTTTAAAGTCCATGCCCCGCTGCACCAGAGAGTGGGTTAAAATTCCGCGCATGAACGGCCAGGACTCCTGGTTTGCTGATATGACTTTAAGACGAAACTTACTCATATTTTTTTCTCACCCATCCAATAGGTTTACAAATGCGCATCATGCTGCTTCAGATATCTCTGCGGTATCTGCGACAGTTCTTGCAATTCTTTTGGTGTGATAATAGACTCGCTTGAGTTTGTCAATCACATTCATTTGCACGGAATAAGCATCCAGATTTTTTGTTTCTCCTGCCAACAGAACAGCCTGCATGCTTTCTGCAACAGAAACTGCCTGATTGATTTTTTCCTTTTGCCCTGCTGCAGTCAGCGCTTTATGTTCGTCAAGATCTTCCAATGCTTCCAGTGTCATCTCCAAAGCATCGGCAACCACTTCCCCTAAAGTCTGCAGATTGTCAAAAATGGCGGGAGTCACTTCCAATTTCTGTTCGATGCGTCTTCTTCCCAGAGGGATTAAATCCGTATCCACAAGATCTCCAATGTGCTCTAAATCGTTGACAGTGGACATCAAATTGATCATCATCAAAGTTTCTTCAGATGCCATTCCCCGTTCACTGAGTTCGGAGAGATAGGCCAGAACATGCCTGTGGATGATATCAACTTCCTCATCCAGTCTTTCTATTTCATCTAAATCTTCCGGTTGTCCTTCATAAATACCAGGAACAATACCTCTCAACATTTTTTGCAGCCGATGGCCCATCCTCTGCATTTCATGACGCGAAGCTTGTAATGCCAGTGCCGGTGTATCCAGCAGGACTTCATCCATGTATCGAATTTCCAATAGTTCCTCCTCGATTTCCGTTTCCTTATGATCAGGAGCAATCCAGTTGATTATTCTGGCAAACTGTGTCGTAAATGGGAGAAAAATCATTGCCAATCCGACATTGAACATTGTATGAGAGTTCGCAATTTGACGAGGCAGGTCATTTTCGGGGGAAATGTTGACAGCCAGCTTAGCCAGAAAAGGGATAAAGGGCAGGATGATCAACACTCCCAGTATCTTAAACGAGATATGTGCCAGTGCTACCCGAACGGCTTCACGGGGTTTTCCGATAGAAGCCAGTCCCGCTGTCACACAGGTGCCAATGTTTGCACCAAGAATTAAGGCGATTCCAGCTTCCAGGTTAATAACGCCTTCTATTCCCAGCACAATCACAACCCCTGTTGTTGCAGAACTGGATTGTACCAGTCCGGTGAAAGCGGCAGCCACTAAAATGCCAAATACTGGATTATCCATCGATGCCATCAAATCTAAAAATGGTTGATAACTTCTCAGTGGTTTCATTCCGGCACTCATCACACCCATTCCATAAAATACCAAACCAAGTCCCATAATCATCAAACCATATTGGATGACCTTGTCATTCTTTGAAAAAAATTGCATTCCAACGCCTCCAGCCACAAGAACCAAAGCGTACTTTGTCACCTTGAATGCAACAATCTGGGCAGTGATTGTGGTTCCAATATCTGCTCCCAAAATCACAGCAATACTTTGCGAAAAGGACATCAAGCCTGCAGAAACAAAACCAACCAGCATCACAGTAGTCACAGAACTCGATTGAATTACCATGGTCACTAAAGCCCCTGTCAGAAGTCCCATGATGCGAGTATTGGAAAGTTTGGCTAAAATGGTGCGCATCCGGTCACCAGCCACAATCTTCATCGACTCACTCATTTGTTCCATGCCATAAAGAAAGATTCCTAACCCCCCAAGCAGCTGTATCATCAATTGCGCCCAGCTGATGTCATTGACTTTTCCTGCAGATGCGGCTGTTAAGATGACAGGCCATGCAAGAAGAAGTGTACTCAGGATTAAAAATCCAATGATACGGCTTTTCTGAGCAAGTAATTTATCCATCTTTTTCCCCCTTTTTGATGATCAGTTTTTTTGCCTTTTTCGTTTTGACAACAACCACTGGGACAAGCGAATGAGTGACAATATGATCTGCTCTGGAGCCGAGCAGCAATTTGGAAATACCTTTGCGCCCATGACTACCAACCACAATCATATCTACTTTTTTTTGTTCAGCAACTTCCAGAATTTTTGATTCTGGCATCCCATAGACTACGATGGTTTGCACACCTCTACTCAATTCCAGTTCTGGAGATTGCTGCTGAACTTTACTGAGATATTTTTCCAACATTTCTTTTGCAACTTTCTCCATTGGCGCGAGGTTTTTCTTTTTACCTTTTGGTGCATAAAATCCTGGAGATTCTTCTGGATCATGCACCGCATGTAAAATAATTAGGTCTTTATGCAGCTTGATTGCCAAGTCATTTGCAAATTCCAACGCTTCATTCGAATGTTTGGTCAAGTCAATAGCAACCAGAATTGAACCGTTTTTTGATTTCGCAATTTTTTTCTGCATAAGTCCCTTTCTTTAATCTTCTCAATTTTTAAAATCCCGTCCGAATCGTTTCTCAGTTTTTAGTCTGGTGCGATTTTACAGGCAGGAATAACACTCATTTTTCCTTATATAGCAGTAATATTGGTAGTATGTCTATCCTAAATATACAAAAAGTCTACCTTATGATGAAGGTAATTGTAAAATAAAAATAATAATTTCAATATTTTATTTATTTTCTAAATATTCGATAACTTTAATTGGCCTAATATAAAATGAGGTATAAAAACCTTGGCAAGTGGAACTTTTGTTCACTGCTGACGACATGGACGGGGCATAAACGCAGGTATGCCGCTGGATATAAAATAGGGGACATATCATTTATTTCTAAATCTTTGCCTTCCGCTTCGATCTTTTCAACAATTTTCAGGGAAATGTGGGTACGTTTTTCGTAATAAGGAATGAAAATTCAATGATTGACATTGAATCAACACACTAATCCCAGCTACGTGATTATTGATTACATAATCCCCTGTCTACATAGGGGTAAGGAGAAGCACTGCTGATACAACTAACCCCATCACCAGTATTGTAGTAATAATAAGGCCCAGACGGAAGCACTTTGCTGCCACTGCAATCTTCGTAATACCAAGCTGTATCTCCACCACCGAGATCAACAGTTTTTACTGTGTTGCCAGAGCATAGCGTGGTTGTTGTAGTACTTGTTGAAGTGGTTGTTGTAGTACTTGTTGAAGTGGTTGTGGTTGTCGTAGTAGTTGTTGTGCTCGTTGTACTGGTAGTGGTTGTTGTGGTCACTGTAGTAAATTGCCATTCAATGGTAGGATCTATCAATTTTCCTGAAACGGTTTTGACTTCAGAATGAAACAATACTTCGTAGGTTGTATCGTATTCTAAATCGGAGTCAGGAGTGAATTGTATTGTTTTATTATCATCACTGAGCTCCACATTTCCTGAAATCATAGATAAATCGGTACCATTCGATTCAAATTTTCCTACAATGATTGCATCATATTGGTCTGTTAATACCGTTATAAAATTGAGTTCCTCATCAAATATTCCGATTATGGGTGTTGTTATTGGGACATTTGTTTCGTACCACCGAGGAGTGACTGTTGTTGGAAATATTGTTTCGGTTTCCAACGGCACTAACATGATATTTTTTTCAAGGCTTGGAGGAGAGTCATCATATGCAGGATCATAGGAAAGCGAGGCCGAATCCTTATATTCTTCATAGGAGGAATGCTGCGCTTTCAAGATGTAATTTCCCGGAGGCACGACCAATTCATAGCTGGCATCATATTGATCGCTATTGTCAGATGCCACCATCTCAGTATCATCATTATCCCAGAGTTCAATAGTCACTCCTGGTATTGCTTCACCCGTCGTTTTGTTTAAAGTTTTTCCGGTTATTCTGGAACACAACTCAGATGGTAAAGGTATAAAACCAATATACATGTCTTGGATATGCCCAATGATACGGGGACCCGTCACATCTCCATCCAGATAACTTTCCACAAATTTATGTCCACTTGATTCCCCACTATTTGTATTTGTGGCGTTTGCTGGTAGAGTGTCAGAATCGATAACTTCCCTTACAGCATTCATAATAAGATCATTCGTTAAAGTTGTATAATTTCCGCCGCCTGCAACATAATTTGCAGGAGTGGCTACAGATACAATCCCCATGCTATCGGAGGCGACACTTTCGTAAGCTCTGTTGGCATAAAAATTTCCTTGCGAGTGAGAGACTACAATGACTCGTTTTCCTTCCAAAATATCGGCTTTGTATTTTGTCACATGCTTTTGTAAGTCGGTGTCATTGAGATATGAGATTTTATTGATATTGGCAGCAATTTTCTCCATTTCTTCCTGAAACCAATCTGGAGCCGCATCAATACCTGCCAACCAGTTGAACATATCAATATAATTTTCATGATACTCTTGATTTCCTACCTCCAGTAGTTGAGCAAGAGCATCTTCTTTCTGGTTGTATGAAAAACCATAACGGGGTGTTATATTATTATCCTCCGGTAATACGGAGTCTAATCTTTTCTTCAGCACTTCCATGTTCACCATTGCATCCAGCGAAGAGTTATTCATTCCATTTCCAAAATATATCATTATTTCTGGGATGCACTGATTTTCATCAGATGTTCTTGAAGTCGTACTATTTTCTTCTAGAAGAAACGTTTTCCCGCTCAATAAAGCTTCCGCTTTGAGATATGCCTCCACTCTTTCCTTTGTATTCATGAAATTGGAACGAATATCATAAGCTTTTTTCCCGGCACTATCGGAATCGATTGAAAAAAGAGAATCAATCGTTTCCATCAATTCGTTTGTAGCATTCAATACACCTTCTTCACTTTGGCTGGACAGTAACATCGTTTGTTGCTGTTTGGCATATTCAGTCAGGGCATTTTGCGTGGGCTCATCTGAATAATTCATGGCAATATAGCGCTGTATGTCGTCCCGAACTCCATCATTATCAGAATCGACCCCTTCTATTGTCTGTTTTCCTACTTCTCCAGGATCAGGAGGTAAATCCGTAGATGTATCCGACGTAGTAGAACTCTTACTCTCTCCATTGTCTCCACCTCCTCCACAGGAAGGAATGGAGAAAAGGATGCCTATTATAGTGATGATGCCAATCAATAGTAAAAAATAGTTCTGTGCGCTTCTCATAATAGTACTCCGCTCGTTTCTAATCAAAATAGATCAAGTAGTTATTCTAAATGAGCAAAATACAGTCCGTTAGAATAACTATTTTATGTAAAACTGTGCAGTGTGGGTTACCTGATGAAGAAGGTAACCGTCAAAATTCGGAATATCAATCTGAATTTTCATATTAGCTAAATCAGCCAATGACAGCTTTCCTGCAAGATCTACGGTTTTTAAAAAGAATCTGAAGACTCACGGTCCAGCAGTTTCTGCAGCAGCTCATCATCTAATTCTACCAAGATGCTTTTGTTTTGAGTGTAAATGACCTGTCCTGGTTCTCCTCCCTTGATTTTTCTCACATACTTACGTTGGGTGTAATCGACTTCAATTTTTCGATTGGCACGGACTTTACAATAATAAGCCGCCAGCTGTGCGGCCTCCAGCAAAGTTTTTGAGGGAAGTGGAGTTTTGGGATATTTGACAATCACATGAGCCCCCGGAACTCCCTGTGCGTGGAACCACCAATCATTTCCTCTTCCTATTGAAAAAGTAACATGAGCATTCTGCTGTTTGTTCCGCCCAGTGACCAACAAGATCCCATCCGAACTGATCCGAGTCAATGGCGTGTCAACAGTCCCGGAATCATGGGGACCTTTTGCTGATTTGTGTGATAGAAGATAAATGTTGTGTTTCAGAAACCGTGGCAGCTGCTTTTCCCATGTTGTCCATTCTTGTGGAGAATCCAGCGTGCTTAACTCATTGCTATATTTATTCAGCAGCTCTTGTTCTTCCAATGTCTGCAGTATTCGCTTTTCTACATGAGGGACGGCCTTTTGCAGTTTATTGGCTTTGGCAAAAAGATGCTCCAGGTTTTCACTGGCATTGTATCTTGGATTCAAAGGGATGGTGATTGCGGGCAATGCCTCATCAAAATAGTTGGTCACTACAATACTCGTTTGACCGGATTGTAATTGGTGCAGGTTGGGTTTGAGCAGCTCACCCCATTGTCGGTATTGGCCAGCTTTTTGACAATTTTCTAAATCCCGTTCCTGTTTTTCCAATCGGCGGGCCAGTTTTTTTTTCAACCTCCGGAAGTGTTTCACATATTGTTTCTGCTGACTGGTTTGATTGTCTGCCAGCTCCAGATCCCAAAACTGCTTATCCAATTGGAAGGCATTCTGCAGGGTGTGATCGGTTTCTTTAATTATACGAGAAACAACATCAGGAGTAACATAAGGCTTGTCTTTTTTGAGCACACGCCCAGGGTGATTAGGATTGTGCAGGGCGGTCAGTAAATGATGATTTTCATTGAGCAGCAAAAGATTGCTATGAGGACCGTTTTCTTCCCAAATTATAAAATAGTGTTCATGATGCCTTTGGATTTCAATTTCCAATACATGCTCATCGAGTGAACGGAGATGAGAAATGGATCCATACAATATCCGGGTGCGTAACCACAAACAAAAAATAGGAGGCATCGGAGGATTGGGAAAGTGCTGCCAGGTTTGACAAATCCTTGCAAACTGCGGATGCGCTGAAAAAAGCCAGCGTTGCGCTTCTCTTTTGATATAAATCTCCAAAACGATACAATGGGGAAAGGGTTGACTGATTTTTTGAATTCTGGATTGTAATAAATCAGGAAATAAGGCCTGTATCATGGAAGATCTTCTGGTTGATGGCGTGTTTTTTGAATGAGTGGATTATAGTATACCAAAAAGACAATGAATAGAAGTACTGTTAGCATGAAAATACCGATCAATGGGGGAAAATGAAAAGATTTCACGAAGTTGAAAATGAAATTTGTTTTTTATATTTTGATAAGGAATCTATCGCAAAAACAGAGAGCCAGGTCCACAAAAATGTTATCTCTATTTTGGAAAATAAGGCAATTCAAGCATTTGTGATCGACCTGGAACAAGTGGTTTCTCTGAATTCTTATGGAATTGGCACCCTCATGTCAGTATTCAAAACACTGACAGATCGTGAAATAAAACTCATTCTCTGCAATTTAACTAAAATCAACCAGGAAGTGTTTGAACTCACGCAGCTGGATCGAGTTATGACGATTGTTCCTACCAAAACCGAAGCAATTGCATTGTGTCACCATTGAATTATTCAAAATTCCCTCAATCTCTTCCAAATGCAGCCGGTTGATCCAACAGCGTCCGAACCGTCCCCATTGACATGCCCGAACTGTCAAAACAATACTGCCATATCGGTAGTCCCCATTCAAGGAAAAGACGAATCCTGGTTTGCCGCCATTGACTGTGGTCATTGTCGAGAACATGCTTTTTTCCAAGTAGATTTAGCAGACTCCCCCGTTTTCTATTTTCCTGACTGGATCGAGGGCCACATGAACTCGCTGCAGCAGGAGTGGAATGAATGGGTTGCTTTGAAACGACGGTATTTGTCGCCAAATTATTCTATCCGTTCTATACAGACCCGACGGCTGAATATCATACTCATGTCAGCTATGATCGCAGCTGCCTTATTTTTTCTACTGGATCAATATCATTTGTTAGGCATAGTGTTTGAGGACAGAGAAGCACGACAGCATACTCTGAATCAATATGTCACACATCTGACCAGCCTGCCCTGTTTTTCTTCTGCAATGAGGGTCAAGCTGGAAACCATTCCGATTCTTTATACGACCGAAAGTGTTTATCGCAATCATGAGATTCAGTATGGAGAAACCGGGAAATATTGGGGGGAATTTCAAATTAAAATCCATCGTTCCAATTTTTGGTTTTTTGGTAAACCTAAGAAATCGCGATTGATTGAAACGATCATCCATGAAGTGAGGCATCGTGCCAGTCCAGGACTGGGGCATAATGTCCGTTTTTATCAGCTTGTGCAGAAAGATACCCAGTGTGCTTTGAAGCATTGGTGAAATAGTTCATGATTTGGCCAGATATCTATGAATAGGTTGGCAATGATGATGTGAAGATGATAAAGAAAAGAAAAGGAGAGACGTATGAAAATTCTGGTAGCCGATGACAGTTTGACCTATCGGATGATGATTAAAGAAATGCTGGAAGAGAACAACTATGATGTTGAAATTGCCGAAAATGGGCAAGAGGCACTTGATCTTTTTCAGCAGACAGCTCCTGATTTAGTCATTCTTGATATCATCATGCCGAAGTTGGACGGTATTGAAGTGTGTAAGCTGATTAAAGAGAATGAACAAACGCGTCTGACTCCTGTGATTATGCTGACATCTAAAGATGATGTGGAAGACAATGTCGACGGCCTCAATGCCGGCGCCGATGTTTATTTGACCAAACCTTTTTTTGAAACAGAACTGATTGCCAAACTTCAATCCCTTTTAAGGTTTCGAGGATTACAAAAACAATCAGAAGATGTTTTTTCTGAAAAACCCCGAATTCTGGTGGCCGATGACAGCCTGGTTGTTCGTGAACAACTTTCCGAACTATTGGAAGAAGGTGGATATACCCCTATTATTGTGGAAGATGGTCAAGCCGCCTTAGATGCCATGAAACAGTATTTGCCGGATTTGATTATCTTAGATGTACTCATGCCAAAAGTCGATGGATTGGAAGTTTGCGAAAAAATTAAAAAAAGTCCAGCAACACAGCAGATTCCTGTCATCATCATTACTTCCAAAGACGACATCAGCGATAAAATCAAAGGGTTCAATGCAGGGGCTGATGATTATTTAACCAAGCCCTATAATCCTAAAGCATTCATGGCCAAGGTCAATGCTTTGCTCCGTATGAAAAAAATGCAGTTGGAAACGGAGCGTAATATCCTGGCCAAAGTCAATCTGGAGCTGCAGGATGTCAATGAAAGATTAGAACATCTCAATCTTGCCAAGCAGAAGGCTAATGAAGAGCTGCAACGTTACAAAGACAGCCTCGAAGCCCAAGTCAAAGAGCGCACTCACGAATTAATGCAGTCTATGGATAACCTGCGCCAGGAAAACGCTGAGCGCCGAAAAGCGGAAAAAAAAATGGAACAAGCTCGGTTGGAAGCTGTTGCCGCCAATCAGGCCAAATCTGAATTTTTGGCAAACATGAGCCATGAAATCAGGACTCCATTGAATGGAATAATGGGTATGGCGGAATTGATCAGTGATACCAAACTTGATGAAAAACAGCTTTATTTTGTGCAGACCATTCATAATGAAGCCAATTCTTTGCTTCGGGTCATCAACGACGTTCTCGACTTTTCAAAGATTGAGGCGGGTAAACTGGAAGTAGAATCCATTTCTTTCAACTTGAGAACATTGATCGGCGATTTGTCCTACCCCCTGGCATCCACAGCGGAGTTCAAGGGTCTGGACTTTATTCACTTTGTTGCACTGGATATCCCCTCGCTCCTCGTTGGCGACCCAAATCGGCTGAAGCAAGTGATGGTGAATCTGCTCAGCAATGCCGTCAAATTCACAGAAAAAGGTGAAATTTTTCTCAAAGTAGAGAAATTGGAAGATTCAGAAAATGCTACCAAACTTCGCTTTTCTGTACAAGATACAGGAATTGGCATTCCTCTGAACAAACAGACAGACATTTTTAAGAGTTTCACTCAAGCTGATGGATCCACGACTCGAAAATATGGAGGAACAGGCTTAGGCACGACCATCTGCAAGCAGCTGGTAGATTTGATGGGAGGAAAGATAGGCTTAGAGAGTGTAGAAAACGAAGGCAGTACATTCTGGTTCACGGTGACTCTGGGAAAAGATAAAAGCGCATCTGCTTTTCTAGAGGAGAAAGCCAACAGGTTCTCCAACTTAAGAGTGCTTGTGGTGAATTCAAACGAACATAGCCTCTTTGTGCTGCGGGAGTATTTACAGCATTGGGGATGCATTGTAGAAGATACTTCCAATGGGCAAGAGGCCTATGCAGCTCTTGAGGCGTCGCTTTCTTCTCAAAATCCTTTTGAGTTGATTTTGATAGAAGCCTACATGCTTCCCATTGATGGATTTGCCCTGGTTCAGAAAATTAAGAAAAATGAGACGTTGAAAACCGTTCCCTTACTGATGCTCACCTCAACCGGGAGGAAGGGAGACGGACAGAAATGTGAGGAACTGGGCATTGAGGGCTATTTGACCAAACCGGTTCGACGTCATTATCTTTATGAAGCCATTGCCTCTATACTAGGACTTCCCGAAGAATCGGCCCTTTCTTCTACAGCCAAATTAGTGACTCGGCATTCCATTGCAGAAGAGTTTCGCAGCAATTATAAAGTTTTATTAGTAGAAGATTACCAGACCAATCAGCAAGTGGCCATGAAACATCTGGACAATGCTGGTTACCAGTTTGATCTGGCAGAAACAGGAAAACAGGCGGTGGAAGCCTTCCAAAAAAATCATTATGACCTTATTCTCATGGATCTCCAAATGCCTGTCATGGATGGTTACAAAGCAGCCCAAACTATTCGGAGTATGGAACAGAGCGGTCTTCACAATAAAAAAAAGGATTCAGATCATGACAAGATTCCCATTATCGCCATGACAGCCCATGCCATGCAAAGTGCCCGTAACAAGTGTTTTGCCGTCGGAATGAATGATCATATTGCCAAACCGTTAAAAAGAAAGAATTTGATATCTTTGATAGACAAGTGGCTTCTTTTAGACAAGCACCCAGGAAATATTCCGACTCCAGATCCATCTTCTGATATAGCCTCTAACGATCAGGCTCCAATGGATTTTGAAAGTGCCTTGAAAGAATTTGAAGAAGATCGGGCATTCTTGCTGGAGGTAGTGGATGGATTTATCGAAAATGTCAGTGATCAGGTTCACATCATACGCCAGGCCATTTCTGAAAGGAATGGAGATATTGTTGGCAAGGAGGCCCACTCTATCAAAGGAGGGGCTGCCAACCTCATTGCCGATGAGCTTTCCAGTATTGCGTTTGAATTGGAAAAAATTGGCAAATCGGGGAATCTGGAAGGAAGTTTGGAAACACTGGAAACATTAGAAAAAGAATTGCAGCGTTTGGAAATCTATATTCTAAAAATCAGATGATTTTTTCAACTAACGCTGAAACCCAGCTTTTTTAGTTTTTCCATGACCGTCTCTTTATTGAACGGTTTGACAATGTAATCATCACAGCCTGCTTGAATGCTGCTGAGGACCGTATCTTTGTCAGAGTGCGCTGTCACCATCAATACTTTGGCCTGCAAATGCTGAGGAACAGCATGCTCTTGCTCAATTGCTCGAAACTCACATAAAACTTCTGTTCCATTTTTTCCGGGCATTTCCACATCGAGAGCAATCATGTCAAATGGGACTCCCGATTGATAGGAGCTTTTGAAAGTAGCAATTGCGTCATCACCATTATTGGCAGATTCATACTCCCCAAAGTTGTCCATTATTTTTTCCATTTTTTTTCTGCTGACCATCTCATCATCTACAATGAGTATTTTCATGAAAGTCTCCTTTTTAGGTAAATTGCTAAACGGTGATATTATTTGACTTGTCGTTTTGATTTGTATTCTAACATCTTCTAAAAATTCCTCCAGTACTTCTATCAATAATTTTTTATTTTCTCTAAAGTCACTGGTGATCTGCTGCGGTTCTTGATAAATCAAATCGACAGTCATAAGAACTTACGACTCTTGAGATAAATAAAGAGCTTTTATATAACCTTACTCGTAATCTTAGAGGATGAATGCGCGTATTTTTTAGAGAAATTGCTCATGGTCAAGGACGACAATATGTGGTGGTTGACCCGGCCAGAAGAATTGTCTGGCAAAAAATTTATGCCAGCCAGGGGTACTCTGCAGGAGAGGGAAATCCCGAATTCATCGGAAAAACAACAAAAGAAATTGATAAATTCTGGAAAACATTCAGAGAACTTAAAAATAAAGAAATGTGTGACAGCATCATCAGAGGATCGTTGGGCGGGATGTATTGTGTGCCGACTGAACTGATAAAATAAAGGCCAAGCAGCCAAATACAGCTTGGCCTCTAAAGGGATCAGCTTAGAAAAAACTGAAAGAAACGGAAACACCGGCCATAATAATTGCCATGATGCTCATGAGCTTAATCAATATATTCAAGCTAGGTCCTGCCGTGTCTTTAAAAGGATCACCCACAGTATCTCCAATCACGGAAGCACGATGTGCACTGGAGTTTTTCCCTCCATGATTCCCTTCTTCAACATATTTTTTTGCATTATCCCAGGCTCCTCCTGAATTGGAAAGAAAGACAGCCAGCATGAATCCGGTTGCTAATCCACCAACCAGCAGACCAATCACTCCGGGTACCCCCAGGATGATACTGGTAAGAATAGGAGCGGATGCTGCGATGAGAGAGGGAAGGATCATTTCTTTCTGTGCACCAATTGTGGAAATTTCCACACAACGTGCGTAATCGGGCTCAGACGTGCCTTTCAAGATGCCGGGGTCGTCACTAAATTGCCGCCGTACCTCTTCTACCATGAGGGCCGCCGCATTGCCGACTGCTTGAACGGTCAGTCCGCTAAAAACGCAAGCCACCATGGAGCCTATGAAAATAGCAATAAGCACAATTGGATTGAGAAGGGTGATTTGATAATGCGACATGAAATCCTGCAGCGTCGCTTGCGATGTCTCAACGCTCATTCCATGGCCTAAATCCATCACGGTTTGTCCTGATTTTATCATTTCAATTCGTATTACTTCAATATAAGAAGCAATCAGTGCCAGTGCTGTTAAAGCTGCAGAACCGATGGCAAATCCTTTTCCAGTGGCAGCCGTGGTGTTTCCCAGAGAATCCAGAGCATCGGTACGTTTACGTACTTCGGGCTCTAATCCGCTCATCTCGGCATTCCCGCCAGCATTGTCAGCAATGGGGCCATAAGCATCACTGGCCAGGGTGATGCCCAGTGTCGATAGCATCCCTACGGCTGCGATACTCACACCATACAGCCCCTGGTTCATCTGACTCATGTCAAAGCCAGAGGCGCATAAAAATGCCATCAGTGTGCCGATAGAGATAGCCAAAACCGGAATGGCTGTAGACATCATTCCTGTACCAAATCCAGCAATGATGGTCGTAGCAGGTCCACCCACTGCTTGGGATGCAATATACCGGGTCGGCTTATATGACGGAGACGTATAGTACTCGGTGGCATGTCCCACAACGAGACCGGTCACAAGACCGGCAACAACAGCTCCCCACAATCCAAACGGGTTAGGGACTCCTAATAGAAGCATCACAAAGAAAGACGCTATTAAAATCATCACGGCACTGGCATTAATCCCCCGCCCCAAAGACTTTAAGAGATCCTTTTGTGTTGCTCCTTCTTCGGTTTTTACTAAATAGACACCCAGGATTGATAATAGAATACCAACACCGGCAATCACCATGGGGGCGACCACCGCTTTGATCTGCATTGCTGGATCATGGATATAGGCTGCCGCTCCCAAGGCACAAGCCGCCAGAATAGAGCCGCAATAAGATTCAAAGAGATCAGCCCCCATACCGGCTACGTCTCCTACATTATCTCCCACATTGTCTGCGATTGTCGCTGGGTTACGCGGATCATCTTCTGGGATACCAGCTTCCACTTTACCCACCAGGTCGGCTCCCACATCAGCAGCTTTGGTAAAAATACCTCCGCCCACCCGGGCAAATAGAGCTTGTAGCGAAGCCCCCATCCCGAAGGTCAGAACGGTTGTGGTGATGAGGACCATACGTTGTCCCCCTTCCCCAGGAATTAGATAGTCGGCAAGCATGAACCAAAAAGTAACATTACCAAGACCCAGCCCCACCACGGCCAATCCCATCACGGCACCACTTCGGAAGGAAACTTGTAAAGCTTCTCCCAATGAATTTCTTGCTGCCGCCGTGGTGCGCGTGGAAGCGCGTGTTGCGGTTTGCATGCCAAAATAACCGGCCAATGCAGAAAAGAAACCGCCAAATACAAAAGTGACGGGGAGCCAGCTGTTTTGTACCTCAAGACCATAGGCCAGGATGGCAAATACGATGGTGAAGGCACCAAAGACCAGTGCCATAACACGGTATTGTTGGCGTAAATACGCCATGGCTCCTTCTCGAATATGTCGACCGATCTTCTGCATCAACTCGGTCCCTTCGTCCTTCCGGGTCATGCCTATAAAAAAGAGACAGGCAAAGACCAGTGCTATTATCGCCGCAATGGGCGCAATCCAAAATAACGGTTCAGTCATAAATGCTCCTCACAGTTTTTCATTTTAATAAAAATTTTTATACGGAAACATGTCATGTTTTTCCACCTGGAAACCCGTACTTGAAATCTCTCCATTCCAACAAAGGTATAGGAGTTTGGCAGGTGCCCCCTGATGGCACCGGCTCAATTATTGAAAGCTTAGTATTTGTGCAGAACGCCACCAGTTACGATGGGTGGATTCCAGTTCTTCAAGAGAAGGGAATGGATAAAAGGCAAAATCTTTTTGGTCCCCTACATAAAAACCTCCTTTGACCATACGATAGAAAACACCGTGCTTCACTTGTTTCAAGAACATTCTACTGCCTTTTTCGGGTTTGCGCTTCAAGGAAGACAATATGTCCCTTAGATGAAGCATGGCCGGATAGGGCAAATCTTCTGCTGAACCATTTTCTGGATCATCAGCCAGTTCTCCGATTTCTAGCTGAGAAAACACAATACGCGGCACATGCACGGGCTGCTTGGGATCGGTGATGAACTTGACCAGTTCCTTCGGTTCATAATTACTGGCGACCATCGGAGTGACAGGGCAAAATTCCTGATACAAGCGCAGGTGATTGTCAAGATGCTTCTCATACGTCCCCTGCTGGAGTTCCAGGGTTCTTCCATCTTCAGTAACTAAATACAAACTTTTCAGTGCCGATATGGGGATTTGTCGCAACACTTGATAAATAGATAAATAAACGGAACGCCTCGGCGAACCATCAGCATGAGGAACACAGCGTTCGTCGATTAGATGAAACGGAAAATCGTCTGAGCGAAAATTCGGATCAATTTCAAAGAACATAGCCTGACTGCGGATATGCGCCTTTGATCCAACCGAGTAATAAGAACCAAACTCGTGCGGGTTCAGCATGGATGAGATGAGTCCCTGGGGAATCAGGGATAAATATAAATATTTTTCAGTCATAATGTCCCTTTATTTCGTATAGACACGTTACCGATAAGGGGGCCTCGAGGATTCCTTAATTTTCAAGGAAAGAAGCGCGTTTTCAACATGTGATATTCATCATACACAATGCTTGAGGTTCGGTCAAGATAACGTGAGTGACTTTAAGATTTATATTTCCTCATTTATCCTTTGATGCTGGAACCAATGGCGCTCTGGATGAACCATCTTTGAAAAACAAAATAAACCACTAAGAGAGGCAGTGAGGCAAGGGTGGTGAACGCCATGATGTCTCCCCATACCTTGGGATCTCTGCCAAAAAATTGAGCTAATGCTACAGAGATAGGACGGTATTCGATGCCCCGGGTGACCATCAAAGGCCACAGGAAACTGTTCCAAAACTCCAATCCCTGCAAAATCGCTACTGTCACAATGACCGGTAAGCTCATGGGTAGAATGATCCTCCAGTAAATTTGTAAAAAATCAGCCCCATCCACCTTGGCTGCGTCGTCCAGCGATTTGGGAATTTTGTTGAAGAATTGATAAAATAAAAAAATAGAAAAAGGATGTGCAATAAAGGGAATGATCTGGACATGGTAGCTGTCGATCCAGCCGAGTCGGTTGACCAGTAGTAAGAGCGGGATGACCAGACTTTCTACGGGAATGATGATCAAGGCAATCACAGTAGCAATGATGAGCCCTTTCCCTCGAAATTTCAATCGGGATAACGCATAAGCGGCCATCGAATTCACTCCTATTCCCAAAAAAACAATGGAAAACACAATGATCAACGTATTCAGGAGAAACCGTAGAAATGGCATGTTCGGGTCTCCAAGGATTTGCTGGTAATTCTCCCATTCCGGAACTCCAGGCCAGAAAGCCGCCATGCTGCCAAGATCTTTCAAAATCAAAAATTCATCGGATTTGACACTGGTGGAAAACATCACAATCAAAGGAATCAGCATCAAAAAAGCAATGATGATCAAGAGTAAATAGTATGTGCCATGAATAATTTTTGACATGTTTGTACTAATCCTCAATCCTTATCTGTTTGAATTAAATGATGCTGGCACAGGGCAATGGCTAAGACAATCAGGAAAAAAATGACCGAAGCCGCCGCCGCCAAACCAACTTTTTGGTATTGAAAGCCGGCAACATAAATATACCGTACCAGGCTATTTGTTGCTCCAAGCGGGCCCCCCTGGGTCAGCACCTCCACCTGGGTGAACAATTTAAAAGCAAGGATGGTTGTTGTGATCAAAACAACGATGTGAGTATTCCGCAGAAGTGGTAAGGTAATGAACCAAAACAACTGCCAGAGATTGGCCCCGTCAATACGGGCTGCTTCGTATAATTCTTTGGGAATGTTTTGCAGCCCGGCCAGATAAATGATCATTTGAAACCCCACTCCCTGCCATGTGGACATGAGCATGATAGTTGGCATGGCAAGCCATTCGTGATGAAGCCAGTCGTAGGGGCCGATCTGATCAAAAGAGATCTGTCTCAGTATTCCATTGATCACGCCTTCGGGTGCTTGCAGCAAACCGGCCCAAATGATAGCCACCATGACCATCGGCACAACGGTGGGCAAGAAATAAATTCCTCGAAAAATGTGATTCCCTTTGAATTGACGGTTGATCAGCAAGGCCAATCCCAGCCCTATAGAGCTTTGCACCGGGACAATAAAAAAAGTGAACCAGAATGTATTTCTCAGGGCTTGCCAAAAGTCAGGATCTGTTAAAACCCTGATGTAATTCCGAATTCCTGTCCATTTAGTGGGAATGGGACGTGGGATCAGCCGCTCGTTGGTCAATGAAAGCAGGAAAGCCAGGAAAAAGGGAACGACTATAAAAATGATGAGCAATGTCATAGCGGGTGCCAGCATCCCCCATGCGGCACGAGATTCAATATTCCGAAGAGAGGCTGGCTGCTGAGAAGGCATTGGTTTTATTTTCCAAACGGGGGATAACCGTCATTGTCTTCAATGTCTTCAACGATTTTACGTACGGCTTTATTGAGCTCTATTTCAACATTTCCTCCGGCAAGGATGTGATCCACTGCTTCTGCATAAACAGACGTAAGGATCGGGTATGCCGGGTGGAAAGGACGGGGCACTGCGATTGTTTTCAGCTGCTCAATGAAGAGATGCAACGGCCCTCCTTTTTGATAAAGGGATGATTGATCAATGGAGGTCAACCTGGCAGGAACGGCACCATTGGCATTGGCCATCCGCAGTACTTCTTCGGGCTGCAGTAAAAATTCCAAAAATTTTGCCGCCAGCTTGGGATGCTTTGATTTTTTTGTGATTCCCCAGTTCCAGGATCCCATTCCAGTCACGGCTTTGGACCCGAACCTGGGCATGGGGATTAACACCAAATCGTCGCCGAGTCCTTTTTTATGGGCTTGCCACATCCAGTGTCCCACCCAGGAGAGTCCTACGCTTTTGTCTCCATAAAATTTATTGTCTCCTGAAGCGGCATTGACAACCCAGCCTTGCTTGACCCACTTTTGCAGCAACCCCATTGCTTCAATGGAAGCTTTGCTGTTCAATGTTCCTGAGGGTACCCAGCGTTTCCGGTCGATCAAATCACCTCCCATTGATTGCAGGATCGGAGAAAATCCATAAGTGAACCATTCCCCACGGCCGTAGTTTAATTTCAAATCCAGCGGCCATTTGACACCAGGGGTGGAGGCCAATTTGGCCAACGCTTCCTCAAATTCTTTCAAATTCCAGGCATCTTTTGTGCTGGTGGGTATCCGGACACCGCCCTTTTTCAGCAGCTGTTTGTTGCCCCAAAGGGCCAATCCGCTGTCAAAAGTTCCAATGGAATACAAGCGCCCATCACCCGGATAGGTTCCCTGGTTGATGATGGAAGGAAGCAGGTCCTCAATGATCTCTTTGTTGACTAATTTGTCCAGGGGACGCAAAAATCCAGACCAGACATAGTTGGCGATATAGGGACCGTCAAAATCCAGCAAATCGGGCAAATCTTTTGCTAATGCTGCCGCGTTGACCTGGTCGTTGTAACTGCCTTCCGGGAGTAAAATGAGATTGACGTGAATCTCTTGCTGCATTTGATTGAATCGCTTCACCTGCTCATTCAAAACCTTCCGTTCTTCTCCTTTTCCGGAGTGAAACCACACTTGAATGGTTTGTGCCGCATGGATGGAATGGACCAATGATATCCAGATTAAGAAAAAGATGAGTTTTTTATACATGGCTGGGGCTCCTATCTTTTTATTTTCAAGTCAACAACTGTTGGAGTATAGTCAGCTGATTCTTCTAATATTTCACTCAGCTTGTCAATCCTTTCTTTTAAAGAATGCTTGGGGAATTTACAGCCTTTGGTCGATTTTACTGAATAACCTTCGGAGCCTCCTCTTTTGAAAGGTTGTCGTTTATTATTTGTATGTAAATTAGACTTGATTCTAATTTGGGCATGAGTATTTTAGAGTATGGTTGAAAATAATCATGGTTTATCAGGGGTAAAGTGGGAGTCCAAAGCATAAAACGTTATTCAGAAGATATCATTCGGGAGGATTTGACGGAAAAGATGGTTTTTCTGGGTGGACCCCGACAGGTGGGGAAGACTATCTTATCTTTGAGTCTTTTAGACCAGGCTGATGAGGAACATCCTGCTTATCTGAATTGGGATGTGGTTCAAACCAAGCGAATGCTGCTCAATGGAAAGCTGCCAGGAGGCCAAGAACTTATTATTTTTGACGAAATCCATAAATATAAAAATTGGAGGAACTTACTCAAAGGTTTTTATGATCAGTATAAGTCAAAAAAGAAATTCATGATAACCGGTTCCGCGCGATTGGATCATTACAGAAAAGGAGGCGATTCGCTGCAGGGGCGTTATCATTATCATCGACTGCACCCTTTGTCTCTTTATGAAACCAATAAAATGCCAAACAAACAGGATGTCGAGTACCTCCTCTCGTTTGGCGGATTTCCGGAGCCTTTTTTGAAAGGTGAGACTCGTTTTCAAAAACGCTGGCAAAGAGAAAGGCAAAGCCGGATTATACAAGAAGATCTGATCAACTTGGAGATGGTAAAAGATGTCAGTCAGTTGGATCTTTTAGCCCAAGTGTTACCGGACAGAGTGGGTTCACCGCTTTCCATTAATTCGATCAAACAAGATCTATCGGTGGCTTTTGAAACAGCAGAAAGGTGGATTCAGATTCTGGAAAACCTATACCATTGTTTTCGAATTCTTCCCTTCGGTCCACCAAAATTGAGGGCAGCTAAAAAAGAAAAAAAACTATACATGTGGGATTGGTCTTTGTGTTTTGAGGAAGGAGCACGTTTTGAAAACCTGGTGGCTTCGCACCTGTTAAAATATTGCCATTTTATTGAAGACACAGAGGGCGAACAGATGGAGCTTCGATTCATCAGAGACCATAATAAACGAGAAATCGATTTTGTCGTTTTAAAAAATAATACTCCACTGTTTGCAGTTGAATGCAAGGTGGGTGAAAAAAACATCAGTAAGCACGTATCTTACTTTTCGGCCCGAACCAATATCCCCAGGTTTTATCAGGTTCATCTCGGAAAACAAGATTATGAAGTTTCCGATCTTCGTACCCGAGTTCTGCCTTTCCATACATTTTGTAAGATCTTGAAGATATGATGGATGGACGGGTGAGGTTTTATGATGAAAAATTAGTCAGTGTCCCCCTGTCTTGTGCTTTTTGAAAGCGATGGCCATATGAAACAGTTCTGTTGCTAATTTGTGCATAAATTTGACTTAATCCTGTTTCAAACATTCGTATTTCAGAGTAGACCTGGGAAGGCAACATAGTACGGTATCTATTTGCAATAAAAGTCTGTTATCGGTACAATGCATATGTATTTATTTCATGACTTGATGACGCAAAACATTACAGAGGGAATTATGTATCAAATTGCTTATGAAGATCAGGACATTATTATTCGTTTCCCCAAAGACTCTGTGAGCAAAGAAGCACTCTCTAACTTCCTGGATTATTTGAAACTGGAAGATATAAGAAGTCGAAGTACCTTAACAGAGGAACGAGCAAGCGATTTAGCAAATGAAATTGATCAACAAGTCTGGGGAAAATTAAAAAATCAGTCAGGAGGCAGTTTTTGAGCAAGCCTCCCATTATTGTTGATACCAATATTTTATTCTCCTCCCTCCTCCGCACAGAGTCTTATCTTTTCCAAAGCCTTTTCAAAAATGAACACTCCTTCTTTGTTTGCGAATTGGTTTTTATTGAGTTGTTCAAACATAAAGAGAAATTGATGCGAGGGACTCAATTGCCTGAACAAGATGTTGTGGAATCTCTCTACATTCTGATGAAACGAATCCAACTTTTCAAAGAAGAATTAATTGGAGATAGCTCTTGGAAACGAGCATACTCATTATGCCAGGATATCGACGAGAACGATATCCCTCATGTTGCCTTAACCTTAGAAATCCAAGGGTTGCTGTGGACAGGGGATAAAAAATTGAAAAAAGGATTGGAACAGAAAGGGTTTGATCGCTTTTTTCATCATGAACTGGAATAGAGGTATCGGTGAATGGCAAGGCCAAGTACAGAATGTGGAAAATAATGCTGTCTAAGTAAACCCACCTCAAAACTCCTAATAGATATACACCGATCCAGAATCGGTGCCGTTGTCATCATGGTAAGGGGAACCGATAACAGCCGTATCCCCGCTGATGGAAACACTGATGCCGAAGTTGTCGTTTGCAGCACCATCATTTGCTGTAATTTTGTTAAGCTGACTCCAGCTCGTTCCAGAACGTTGAAAAATATAAGCAGAACCAGAATTAGAACCATTATCATCGTTATTAAGAGCACCTATGATTGCATAATCCCCACTGATTGAAACAGCTTTTCCAAATTCATCTGAGCCAGCTGCATCACTTGCTGTCAATTTAGCTTGCTGGCTCCAGCTGGTCCCCGAACGAACAAAAATATAGGCAGAGCCAGAGCTTGCCCCACCATCATCGTCGTCTGCTGCTCCCATAACTGCATAACTTCCATCAATCGAGACATAGTAACCAAAGCGATCATTATTAGCTGCGTCACTAGCAGTCAACACTGCTTGTTGATTCCAGTTGGTCCCAGATCGAAGATAGATAGTAGCCTGCCCTTGGGAAGAATTCCCTTCGCGACCTCCTATTATGGCATAATCTCCACTTATCGAAACACCTCTACCAAAAAGTGCTGAAGCAGCACTGCCATATAACCGTGTTTGTTGGCTCCAGGTGGTGTCAGATTGAGTATAAATATAAGCTGAACCACCGGCAGTATAGAGTCCATACCAATATGCTCCAACGAGAACATAACTTCCACCCATGGAGACAGAATAACCAAAATAACCATTATTACTAAACCCTGCCTGCTGAGTCCAAGTATCTCCTTTGCGTACAAAAATGTAGACAGAACCATATGAGTTAAAAGACATTCCAGGTTCATATGCTGTCACGACAGCATAATCCACTCCCACCGAAACAGCATAGCCAAAGTAATCGTTAGCTGCACCATTGCTGGCAGTCAATTTCCCCTGCTGATTCCAACTGTTATTGGTGTGGATAAAGACATAAGCAGCGCCCTGGCTACTATCCTTTCCAGGAGCTCCAACAATCAGATTGTCTCCGAGAATGGAGACAGAGTAGCCAAAATTATCAGAAGCTGCACCGTCGCTGGGTGTGATTTTAGCAACCAGTTGGCTGAAATCTTTGACTGTTGTGGTAGTAGTTGTAGTGGTGGTAGTTGTTGTTTCTGAAACCCAAGTCAATTTGATTCGTTTTTTCATTTCCTGGGTGCTTCCATTCACTATTTCGTCCATACCTCCGGTTAGTTCCTCCAGGATACCGCTTTTTTCTTCAGTGGGTACCAGGGATGCATAAACATCCATGGTGGTGGCTCGGTCACTGACAAAATCACACTGTTCCTGGTTATTGCAATGGTAGTAGCGGGTACGGTCCTCATACCAGTTGAGATCGGCTCCAGTGAAATTCCCCTCTGCCATGACGGTGATGGTTTCTCCTTCGGTCACCGTGTCGTCAGGGTCGGCCGTGAGAATCAGTTCCATCCCTTCGGTGCATCCTGCCAGGATGAAGATGAATAACAAGAAGTAGTATAAACTTTGTTTAGACATACCAACCATAAATTGGAATAGCGCCATTCTGGCCAACGAGCCAGAATCCAGGTAGTCCGCTAAATCGGATATGTTGGGTTATTCCTACTTTGGATGCCGGATCAGGTTCGGCATGACAAGCGTTTGAAATTAGTAGATTTTTACCTTGACGTAGTATCTCTGTGCCTCTGCGGCCAATATTTCTGTTCTATTACTCAATCCAAATAATCCAAATTACGCAGCTCCATCCAGGATTCTTCAACGATAACAAATGTCGACTGATCCTCGGTACTGCTATTGCCCAGCTGTCCATAACTGTTCTTCCCCCAGCATCTGCCAATCTCATCACTGAGTAACAGACAACTGTGAGACCCTCCCAGGTCAAATGAAGTGGGACTGATCTGAGTCGTGATCCCGGGGCACAATTCAATGGTAAATGAAAGGCTTCCACTGATCTCAGCAGCAATGGATAGGTTGGAGGTGTCTCCATTGCCCAGTTGCCCATAATTGTTCCTTCCCCAGCATTGCATGGTATCATCACTCAGTAAGGCACAGTTGTGATAATCCCCGGCACTGATGGAGCTGGCATTGGAAATGCCGCTAACGGTAACGGGGGAGGTTTGGTCCGAGGTGCTGCCATTGCCCAACTGCCCATAGCTTCCTGTCCCCCAGCATTGCATGGTTCCCCCACTCAACACCGCACAAGCGTGAGTGTACCCCACGCTGACTTGTGTTGCCGTGGAAATACCACTGACTGTCACTGGACTGGATTGACTGACAATGTTTCCATTTCCTAATTGCCCTGAAGTGTTTTGCCCCCAGCATTGGACAGTTCCACCACTGAGTACAGCACAGGCAAACTCATTTCCCACACTGATTTGTGTTGCTGTGGAAATTCCGCTGACTGTGACAGGGGCGGTTTCATTGGTGGCATTGCCGTCACCCAATTGTCCTGAGTCGCCCCGTCCCCAGCATTGCACTGTATTTCCGTTCAATAGAGCGCAGGTATGGCTTTCTCCTGCACTGACCTGAGTTGCTGTGGAGAGTCCGCTCACTTGTACGGAAAAAGTAGTTTGGTCGGAGGTTTCTCCATTGCCAAGCTGGCCATAAGTGTTTCTTCCCCAGCAATGAACAGTCTTGTCACTCAGCAAAGCACAGGTGTGATTGCTTCCTGCGCTAATCTCGCTGGCATTGGTAATCCCGGTCACCTCGACAGAAGTGGAATCATCGGTTGTTTCTCCGTTGCCCAGTTGTCCATAATTATTCCATCCCCAGCATTTGACGGTTGTGTCTTCCAGAACAGCACAGGTGTGATTGCTTCCAGCACTGATTGCTTTGGTGGGGCTCACCTCTAAAACGGTGATGCTCACCGACGTTTTGTCACTGGTGGTTGAACTGAAGCCCACTTCATCCACGGTAGTTTTTATCTCAATTTCCCTCGTGCCGATGGTGGTCATAGCCAGGATGCAGGTGAGCTTGTCTTCGCATTTATCAATGGACTCGCCGTCCATTTTCCAGTTGATGCTGTCCAAAATGGAGTCGGAGGCATCAAACTTGACCTGCTCTCCTTCTCGAACGGTTTTTGAAGGGGTGGCTTCCAGCTTGGCTTTGGCTTCCCGCAGGCAAATCAGTTCAAAGTCGGCACAGGGCTCGGTCTGTTCTCCGCAGCTGGTGAGGAGCAGTGACAAAGCAATCAATATTCCAAATTTCAATGATGTATACATATATTGTCAATCCATTCTACTATAGTAGAAGATCCTTTTTAAAATCCCCCTAACCCCCTTTTTCAAAGGGGGAACAAGCTTAACTTGATATCTATGCCCCTTTTGTTAACAGGGGAATGGTTGTCGAAAGTTGTTTAATGTTCATGCTTCAGTCATAATTCAAAAAATCGTATGGTCAGAGAAAACCGTAAGGAAGAAGCCCTCTGGACGGTTTCCCCATCACTGTCAATGGTCTCCAGCGTTTGGAACCCAGCTGACATGAAATGTTTGAACATGGGATAATTGACGGTCACCGTCGTCTTTTGGGTCTCAAAGCCAGAAAGGTTTTCATAAGAATATCCCAGGTTCAGTGAAAAAACGGGGAAAACCACCCAGCGGTACAAAAGGCTGAAGGTGTCGTTTTCGGCATCGTCTTTTTCTTCTTCTCCTGCTTGCAGCTGTTTTTGATAGGTCTTTCTGCTGCCTCCATAGTTGCCCACTTCCATGAAGATCTGATGGTATCCGGGGATGTAGCTCAAACCAAGCGAAGTGTAAGAAGGCTCCTGAATGATCAGAGAACGGGACATCGATGCTTCATCCGACTCATCATCATTGGCATAAAACCATGGACCCGCATTCTCATTTTTGTCTCAGGGCGGTGGTAAATGGCCAGAATGACGTAAGGGTCCTTGGTGATGATGGGGATGATGATTCCATAATCCGTCGCTGAGCGATTGCCCTTTCCCCAAATATTCATGTCATCACTTTCGTCATTGACCAGGCACACCTGCTTGTCAGAATCTGATTCACTGCTGCAGGTAGAAACGTCCAGTCCCTGTATTTTGTGAAACGTGTAGTACCGGGTGGAGCGTAAACCCAAGGCAAACCCTCCCCAGCTCATTCCTAACGTCACATCAGAATTCTTGGTTTTGATGCTGGCGTCGGTATCGGTGGAGCCAGTCGAACTCTTGTTTTCCTTCAAAAAAACAGCGTCTTTGTACTTTTCTTCTTTGTTTCCATAGGTGAATCCCAAGGCAAACACCCACAAAGGCATCACAATGGAGGCCTTGTGCTCCATCAGTTCGCCTTTCTTGAATTTGATTGAGGACACCGCAGTGCTGCCATCGGCTGAGTTGAGCTCCCCCGTTTCATCATGGAGAGTTGTCTGATCCATGAAGCCGGTGAGGCGGTTTCCCCCATCCTGTAAATTGTAGTTGTATTGAAACGCAAAGTCCTTGAAACGCCCCACCGATGCCGGATTGATCCCAACTTTTAAAAAACCGTAGGTGAAGTCTTCCAGCTCAGCCCCAAATCCTGTTTCGGGTACGAAAGCGATCTGGCACAAAATGATGGTGCTGAATCATAACACTAAATGAAAAACCTTGGTGATCATTCTAGACTAGCATAGTTAGGGTATAAAAATGGCTTCCTTTAACATATTTTTTGATAAATTGATATGGGGAAGAGATACCCAAAAACCCGGGGAGGATGATTTTTTAAAAAAAAAGGGGTTTTGGGTTTGAAATGCGAGGAAATGGTTTTAAATTCTTTATACGGCCCGGATTCCTGTCACAGTATAACCCGCATCAACAATTGCAGTGGAAATGATGGCATCATCCACATCTGTGCTGGACTCAAGGATCGCATTTTTTTGTTCGAGGTTGACGACCACGGAAGACACGTTTTCCAGTTTATTTAATGCTTCAGTGGCGTGTTTCACACAATGCTGGCAGCTCATGCCATCAATTCCTATCTCTTTTTTCATAAGACCTTTCATGGGATTCATTTGGGATGTGGAGTGAGGACGGACATCGTCATCACCTGGTTTGAAATGTCGCAACCGCAGAGCATTGGAAACAACAGAGACCGAACTCATGGCCATGGCCCCTGCGGCAAACATGGGGTTTAAGGTGGGGCCTCCAAACAAAAAAAGGATGCCGGCCGCAATAGGGATACCGGCACTATTGTAAGCAAACGCCCAAAATAGATTTTGTTTGATGTTGCGGAGAGTCGCCTGGCTCAACTCCATGGCGGTGACAACGCCCATGAGACTGTTTTGCATGAGAACAATTTGTGCGGATTCCATCGCAACATCGGTTCCAGAGCCAATGGCAATGCCCAAATCTGCCTGCACCAGGGCCGGGGCGTCATTGATTCCATCTCCAACCATGGCTACTTTATCCTGTTGCTCCTGCAGCTTCTGGACCTGTTTTGCTTT
Source organism: SAR324 cluster bacterium (assembly GCA_015231885.1). GTDB lineage: Bacteria > SAR324 > SAR324 > SAR324 > NAC60-12. The sequence continues at coordinate 41,442 of JADGAT010000042.1, forward strand.
ATCGGCAGGCAGTACCTGTGCCACCACCTGGTCAATGCCGACTTTTCTGGCAATGGCTTCGGCGGTTTGCTGATTATCCCCTGTCAGCATCACGGTCTTGATTCCCATCTCGTGTAATCTGGTAATGGCTTGGGCACTGTCCGGCTTGACCACATCGGCTACTGCGATGATACCGGCTAATGTCTTATCAACGGCCAGATACATTGCTGTTTTGCCTTCGTTGGAAAATGCTTCTACTTGTGGATGTTCCGTTTGCAAAATTTGCTGTTGCTGCATCAATTTCAAATTCCCCAGCAAAATATTTTGTTGGTTGAGCTGCACGCTGATGCCATG
>JADGAT010000043.1:0-21575 GCA_015231885.1 SAR324 cluster bacterium
CATGAATCCACCCTCAAAACTAAGTAACGGCCAACCAGGACAACACGCCTCTTACCAGCAGCTTCTTCAAATGTCCTCAGACATTAAAAAGAAAGTTTGGCTCTATCAATACGAAGATGAACCATTGCCCAACGCCCAAGAGGATGGTTTTGCAGGATTTGCACAAAACTTACAATCATTCGTTCTGTGATCATTTGATTTGCATCCCCGCTGCACAAAATTCAATTTTTCCAGCATAGTGAAATAACAGCTTTGTATTTGCTTTACTTCTGGGAATATCAAATGAATCATTTGGTAGGAAACCATGAAACTCCTTTCTGTTTTTTCTGTCTTTTTATCTTCTGCTTTTTTCTTTTCTTGTGCCCTACTGGTCTCTCATGCATCTGAAATACAAGAATTTGATTTAGGCCCTATCCGCATTCGCAATCAGTTTCCCATCAGTCTGCGCTTTTTAAGCATGACTCCAGACACCCCGGTCACACTTCCTGAAAAAACTTACAGCCTTTCTTACCAAATGTCCATCAGCAATACATTCATCAACACCCGTGGAGAATCTGGCGATTTGGTCCCTGGCAAAGTAAAATCAGGATTGGAAAAAAGCGATTTCATCATCGAAGAGATTCAACAGCCACGCAATGGGTTTAACATGTATGTGGATGTTGAAACATACCGCCATTTATTCCAGGTCCGGTGCGGACTTCCATTTCATGCCGAAATTGCCCTGGAATGGCCCTTACTTAGTTTTGAGGGTGGATTCATGGACCATCCTATCGAACAAGTGCATGAGTTCACTGGCGTGAGTAATGCCACAGAAGATGGTGGGTTCCGTGAAAAATCCGATCGAAATCGTTTTGATTATTATTTAATTCGAAACAACCGCTTTATTGTCCGAGAAAGAAAACCGTTTTCCCTGCAAGTCGGAGATCCGGTCTTTACTGTCAAGTGGCATTTATACCAGGAACGTCCGTTCATTCCTCATATCGGTCTCCAACTCTCATATAAATATCCGTGGGATGGCGCTGATAAATACCCACGCAACCTCATCAGCAGCGGACGCAGAGATGTTGGAATCTATTATCTGTTTGCAAAATCATTTTTCGAAAAACAATGGCATCTTTATTTGCAAGGGGGCAAAACACTGATCAACCGCAAAGAAAAAGCGTTTAAGAACTTTCAGAGTCATCTCCTGTTTGCCCTTGAATACCATGGGACTCCTGACCGTTCGTGGCTCATTCAGCTAGCACATCAAAGTTCTATTTTTCCTTCACACTCTCCACCTTTAGCAAATACTTATCGTGAATTTGTTGTTGACCGTGGCTTGGGAGAACCAACTGATGTCTTGATCCTGGGCGTGAAACAATTTATTTTTCCATTTATCTACTCATTTGGATTTGCAGAAGACATCAATCAAACTCGAAATGAGATCGACTTTCTTGTATTTTTTGAAGTGGAACGGAATTTCAAAATTTAGAAACTCAGCATGTCTACAATCGAAAAAGAAAATGAAGAGTTCTTGCAATTGATTCAACAAGCACGCAAAGAGCAACCATCTGATCCGACTTTTCAAGGAGAAGGCTGGAACTGGGTACATGAGTTGGATGATGAAGGATTTTTTATCTTTTTATACTTAGCCCATGACTACAAACAACAAGTGATTTCTCAAAAAGAATTTGAGGACACTGTGTATACCCTGATGATACTGCGCCATAAATTGATTCCTCCAGAATTACAGACTCAAGCAGGTATTCCGATTCGCTGGCAACTGCAGCTATTGTTCGATTTGTACGAGCGCATGAAAAACCAGATAATGTCCTGGGAAGATTGTCAGAATTTTCTTGAGGATCAACTTCAGAAACTTCCTATGCGACAAGACAACTGATCTGTTGGCTTGGAGCTCATTCTTCAACTACAAATTCAAAGCTCAGGTAAGAAACCACTCCTAAAATCACATCAAATGCCAGCAATAATTTCCACCAGGATAGCACTTCATTCCACTCTCCTCCAAAAAAAATATATGAGGTGATTTTAACGGTGCTAATCAAGTTTGGTGTTATCAATGGAAAAAGAAGGATCGGAAGCAACACTTCTCGGCCACGGAGTGTTGCGGTCATTCCGGCTAATAAAGTTCCCAGAGAAGTGAACCCTAAAGTACCTGTCAGCATTACCAAAATCAGCATCCACCATTCATGAGCAAGCGATATCCCAGAAAAAAGAATAAACATGGGCACTGTTATGAATTGAACCAGTGACAAAAACAAGGTAGTTCCCAGCATTTTCCCTAAAAACAGATTGCCTCGATCCATTGGAGTCAGCAATAAGGCTTTGATACAACCATTTTCCATTTCTTGAATGAATGATTTGCTCAAGCCCAGTATTCCTGCCAGTAAAAAAACGACCCAAATCAAACCGGGCACAATCAATCGAAATGTTTTTGGGTTATCACCAATGGAAAAGTGAAATATGATCAGCGTCAATAAGGAAAAAAGAAACATAGATAAAAAATTTTCTTTTCTTCGTATATCGAGCAAAATATCTTTCCAGGTCAAGATGCTAATTTGACGGACCAGATCTATCATTTGAATGTCACGTTCCAAAAGTCTTCGGAAAATACCTGTCTCATAATACAATCCAGATCAAGGTGGCGCCCAATAGAACCAGAGTGGACACGCATCCTCCCGGTGGTATATCAAAATGCTTGATTTTATCCTCCTTTCCTTCATATCTGCAGCTGCAGACATTTTTCAGGAAATAATGTTTGAGCTCTTTGCAATAAAATGCTTTCCTTTAAACCAATTCTGGGAAGTATGAGCTGCCGGCACTGAGACAGCTTCCCCAGCTGCTCAAAAATCAGTAATGATAGAATGAGCACTTCACCCTGATCCGGACGAAGCCAGCCTTTTTTAACATAATGCTGAGGTTGATATGTCTCAATAGAAGCTTTTGCCTGAAGAAACTTCTGCCAGGGGATATGCATCATTTTGTTTACAGGCCCACGATTTTCCTGTCTTTGTATTAATTGAGACAACACTTTTGCATTGCCTCCGGTTAGAATCAAATTAGAATCATGAGCCGCGTGTTGAGCAAAAGCCTGTTCAAGCTCTTTCTTCCATGATTCCAGGTACTTTTGCTGGGACCCTGCATCTAATTTAGAAAAACGCAGTACTCCACAATCCAGACTCTTTTGCCACACAATCCGGCGGCCCTCCATGATGGAAATCTCTAGGCTTCCCCCACCCAGATCAGCCAAAATAACCAAGTCATCTCCCCAAGACAGACAGTTTTGGATCGCTTTTAAAAGATAATCGGCTTCTTCTTTTCCAGAAATCGTTTTTATCTGCAACCCCAGATTTTTTTGGATATGAGAGACCACATGCTGACGGTTTTCCGCATCACGCATCGCACTCGTGGCAATAACAGAAAAATCCGGCTCCGGGTAATCTTTCACAGAGACAACAAATGACTCCAGGGTACTCTGTAAAATATTCAAACTAGCCTCTGTGATCTTTCCTGAATGAAATACGTCATCTCCTAAGCGTAAAAATTTTCTCCAGGAATGTATCACTTGCAAACTGCTTCCTTCCAGGTGAGCTAATGCCATACGCACCGCATTGCTTCCAATATCAATTGCCGCAAAATACTTTCTTTTACAACCCTCTTGCATGCAGTTCCTTTAAAATCTGCGTAGGTTGGATCTCTCTCAAACACAGGTTGTCATAAGGGCAGTCGTTCAAGAAGCAGGGAGAACACACTGTATCTTTTCTGAAAACGGTCCCCAACTCTTTTGGAGGAAACCACTTCTGTGCATAATCTCTTGCACTAAAAACAGCAACAACCGGTGTTCCCGCAGCATAAGAGAGGTGCATCGGCCCTGTATCATTAGAAATAGTAAGCCTGCAATACTGAAATAAAATACCACTTTGCAATGGAGTAAGGCTGCCACAAAAATTGTGCACTTTTTTATCAAAAACTAATGTTGCTGCCAACGAAAAATCTTCTTTGCCTCCTATCAAAAATATATTAAACCCCTGTGCAATCAGATAGCGAATGACTTCTTCGAAATACTGAATTGGCCAACGATTTGCTTTCCTTTTTGCTCCTACGACGAAGCCAATATTTTTGTTTTTATCCAGTAAAGATTTTTCTTTGAGCTTTTTTTTTATGCAGTCCCGATCAGTGTCACTCCATCCCAACGGATATTTTTTTTCAGTCACCCATAATTGATTTCTTTCTAAAATATTGAGTAAGCGCTGGGTCTCATTTTCAAATGGAATCACCTTTGCTTGGTATTTTTTGAACAACCTGGAGGATGCCACCTCCCATCCAAATCCAGAAGGAATCCCCAATAATTTAGCAATCGCAATGTTACGAATTTCTACTCGTAATGTCGCTAAATTTTCAGGAATCTCTATGAATAAATCATACTCATGTGCTCTCAGGAATTGAAATAGTAGGAATTTCTGTTGAAACGACAAAGGAAACAAATTAAATACATTGCCAATTATTCCTGGAGCAATTAGTTGCTGTAGAGACACCAGGTGTGCCCCTCGGCTATTGGTCAAAAGGTCAATACTGGCCAAAGAAAAATTTTCAGAAATGGCATTCATGGCAGGCAATGCACAGACATTGTCTCCTAAAGAGCCTCCTCGCCAAACTAGAATTTTTTTTACACTGTTTTTATCATACGGTCGGAAAAATATCTGTTGTAAGATAGTGATGATTCGATTTTGTAATCTATAGTTCCACTGGATGAGCCACGTGACCATCGATGAACCTGATATGATCCATCCCAAATCAAAAAAGACCGGGAGAATTTCTTGTTTAATCCTTCATTTTATGAGATAGAAGCAACATCATCATAAAACTCTTCTTCATCATTTTTTTCATTCTTCTACTCACACATTTGTATGCACTGGATATCTAAAATCACTATCGTTCTTCTCAACCTGATTGTATTCCTTCCAACATCAGGAGAAGCTCATTTCGATCAGATTGTAAAAAATGATCTGCAAGACAAATGGTTACCAGCCTTGAATTCCCAGCAGCTGGTACAACGCTTTGCTGCCACTCAGGCTTTCCTGCATTTTCCGGACTGGTCTTTGCCTATTATACGGCAGGCTTTACAAAATCCACAATTCAATTCTATTCACTGGCGTCTGGCCTATCTGCTTGGAGTCTCAGGACCTCAAACCGACGTTGCCTTGTTATTGAAGTTATTTCCTAAAGAACATTCAGCTTTTGAACAAGAGGTGTGGAAAGGAGCCGCAGAACGTATTTTTTGGCGCCACCGTAAGACCCCAAGTCGGCAATTCATTATCTCTCGTTTGACCTTCTCACCTCACAACCGAAAAAATGATACCATTGATGGGAATTTGCTATATAAAATTGTCAATCCTGATAATGAAGGGAGGCTGATTAACACACATGTTGATTTATGGCATGTATACAAAAAATCAACACTTTCCCATTCCTACTACTGGACTGAAGCAGGACGCCCCATCGAAATCAAAACCCCGTTCAGATTCACGGTTTTTCCCAGACAAAAAACAATCAACATTCGCTTAACAGTCAGCGAGGTGGGGGCAAACCGGACTCTGGCTCAACACAAAATCAAGATACGTTTGCCGGCGGCTTCCTCTCCATAAGCACAACCATGCACAACAACATGTTTTTGTACCAAAGCAACACCAGGAAAACCATCCAATTTAGCGGTATTCGATGATCCATTTTATTGAAGTTTCCAAGTATTATGGCAACCGCATTTTATTTGACCAGGCCAACTGCCACATACCAATGTCATCATTCAACTGCCTCATTGCGGCCAATAGTACAGGGAAAACAACATTTTTTAATTTAGTATTCAATCAGGAGCTTCCTGATGGGGGACAGATTTTATTCCTTCAGCACACTCTCGGGCAGTTAAAAAAAAACAAACTTGCTGAGCATCGACGCCATATTGGAATAATCCGTCAAGAGCCCCTCTTCCTAAGAAAAGAAACGGTAGAAACCAATATCATGCTGCCCCTGGCTATTGCAGGAAAAGCAAAGCATGATGCGGCCCTCAAAGTCAATGAGATCGCAGAAACATTGAATCTGCTTCATTGTTTAAAAAGTCCTATTGGGAATTTATCGCCTGGAAAAAAGCAACTCGTTTCGATTGCTCGTGCATTGGTACACGAACCTATTTTGATTCTTGCTGATGAACCAATTCAGCATTTGCAACAAGATCTAGCAAAGATTGCTATGGAACTGTTGTACCAAGCATATAAGAAAGGAACCACGGTAGTTCTCGCTTCCCAACGTAATGAAATCCTGTCGTATTCGGAAGCAAACGTATTTGTAATTGAACAATACCAAATTTTGAGAGTCTAGCATTCAAAAGAGAAAAAATTCAATCCGCACCACGGCATACAAAGGCTAAATGCTCGCAAGCGCTTCATCTTCTGTCCCGTAAATACTCAAAATTTTGTCAAGGCGGGTCATGCTAAAAATTTCTGTATTTTTCTTACTGAGATGACAAAGAGCAAATTTTGCCTGACGGCCTTGCAATGCCTTAAAGATGGAAACAACCAATCCTATTCCAGAAGAATCAATAAAATCCACTTTAGAAAAATTCAAGACAATGGCTTTCACGGACTCATCTTCCAGGAAAGTCTTCACATAACCTTTCACATCATTCACTCCATCCAGAGCAATATTGCCTTCAATTGATATAATACAAACACTGTTATCAATACGGTGCTCTAGCTGCATACATACTCCTTACTTACAACATTGAATCGGTTATTTTGATTGATTTTGGTCGGTTAATTCACGAATTGGCAAAAAGGGTAAAAAGTTTTTACCGAGCTGAGGATCAGCAATGACTTTATTCACCTTAGGAAGAATGATTTCCATGGTTTCAATCCTGATACGATCTTTCGTAATTTCTTTGGCATCTTTATACTTTGCATAAATAGAATCAAAACGACTGGCTTTCCCCTGAGCAACCAAAACGGTTTTTTCAGCATAGGCTTCTGCATCATTGATCATCTGCAGAGCTTCCCCACGCGCTTTTGGAATCAAATTATTCTGATAGCCATACGCATCATTGATCATCTTCTCTCTATCTTCTTTGGCACTGGCAACATCCTTGAAAGCTTCTTTGACAGGATCAGGTGGGTGGACATCCTGCAATTTAACATTTTCAATTTTTATACCAGCAGAATAGCTATTCAATAATCCCTGTAATAACGAAGCCATTGAAGCTTCAATTGCGCCTTTTCCTATTGTAATCGCATCATCCACATGAGTCCTTCCAATCACTTCACGCATTGCCGATTCTGAGGCAGCACGTACAGTATCCAAAGGGTCCGTGATATTGAATAAGTAATCAGGCAAATCAATGATTTTATATTGTACAATAAATTGAACATCAACAATATTTTCATCTCCTGTCAGCATCAATGCTTCCTTGGACACTCGGCGATACCGGGCAGGAGGCCCTGGTTCAATGGTCCGAAACCCAATTTCAAGACGACGCACTTCTTTAACATTTGCCTTCTCAACGGTTTCAAAAGGAACAGGCAATGCCAAATGCGGCCCCGGCTCTTCAATACGATTGAAAACTCCAAACCTTTTTACAACAGCCTGTTCCGGGGGTTCGACAATAAAAAAGCCCGTAGAGGCCCAAATCAAAAATCCAACGACAATAATTATCCAATTGAAATTACGCTGCTGGAAACCGTGTTTCAATTGATTTTGTATACTATTTAAAATCTCATCAACATTTGGCTGAGGAGGTTTTTTTCCCCAAGGAGACTTTGGAGGCGGCTTCTTCCAATCCATAAACTTCTAAAAAAAGGTTAAGTTTCAAAGTGTTGTTGTATATTAATCACCAAGACGAGAATTGCATATTGATTGGATTTGAGCAAGTTTTTTGTTAAGTCCATTCACCCTGACTAGCCTTTGTTTTTCTAATGGCCAAACTCGAATGGTTATGTTTTTAAAGACCCCTAGATTTTTTTAAGCCAGATTTTTTCAACCACGTGGTTTCCTTCCTTTTTCATGATCAAACGTGCACGTTCTCTGGTTGGTTTAATATGCTCTGTCAGGTTTTTTCCATTGATCTCTTTCCAAATGCGGGATGCCATTTGTGTCGCTTCTTCTGTAGATAATGTTGAATACTCTTTAAAATAGGAAGACGTGTCTCGAAATGAAGTTTCGCAAAGCCTTAAAAACCGTTTAATGTACCACTGCTCCAAATTTTTTTCATCGGCATCAACATAAAGAGAAAAATCAAAAAAATCGGAGATGAAAATTTTTGTTTTGGCATCCGAACGGCCATGCTGCAGTACATTCAAGCCCTCCACAATCAAGATATCGGGGTTATTGACCGTAAAAGACTCACCTGCCAGAATATCATACGTTAAATGGGAATATACAGGAGCTTTGACTTCCAGGCATCCGGACTTCACATCCAGCAAAAATTGAACCAGTCGTTTGAGGTCAAAAGATTCAGGAAACCCCTTACGATGCATCAGTTGTTTCTGCTCCAGCACATCATTCGGGTACAAAAACCCATCTGTTGTAACCAAGTCTACCTTAGGGTGATTTGGCCAGCGGGACAAAAGAGCTTGTATGATACGGGCGGTCGTACTTTTGCCTGCGGCAACACTCCCTGCAATCCCAATAATGTAAGGAACTTTAGGAGTCGATGTATTCAGAAATTTTTCTCTGACGGCATGTAATGTCTGCCGTGCATGTACATGTAAATTCAACAGGCGAGAGAGCGGCAGATAGACCTCTGTTACTTCTCTGAGGGAGACATACTCAATGATTCCAGCCAGGTTGTGCAGGTCTGTATCATCCAGAGTCATCGGCGTATCTTTTCGCAGTTCACTCCAGTCTTCACGAGTAAAAATTTGATAGGTAGAAGAGTACACGCTCCAGCCTAATTGCTGCTGATCAATTGTTCTTTCCATACTCTGGAGGGGTGAAAAGTTACAACACGCCTTGCGTCAATTTGATGAATTTCTTTGGTCTTTGGGTTTCTTCCTGAACGAGGAGCCTTGTCTTTGAGTTCAAATCGGCCAAAACCACTGATCATTACACTCTCTCCCGACATCAGCTTATCTTTGACCAGATCAATCAAAGTATTGATCAGTTTTTCTGACTCTCCAAAAGGAATCTGTACTTTTAACTCCAATGTTCGAATAATATCGACTTTTACCATGTTCATACTTTCTAACATCGTGCCCCTCACACTAAAAATGACACGCTAAGATAGCTTCAATTCAACAAGAGTCAAATTGAAAATATTCTAATCGGAATAATGATCTTCCAAGTCTCCTGATTGGATGTGCCATAAGTCAGCATACACCTGATTTGCCGTAACCAGTTCATCGTGGTGCCCTTCTTCGACAATCCGGCCTTCAGAAAGGACAAGAATCCGATCAGCATGCCTTATTGTCGAAAGGCGATGAGCAATGACCAGAGCTGTTTTTCCAGCTGTAAACTGCATCAGTTTTTTTTGAATTTCCCGTTCTGTCTCAGTATCTACTGAACTGGTGGCCTCATCAAAGACCATGATCGGAGCATTTTTCAAAATAGCACGTGCAATGCTCAAACGCTGACGTTGCCCCCCAGACAGCTTAATTCCTCGTTCCCCGACAATGGTATCGTATCCGTCAGGAAGTGTTTCCACAAACTCATGAAGCTGTGCCATGGCAGAGGCATTCGTCATCTGTTGGCGGTCCACAATTTCAGAGCCATAAGCAATATTATCAGCAATAGAGCCATGAAACAGATAGACGTCTTGACTGACTAGGGCAACCGCTTTACGAAGATCCCTAAGCGTTAAATCTTTGAGAGAGATGCCATCAATCTTGATAGAGCCTTCTGTCGGATCATACAAACGCAGCAACAGCTTAATTAATGTCGATTTCCCAGCACCGGTCGCACCAGCGATTCCAATGGTTTCTCCCGGCTTCACAGAAAACGTCATTTCCCTCAGCACTGCATTGCCCTGACGGTAACGAAAGCCAACCTGTTCAAAAACAATATTCCCCTTTACCAGTGGCAACAGTATGGGATTAAGCGGACTCTGGATTTTATTTGGTGTGTCCAGTAGCCCAAATGTACGCTTGGCACTCGCTCGGGCACGTTCAAACTCATCCAGTGTGATTCCCAATCGGGTCAACGGCCAGAGCATACGCTGGATCATCATGGAAAATAAGACCAGTTCACCCACCGTCAAAATGCCAGCGTCTTCCAGGACCCAGTAGCTGCCGATCAGCAAAACCCCACCAAATCCGATCGCAATGGCCATCCGAATCAATGGCACGTACAACGCACTCAGCCGAATTGCATGAAAGTTGGCTTGCTGATATTCAGAGGAAGCATCATCTACCCGCTTTGATTCAAATTTTTCTGCTGTGAAACTTTTGATCACCAGGATACCGGCAATATTGTTCTCCAGGCGGCTGCTCAAGGCTCCAACGGCTTCGCGAATACGACGATAGTGCTTCGAAATACGGCTCTGATAAAACAAACTGCCCCACAAGACAACAGGGATGGGTAAAATACCAACCAGGGCCAGTTGCCAGGATGTGGTCCACATCACCGTCCCTGCAAAAACAAACAATACCCCCAACTGCAAAATCTCATTAAAACCCGTATTGAGGAAGCGCTCCAACTGATTGACATCGTCATTGAGCATGGCCATCGTCTCTCCCATGCGATGGTTTTCAAAAAATTCGATTTCCCGATCCTGAATGTGGTTGTAGGCATCCATGCGCAGCTGATGTTGAATGGATTGGGCCAGTGTCATGAAACCATACTGATACATCCACTGAAACAAGCTCTCTAAACCAAAAATCACAACGCCCAGGCATGCCAGAAAAATGGCCATGTGCCAAGGATTGGATGTTCCGATCAACGCTTCAATCCAGGCCGGAGGTTCCCTGCGTACCGAATCAATCACCCAACCCACCAGGATTGGTGGCATCAGGTCCAGAATCTTGTTGAGGATACTGGCACAGCTCGTCCATCCGAATCGTTTTCTATACGAATGGATATACTGAAAAAGCCGGAACATGGGATGAGTATTGAAAGTCATAAAAGTTTCCTATTGCCCCACGTCAGGCTTTTGGGGGGGGGGGAATAACCAGCCATCATCAATCCCAGTTGCTCTTTAGTCCAATGATCAGATGGTGCACTCGCTGCAATTTTCCCACAATACATCACAGCAATGGTATCGGATAGAGATATAATTTCATCAAGCTCTGAAGAAATCAATAATACGGCGACCCCTTGATCACGAAGCCTCACAATCTGCTGATGGATGTATTCAATGGAGCCCACATCCAACCCGCGAGTTGGCTGATTTGCCAGCAAACAACAAATCTTTCGATCCAACTCACGAGAAATAATCACTTTTTGCTGATTTCCACCAGACAATTCACTGACAGGATTCCTGGGGCCAGACGTGCGGATGTCATATTGTTCAATCAGTCGTGTTGAATTAACCAAAATGACTTCTTTATTGCGCCTCAGCAAAGAAGAAAACGGTGGCTGGTGGTATGTATTCAAAATTTGATTATCTGCCACCGAATAAGGCAGAACCAGACCATGCTTTTGACGATCTTCAGGGATATGAGCCCAGCCATGGTTCATCAAGACACGGGGATGCAAAGAAGGCATTACTTTTCCAGCAAGACATACACGGCCTCTATTGAACGGGAGTAATCCTGCTAATGCTAATGCTAACTCCGTTTGACCATTTCCCTGAACACCAGCTATTCCGAAAATTTCCCCGGCACGCACCTGAAAGGAAACCTGATGGAGCACTTCCATCTGCTGATCATCAGATACGGTAAATTCCTTGACATCCAATAGAACATCCTTTGCCTGCAGAGGTTTTTTTCTTATTTGAAGGACAACTTTGCGCCCCACCATCATGACCGCCAACTCTTCTTCACTCGATTTGGAAGGAGAGGTTGTTCCCACAACACGTCCTGCACGCATAACGGTAATGCGATCGGCAATCGTCATCACTTCTTTGAGTTTATGAGTAATCAAGATGATAGAAATTCCTTTTTCAGTGAGGTTACGCATGACTCTAAAAAGGTCTTCAACTTCTCGCGGCGTGAGAACAGCCGTTGGTTCATCGAGGATTAAAATTTTTGTTTCCCGATAAAGTGCTTTCATGATTTCCACTCGTTGCTGCAATCCCACAGGGAGGTTCTCTACAAGAGCATCCATTTCGACTTCAAGTCCGTAATCCTGACTCAACTGTTGTATCTCTTGAGATGCCTTCTTCTTGTCCAAAGAAAATCCCCATCTTGTTTCATGACCAAGCATAATATTTTCTGCGACCGTAAATACGGGAATCAGCATAAAATGTTGATGCACCATATTGATTCCATAACCAATGGCATCTCGGGGTTGTTTGATTTTAACAGAATTTCCTTTCAATATAATATTTCCTGCATCTGGAGTGGACAAACCATAGATAATATTCATCAATGTTGATTTGCCTGCACCATTTTCTCCCAAGAGTACATGAATTTCTCCTGGATATAAGTTAAAATCAATGTGATCGCTTGCCAACGCATCCCCAAAGCGTTTCGTAATACCATGCAGCTCTAATAAAGGCTGTTGTGTCATTCATCACTCCTTGGTATAAGGGGTTCCAACTGCAGCAGGGGGACGAGCACGCCCCACAAAACCTGCCAGCACAACAACCGTTAAGAGATAAGGCAGCATGCCAATGAACTGGTGAGGAATAGTTTGGCCTCCAAACTGGAGCTGAGTTTGCAGTGCGATGGCCAAACCAAACAATAATGCGGCTCCCCAAGAGCCTATTGGAGTCCATTTGCCAAAAATCATCACCGCCAATGCGACAAACCCTCGTCCATTGGTCATACCGCGTTCAAAAGACCCCACAGCTTCGAGGGTCAAGAAAGATCCCGCCAGCCCTGCGATAGCACCTCCCAATACCACATTGGTATACCTCATTAAAAACACATTAATCCCCAAAGTATCCACAGCCCTAGGATGCTCTCCAACGGCTCGGGTACGCAAACCCCAATGGGTATGAAACAATACGTAATGAACAACCAACACCAGCACCAGCGTCAGGTAGGTTATCGGTGGATTGTTGAACAAGACGGGGCCTAACAGAGGGATATCCTGCAGAGGTCCTAGAGAAATCGATTGCAATTTGCCTTTGGTGTTCAAACCCACCTGATAAAAATAACCCGTCAGCCCAAATCCCAAGATATTGATGACCGTACCACCAAGGATTTGATCTATTCTGAGAGACACACTCATGAAAGCTAATAACAAACCAATCACAGCCCCAGTTGCCACTCCTGTCAAAACAGCAAACAGGAGATTACCCGTCCACACACTGACCAAAAAACCAACAAACGCTGAGAGCAGCATCTGGCCTTCAATACCAATATTAATCACCCCCGAACGTTCTCCCATGAGACCGCACAAAGCCCCTAATGCCAATGGAGTGGATTGTCTAAGTGCAGATGCTAATACGGCCTCCGTAATAGCCGAATCATAAAAATAACTCCAGAGGATGACCAGGAGCACCAGAAAGCTGAGACCCCTGACTATTCCACAACGACTATTTATATATTTTTGAAACATAAACTTTGTCTCATTACTTGCTCCAGCCTGTACTGAACAAAACCTTTTCACCTTTTGTCTCACGGCGGCGGAGAATTTTACGAATCAGCACATCAGCAGCAACAAAAAATAAGATGAGTGCTAAAATCACATCGATAATGGCCTTATCAACTCCTGCATGGAATTGCATTTGGCTTGAACCTGCTTTCATCGCACCTACCAGCAAAGCGGCCAAAACGACTCCAACGGGATGTGTTTTTCCCAGAAGGGCAATGGTAATTCCTTCAAAACCCAATCCAATATTAAATCCTGGCTGATAGCGATGAACCACTCCCAAGGTTTCAACAGCCCCGCCAAACCCAGCCAAAATCCCGCTCAGCAGCATCGTCCAAACAATGATAAGTTTCACATTCATCCCAGCATAAGACGCAGCATGTGAATTGTGCCCGACGGTGCTTATTTCAAAGCCAAATGTTGTCCGTTCCAAAAACCACCATACTACCAGGGATGCTATCAAGGCCAACCCAAATCCTACAGGAAACGATCCTATTCTGTGAAGCCAGCTGGTTTCCATAACGAGAGGAGTCCTGGCAATAATATTTCCAGGAGTATCATCCTTCAGCGGACCATTTGTCAAATAATCAGTCAAATTGATAGCAACATAGTTGAGCATAATGCCCGTAATGACTTCATGGGAGCCTGTATAGGCTTTCAACGCTCCCTGGACAGCACTATATATTCCACCAGCGAATGCTCCAATCAATAAGGCTAATGGTGCATGCAGCCAACCAGGCATCCCTGCCAAACCAAAACCTGCGACTGCGGCTGCCAGAGCACCAAACAGAAGTTGCCCCTGCGTACCAATATTAAATAATCCGGCTTTGAAAGCAAAGGCGACTGCCAAACCGCTGAAAATCAGAGGAGTTGCTTTTTCAAGTGTTCGTCCCAAAGCGGACATACCCCCAAATGAGCCTTGAAAAAGCGCACCATACGCATCAAGAGGATTTGCACCAGAAAAATTCAATAACACCGCACCAATGGCTGCAGACAAGAAAACGGCGGCACACGGAATGTCAATGGTCAACCATACTTTTTTTAGGAAGTGAAATGGATTGATCACAATGCCTGGCAGAAAAATAGATCAATTAAGAATGGGGAACGATACAACCATTTATTTTGTTTTGATGGAACCATTACGCAAACCCATATGAATTTCAGTCAGTTTCTCTTTGATGTACTGAGGGATTTTATTGTCAAAATCATGAAAAGGAGACAATCCCACCTCTCCAAAAAAATTACCTGAAGGGAATTGGCTTTCTTTGGCATGTTGGATCAGTTGAAACACTCCTTCCTTGATTCGTTTTGTGGCTGATGAGACAAGGCAAGGATGGGCTGCTGGCAAAGTCAGCCATTGGTCTGTATCCACCCCAATACAATATTTTTCTGAATGAGACGCCGCTTCAATCAAGCCTCCATTTCCTGTAGTACCTCCTGCCCCAAAAACAACATCGGCTCCCTGGTCAATGGCCTGCTTGGCCGTAGAAGCACCCCATTCCGGGTCCGTGAAGGCAACAGCCAATCCACCCGGATGGTATGTGGAAATAACTTGAATCTTAGCATTGATATAACGTGCTCCTGATACATAACCTTCTTTAAAAGCAACCACAGGAGGAACCAAATTGGTACCCAGCACAGCAGCAATCACACCCGATTTGCTGAGCATCGCAGCCAGGGCTCCTGCTTGGAAACCCGCCTGATCTTCATGAAAGATCAAACCTGCCACATTGGAAAGAGCATTAGCTTGAAACTGATCCACCCCAATAAATTTCACATCAGAAAATTGTTTTGCTGCTTGTGAAGTAGCTTCCCCTAAACCAAAACCCACCGTAACCACCACGTCATAGTCATTCTCGGCAAACAAACTGATATTTACCATATAATCTTTAGGATCCCGGGTTTCAAGATACTTAATGACCGTTCCAATTTCTTCAGCAGACTGCTGCACTCCCTCCCATGCCGACTGATTGAACGATTTATCATCCACTGTCCCTACATCGGTGACCAGACCAACACACAAAATTTCTTTTTTTCGACAGTCCGAAGCTGCGGCAATAACCACAGAATTAAGACAAACAAAAAATAAAACAATAATTAGCTTCCGGAATAATATACACATTTTCATATTTCTCGTTTAAGGGTAAAAGTATATCGTCACACTATTTCCCAGGCAAAAAGGAAAATAATAACCACTTATCATTATTTTCGCAAGAGCAAGAAAATAATAGAAATAGTCAAATATTTGGTTGCTCAATGCATGAATCAATTGCTATAAGTAGAAAAAGAAAACAGACATCCCATTTCTATTGCTGAAATGCTTGCCAAATTATATTCAGGGGAACATCGTGAAAATGGTATTTTTTACACTGAAGAAAAAAATTATTTTTGGCGTTATCTTTCTAGTGCTCATCATTCAAGCCACGATCACCACCTATAATCTGTCTCAGACCGAAACCATCATCAAGGATTCATTCAAACTGGAGGCAGATATCATGAGCCTTTCTCTGTTTGATGAATTAAAACAATCCCTTGAATTTCTAGTAGAAGACCCGATTACTTTTAAATCACTACTGGATTTTGTGGATGTGGTGAGCACTAGCTTTGAGAGATTTGTTACTTCACGTGAATACTTAAATGCCATTTCATTTTTTGCAGCAGATGGAAAAATTCTGGTGCGCACCAACTCGGACGGCAAAAGAGAATCGGCTATGGATAATGAGGACCAATCACTGGGACAGGTGAGCCCGTTCTTATTGGAAAAGAGCAAACTAAAAAACGTTTCTGCTGTTATTGAAAATAAAGAGTTAAAAATTGTAATTCCTTATACGCACGAAAAGAATAATCAGCTGCTGGGTGCTTTTATCTTTTCTTATTCCATGAAGCGAATCTCTGATCGGAGAAATCAGGACCTCACCACAGCCATGATCATGATGCTTGTTTTTATGATCATTGGAGGGGTTGGAGCAATCCTTCTTTCACAGCAAATTGTGCAAAAAATAAAAAATGTAAGCTCTGCCCTAAAAGATATTTCTAGTGGAGAGGGTGATTTAACGAGGCGGCTGGAAGCAACCACCCATGATGAAGTGGGTGAATTGGCAGTGTATTTCAATGAGTTCATTGAAAAAATCCATGGTATTATCAAGGAAATTGAAGCAAATTCTGAAATCCTTGTTGTCTCTTCTGAAGAATTGTCAGCAACCACTGCCGAAATTAAGAAAGCTGCAGACGATATTGCCCGCGGTACCGAGGACGAATCGAATGCTCTGAACGAAAGCGCTGATACTTTGCAGGAAACCATCAACTCAAACCAGGAAATCACCCGACATATTCAAGAGGTGCAGCAAATGGCCAGTACCGCTGAACAGGATGCGGTGCGAGGCAATGAGACCATCTTACTGGCAAATCAATCCATGAAAAAAATAGAGGACAGCGGGGAGCAGATCCAAAAAATCATTGATGTGATTACAGAAATTGCAAATCAAACTAATTTGCTATCCCTCAATGCTGCCATTGAAGCCGCAAAAGCTGGAGAATTGGGAAAGGGATTTGCGGTAGTTGCAGAAGAAATTAGAAAACTGGCAGAGCGCAGTAATGCCGCAGCCATAGAAATTCGAGAATTGATCGAAGTCAGTACCAGCAATGTTGTTGACGGCGCCAAAGTGGTTTCGCAAACAGGAGAAACCCTCCAGAATATCATTGAACAATTTCATGAAATTGCCAACCAAATCAATAATTTGGCTAAAGATATAACCAATCAGGATAAGCGAACCCAGGAAATTGGACATTCCATTGATGATATCAATAAAATCAGTGAAAGCAATGCTGTTGCAACACATGAATTTTCAGAAACGATCAAGCAAGTGGATCAAACTTCAGAAGATTTAACTCAAGTGGCCGAGCAGCTGCAACAGCAAGTGACTACATTTCGTATATAGTCTTGAAAGCCCTGTGTTAAAAATAGAACAGTATGGATCCCTTCCACTCTCTTTGATGGTGACGATGGTTGATTTCATGCCGAAGTGCCAGATTTTTGTCAACGCTGTAATTTTGGTGTAACGACCACGAAACCATCCCAATATGCTCTCCTGAAAGAAAGGAAACATGATGGATAAACGCATGGATTTTCCATTGTGATGTCACCTCAGCAAAAACTCCAGTGGTAGCCCCAGGGCCAATTCGATAGCCTTGGTTAAAGACTGAACCTGCATTGAGTTCCAATTCGGCAAATCCGTAAAACATCTCATGTTTCATGAATCGGGTTTGAACCATACTGCCTAGTCCTGCATTGACCTGGAAAGCAAGATCCTGGTCACAGTCAGATTGGCAAATTGTTTCCCAGCCGATTCCTATTTTCCAGGAAGGTTGCCGAAACAGAGAACTGATGGGAAACAAAGAAATGATATTGACCAGTTTCAACTCTTGAATTCGCAATCGTGCTGGCTGGCTCTCCATTCTCACTCTTAAACGGCCTAACTCAATTTGTGCCCCTGGAGTATAGCCCGTTTCATGATCTAATAATCCATGATAGGCTACTCGCATACCCACTTCACTAAAATTTTTTCCACGCACCTGTCCTGTTCCAACTTGAATTCTTGTGCTCGAATGACCTTTTTCCGGTGCATCACTGATTGGCTCTATCAAAAACTCTTCTCTCGGAATATCCAATAAACTTCGGTGCTTCAAAATATGCTGCTGCTGCTTTTTATACTTGGTTCGTGCTGCTGGGTTTTCAATCATTTGGTAACGTAAATAATGATTGGCCAGTTCTAAAAGTACAGCTCGTTGCTCAGACGGCAACTTTTGAAATGCTGTTGAATCTAAAATGGAAGAATCGTCTAACAGTTCATAAAACCATTGTGTTTCTGAGGAGGAAAGACGCTCCAGTTTTCTCCAGATACGAGTATTTCTTGCAGGGCGATATACGATGTTTCTGACCAATCCTGGCTGTTTCGAAATTATTCGAATTGTTTCTGCCGGGATGGTCCAGTATCCAAACTGATCCCTCAAATGCAGTGCAGGATCAGCAACTTCTAATAGAGACAGCAAATGATAGGAACAATTTTCTTTGAAAAAATAATAATCAAAATACGTATTCCCCAGCTCCCAGGCGTGCATGAGCATTTTTTCCACTTGAGTCTCAGAAAAATTCAGTTCGTATTCCCAAAGCTCACGATTTTCCATTTCGCTGTATTCCTGAACCTTCATATAATAAGGCAGAATCGAAAAATAGCCACGAAATCCTCCTCCAATCCCCATTGCCGCATAAGCAAAACTATTTTCTGTGGTGGTATTGGCCGCATAATTGATGGCATAATTGAGCAGCACGGTTTGTTCAGTGTTCCCTTTTTGATCAATCCGCAAAAGGGTATGACCAAACATCGAAGAGGGATTGTTCATGTAAGCAGAAGCAAAAATCAGTGTGATCGACTTAGGGCTGAACGAGCCAATGCCGCGCTTGAATCGCTCACACTTGCGTTTTGGCAGCAACTTCGACTGAAATTGCAGTTGCTGATCCAACCACTGATAACGTGCAGGAAATGCGCATGGGCTGACTTGCTGAGAGGATCCCACCAACTCATTTGTGAAAAATTTGTTTAATGTTGCTTCCAACTCTGCCTGGGGGTTGGTACGTCCTTGACGAGCCAGGAAAAATCCAGGGCCATCTGCCTCACTGGTATATCCTCCAAAGAGATTGGGACGATAATGTAAAAGGAGGTGCCAATAGCGCTGTTTGGCCAATTGTTTTTCTTTTGCCCGATGGAGCAAGGTGTTCAAATAGGTTTGTTGCTCCGGTGACAAAACAATAGGAGTCTCAGCGAAGACCGCTACGATATGGGCGTAAAAGAAAAAGCATAAAATAAAATGGAAGCATTTCGCCATAGAGGCGTAGCAATGAAACCGTACAGAAGGAAGAATCGGCAGGCTGGCACAGCAAAATGTTCCAGCCTGTTTCCTCACAAGGAGACTGCCGGGAGGCTGTTTAAAGAATAGGGTCTGCGGCCAATTCTATATTAAGTGCCATCAGCATTTCTTGAGGTGTGGTGTTCGGTGATGCAAACAAAGTATTGTATCGATCACGAGTCATCATAAAAAATTCAGATTGATGCTTTGTCGGAATTTTCATCAAATTGGCCAATGAGTTCAAATACTCTCCCTGCCCTTGGGCCATGTCTTCCTGTAAACTTTCAAAATTGACGGCAACAAAAACATTAACTTTTTCTTCGTTTTTCACAATTCCGTCATTGGTACAACCAGAAGTACCACTTGTGATGCCAAATGTCTGATTACCAGAAGTACCATTCAAGGTGGCGGCAATCACTTGATGGACAATTTTCTTATTACCTTTGATATCCTTGAAAATCATTTTCCCTAACCCACAACCGGGACCATTGTCTGCTGCCAAACTATATGACACAGGAATCAAAGCAGATGCAATTATAATTAAAGCGAGTCTTTTGAGCATAACAATCTCCTTGCATGATTAATAGAATTCCGGCATTTTCACGCCAGACCTAGATAGCCATCCGTAAAATTACGACGCCATCACCACTTATACGTTAAGAAACAAAAGAAGCCTATAGTAAGAGCCATCTAACAGTCAATCCAAAAAGCGGATCTGCGGGCCTGAGTAATTGACTTCGTTTTGAAACAAATGGTTGCTGACACACTTGATTTTTGATATTTTTTTATTGACAAAGAATTTTTTTGGCTGGATCTCCCTGATATATCCTTAATTCAACCGTCAAGCGACTCTGAAAGGAACATCATGAAAACACTATCTGCTTTCCTCATTCTGATTTTTCTGTCCATACCGGCATGGGCTCAATCCAATAACAGAGCATTTAAAAAAAACGAACCTCGTGTGGCATTGATCATTGGCAATTCAGACTACAAAAGCTCTCCTTTGAAAAATCCGGTCAATGATGCAAAAGACATGGCTTCTGTTCTAGAGAAAAAAGGGTTTCAGGTCACCTTGCTGACCAATGCCGACCAAAGGAGCATGATTGAGGGTGCTCGTATATTTGGAAAGAAACTGAAAAAAGGAGGAGTAGGCCTTTTCTATTATGCAGGACATGGAATGCAAGTCAGAGGACGAAATTATTTGATACCAACTGGTGCTAATATTGATGTAGAAGGAGATATTGAATTTGAGGCAGTTGATGTGGGCAGGGTATTAGAAAAAATGGATACAGCAGAGAATCGGCTGAATATTGTCATATTGGATGCGTGTCGAGATAATCCGTTTGCTCGTAGTTTTCGATCCTCCACAAAAGGTTTGGCACAGATGGATTCTCCCGGAGGAACCCTGATTGCCTATGCTACTTCACCAGGAAAAACAGCAGCTGATGGAGATGGAAATAATGGACTTTATACAGAATATTTACTCCAGCAAATGGCAGTCCCTGGAATGGAACTTGCGCAAATGTTCAAACGCGTGAGGGCTGGTGTCAGCAAAGCTACCAATCAGCAGCAAATTCCCTGGGAAGCTTCGTCTGTAACTGGTGATTTTTATTTTACCCCAGGAAAAACAAGTGCTGTTGCTACACCAGCACCAAGTACAGTCTCTACTTCCGAGCAGCCCTCCATTGGGACGGCACTATCCAATGAAGAACAAGAAATCTGGAACATCATCCAAAATTCTAATAACATTCGAGATTTTGAGAATTTTTTGAGAGACTTCCCCAATGGACAATATGCTCGCATTGCAACATACGCATTGCAAAAATTGAAAAGGAAACAAGCCCCTAAACCCGCACAAACTTCAGGAATTCAACCGGCAAAATCACAACCATCTTTCTTTCGCTTCTGGGGAGGAAATAACAAAGGAAACCAAAATTCTTCCCCTCAAGATAGTGGGCGTGCAGTCGGAAACGGTGGAGGCGGCGGAAACGGCGGAG
>JADGAT010000043.1:21674-41133 GCA_015231885.1 SAR324 cluster bacterium
GGCGGCGGAGGCGGCGGAGGCGGCGGAGGCGGCGGAGGCGGCGGAGGCGGCGGAGGCGGCGGAGGCGGCGGAGGCGGCGGAGGCGGCAACCGATAGCCGAGGAGATCAACTAAGTCCAGCCTTAAAATGAGGCCAATGCTTTTTCTTCTGTACTATAACAGGCAATAATTTGGTTGAGTCGATTTTTTTCAAACTGCCAGCTTAAATCTTTATTCAGCTGGCAGACAGCCATTTTAATTTTTTGATCTTTGAGAGTACGGAATAGAAACAAAAGGAGAGAAGCTCCTGATGAATCCAAATAGGTGATGTTTTGAAAATCAATAATGAACCCTTGTAGCGTCTTATCTGCTTGAACTTGGGTAAAGTAAGCTTTAATTTTTGGAGTTGTATCAAAAATCATTTCTCCTTCTATATGTATGGTGCAGATGCGATTTTTGATACAATGTGTCAATACCATTGTTTTTCTTTCTCCTTTATTTGCTTTCCTGGTCGGCTATCAATTCCAACTGCTCTGATTCCACAAGCACCTCGTCTATGTTTGTCCTCCTATTCAGATCCCTGGTCCGGCGGACGGCTTTTGTCGAAATTCGATTACCACGTGTACCAATTCCTTTAACAGATAACTTATCAAAAGCATACTCTTCTTTGAGTTTTTTTAGACGAGGAGCAGGAACATACTGGATTTCTACCACAACGCCGTTACCTGTACTCAAGTGAGCGATCTTGGCCCCCTTTATTTTAGGAAATAGTTCATATTCCTTATCAAGAATGAACCCTTTGACCACGAAGCGTTTAGCGTAACACACTTTGGAAGAATCAGCAAAATAGATCAAATTGAACACCGTTTTGGAACTCACCTTGGCCACATCCTGCACATGAGTTCCAATGAACAGTTTTTCTGGAACACGGACAACATGATAAGCACCATCTTTTTGGAAAATGACCAACCGGTCATAAGGAGAGCAGACAAACTGGATTTCTCCTTTCACCACCGTCCCCAAGTATCCGGTATCAGGATCCCAGCCTACTTTTTGGTTGATAAGCGCAATATCTTTCAATTTAATGTCTTCAAATGTTGAAATTTTTGTTCTACGAGAAAATTGAGAACCATATTTTTCCAGCAGTCCGTTAAGATAGTTGATGGCATACTGGGTAATATCCTTTAATTCACGACGAATGCGGCGTATCTCTTTTTCCAGTGACTTCAATTCTTTGTAATTTTTTTCTAAGTCAAATTTAGCAATGCGTTGGATAGGAATATTCAATAATTTTTCGATATTTTCTTCGCTTATGGGAACCTTGAATTGATGATGAAATGGTAAAAAAGCATCCGTTACGGCGTTTAGTGCCTCCTGATAATTTTCACTATCTTCCAGGTGCTGATAAATTCGATGTGCAATGAATAAAGCTTGTAGTTTTTTTTCATGCCACTTTTGTTCTGTCTTCCTTAAATCTAATTGCAATTCGGCTTCCAGAATGTGTAAAAGCCTGTTTGTATTTTTCTGCAAAACGGAGGTAACTGTCATCTGAACAGGATGTTGCTTGGCAATCACCAGCAAATTATTAGAAAGGGAAATTTCACAATGGGTGAACGCATACAAGGGCTGAAGCAAACTTTCGGCTTTGACCCCTCGTGCTGCCTTGACTTCAATTTCTACAGCATCTGTTGTATAATCTGTGATGGAAGCAATCTTCAATTTCCCTTTATTGGCCGCTTCCTGAATAGAATTAATCAGCATTTCTGTTGTCATGCCAGCAGGCACTTCCCGTATCACTACCGTCTTTTCATCAGAAACCTCAATGCGAGCACGCACTTTTACTTTTCCATTTCCATCCTGATACTGGCTCACATCCATCTCCCCCCCAGTCAAGAAATCCGGATACAATTCAAATGGTTCGTGCCGTAAAAATGCAATCTGAGCGTTAAGCACTTCATTGAAGTTATGAGGCAGGATAGAAGTTGCCATCCCAACAGCGATTCCTTCTGACCCCAACAGCAGCACACCAGGAATTTTGCTTGGCAGCTCAAGGGGTTCCTGTGTTCTTCCATCATAACTATCTTCCATCTCTGTCAATTCTGGATTGAACAATACTTCCTTTGCGAGCGGAGTGAGGCGAGCCTCAATATAACGAGGGGCTGAGGCAGGATCGCCAGTATAGAGATTTCCAAAATTTCCCTGCTTTTCAATAAAATATTCTTTGTTTGCAATCACAACCAGGGCAGCACTGATAGAGGCATCACCATGCGGATGGAGCTTCATGGTGTCCCCAATGATATTGGCTACCTTATGAAATTTACCATCATCCATTTTCATCATCGTGTACAGAATGCGACGCTGCACCGGCTTCAATCCATCATCTAGATGAGGAATGGCCCTATCTTTGATGACATAAGAAGCATATTCTAAAAAATTTTTATCCATCAATGGTTTCAAATACTGCATAGTTCCTGCTTTCTAAATCAAATTTTCCATAATGTAACGCTTCCGTGTGTCCGTATTTTTGCCCATATAAAAAGTAAGTAAATCACGGGCATCATGAATATGCTCCACTCCAACCTTGGTCGCCCGCATATCTGTTCCAATAAATTGTCCGAATTCATTAGGGGAAATCTCCCCCAAACCTTTGAATCTGGTAATTTCAAGCTGCTTGCCTTTTTTTAATTCAGCAATGGCCTCTTCTTTTTCTTGATTGGAATAACAATACTGGGTGGCTTTTTGGTTTCTGACACGAAAAAGCGGAGTTTCCAGAATATACACATGGCCATTGAGTACCAGGCCTTCAAAATAATGCAGGAAAAAAGTCAGTAATAAATTACGGATATGGAATCCATCAACATCGGCATCAGTAGCAATGACAACTTTGTTGTAGCGCAAGCCATCCAGCGATTCTTCAAGGCCTAACACCTTCATCACATTATACAATTCCTCATTTTTATAGATAGCATCACGCCCTTGATTCCAGCAATTCAAAGGCTTACCCTTCAAACAAAAAATAGCTTGGGTCATCACATCTCTGCAGCTAACCAGACTACCCCCGGCAGATTGACCTTCGGTAAGGAATACAGTACTTTCCACCCCTTTCGGATGCTTGTCACCCAAGTGGTATTTGCAATCTTTTAGTTTGGGGATGACCAGTGCCGTCTTTTTTGTCCGGTCTCTAACAGCCTTTTTTACATTGGATAGTTCTCGCCTGAGTCTTTCATTGGTCTGAACTTTTTTCTGTAATTTTTCTGTACTCTCCGGGTTTTTATACAGAAAATCGAGAAACAAACGCTTTGTTTCCGTTACAATCCAACCCCGCACATCAGTATTTCCCAACTTATTTTTTGTTTGTGATTCAAAAACGGGCTCTTTGACACGGACTGCTACCGCACCTACTAAACCATCACGAACATCCGGCCCCTGGTAATTGCTTTTGAAAAACTCATTAACCGCCTTTAAAATTCCCTCACGAAATGCACTGAGATGGGAACCCCCATCACTGGTATAATGCCCATTGACATAACTAAAGTAATTTTCACCATAATCATCAGTATGAGTGATGGCCAATTCAATTCGATCACTCTTACAGTGGATAACCTCATATAAACGGCTCTCGCCCACTTCTTCTGTCAAAAGATCATACAGCCCATTCTTGGCACGAAATTTTTCCCGATTTAAATAAAAATTGAGTTCGCAATTCAAATAAGAGTAATTCTTCAGTAATTTTTTGACATATTCATATTGATATGAATAGTTTACAAAAATTTCTGGATCCGGTTCAAATTCAACCAGGGTTCCATCTGGTTCGTCAGTGGCATTCTCTTCTGCAGGAGAAACAAGAGTCCCCCGGTGGAATTTAGCCTCTACTTTTGTTGACAGGCGGTACGACGTGATTTTAAAAAGGTGTGACAGGGAGTTCACGGCTTTTGTACCAACCCCATTCAAGCCAATACTGAATTGGAAAACATCATCATTGTATTTGGCTCCCGTATTGATGATCGATACGCAATCCACTAATTTTCCCAAAGGAATACCACGCCCAAAATCCCGCACCGAAACCCGCTTTCCGTCTAGTTTAACACGAATGCGTTTTCCATACCCCATGATGTGTTCATCGATGCTGTTATCAATAATCTCTTTGACTAAGACATAAATCCCATCATTAGGGTGGGTCCCGTTTCCCAGTCGACCTATATACATTCCAGGCCTCAGGCGGATATGTTCCAATGAAGAGAGGGTTGTTATTTTACTTTCATCATATACTGCTGCTGTGCTTTCCTTAGCCATGACTATTCCCTTAGATGATGCTTCTGTAATGATGCGATTTTTAGAAAGGATGTTTCAGAGTAGAAATTATAAGAATTTTCTCAAAAAATGAATATTTTTTTAATTTATACTTGCATATTTCATGATTTACGTTTTAAAATAATTTGATTAGTTTTTAACTTAATATCAAGTTAATTATTGACACAGGAGATAACAATGCAACAAAGTTTCCCACAACGTTTTGAGTTTATTATTGAAAATACAGAAGGAAGCAAGACAAATTTTGCCAGAAATACTGGAAAAACTCCAGCCCAAATCACAGACATTTGTAAAGGTCGAGGAAAGCCCACCTTCGATTATTTATTAGCATTAAACGTAAAATATGGGATAAACATCAATTGGCTGCTCACAGGAGAAGGAAGTGCATTCTCCATCCCATCAGCAACAGATGAATTATCGGAAAGTTTTACAGAGGGTTTTGTCATGGTTCCCCGTTATGATGTGCGAGCTAGTGCAGGATACGGAGCCATCATCAATAGTGAACAAGTCGTTGATTACCTGGCATTCAAAAGAGAGTGGGTCAGTAATGATTTAAGAACCGACGCCCCCAATTTAGCTTTAATCACCGCCGATGGCGATTCTATGGAACCCACCATCAAAAATGGAGATTTGCTATTGATTGACATGGGACAAACCCGAGTGAAAAAAGATTCCATCTATATTCTTCGCTTGGATGATTTATTGGTGGCCAAGCGTCTTCAATGGATGTATGACGGTTCGTTGCTCATTCGAAGTGACAATCCAGCTTACACGGATCAGGTTGTACCAGAAGATTCATTAGAAAATCTGCAATTTTTAGGGCGAGTCATTTGGTTTGGCCGTCAAATGTAGAAAAATACTGAAAACTGAAGGCAGATCGAGAAAAACCGACGACTCTTGTATCAAAACCTGATAAAATGGCATGATATTTTTATATCTTATTGAAAAATAAGTTTTTCTTTGTGATCCATTCCCCATTCAATAAAAAGAGTCATGCGTTTTTCTCGCCTTTGGGAATTTATTTTACTGGTCTTCATCATTTTCGCCGCACCCCTGTATGCGCAAGAAACCGCAACTATTACCAGTATTGAACTGCAGAGGGTTGGTAAACAATTAAATGTAATGCTCTACTTCGATTCTCTGCCCATTTATGAAATCCATGACAATTTAGAGCAAAAAGTACTCCTGTTCAAATTCAAAAACACCCACCTGAATATTCCTAATGGAGAGACTGAGCACTTGTACAATGATCCGATTTTAGAAGGAATTCGTTTTATAGAAGAAGGGCAGGAAATATGGGCCCAGTTCAAATCCAGAGACACTTCGTTGGCTTACAATATCGGCAAAAACACACGCCCTGGCATTTTAAAAGTTGAGCTGCGGGAAAAATTAGAGATTGACCCGCTGGAACCTCCTCCCATTCCTCCCAATTTGCAATTGAAAGCAATACGCTTCGGCAAGCACCCTCCTGATTTTTCACGAGTCACTTTCAACTTTGTTCATTCCAAAGAGCCTCGCATGTTTTTTTGGCAGGACAAAGAGCAAAAAATAACCACCATCCGCTTCTCAGACACACACCCTGTTGCCAATCTCGAGAAGCCCGAATATGAAGACAACCGCATTCGTTTTACTAAAATGGAAACCGATGCCAACCAAACCTTTATCACCATCGACTCCACCACCGGACCTCTTGAAATCAAAGAAATGTATCTTTTGGACCCACCACGCTGGGTCATTGATTTTTTTGGGGAGCCCAAAGTTGAATCCCCTGAAAAAACGGAGGAAATTGCCGAAGTAGAAGAAGAAATGACCGAGAAGCAGAAAGAGCGGGCAAAAGAAGCTGAAAAACAAGCACGGAAAGAGCGAAATGCACGAATCAGACGGAAAAAAGCGATCAAGGAAAATTATAACTTTGCAGAAAGCGCATTTCGTGAAGGCCAGGATGAAGATGCCATCAATTTGTTCCAGGCAACTTACAAACTGGCCAATTCAGGTCGCGCTGAATTTGAAGACGAAATGCACCCGCTTGCTATTCAGGCTCTATTTCGAAAAGCAGATATTCTTTATAAAATGTTAAAGAGCAGTAATGCCACAAATTACCATGCAGCCATTGATGCGTACCGTACGGCCATCCGTATTGCTAATGAGCACAACTTAGAATCAGACCTGCTCCCTCATGCCTATTTGCAGATTGGGCAAAGTTACCGCAATATGCAGTTTTTTGATGATGCCAACCAAATATTTGATGACTTGCAAAAAAATTTTTCCAACACCTTGGAAGCAGCCGAAGCTAATTTTTGGAGAGCGGTTGGTCATGTAGATCGTAGAGATTGGCAAGGCGCCATTAATTCGTTTCGAGAGTATTTGAGGGCAGGAGCAAGTCCTAAGTACTTGGCAGCAGCCCATTATAAAATGTCAGAAGCATATTACCATTTGAAACAATTCACCAAGGCGCGTGAAGGATTTGAGCGTGCTCGGACTATCGACATGCAATATCCGGAAAATGACCCAGCCCTTCTTTTTCATATGGGAGAAGCCTATTATGAAAGTGCCGACCTTGCCACAGCACGTGAAGTATTCAATACCCTGCTCCAAAAATATCCCGATGCTGACTTTTCAAAACTGGTCGCTTTACGACTTGGCGATTTCCTGAGGGAGGAAGGAAAAGAAGAGGAAGCTTTGGAAGTTTACAAACAGGCGACTACCAGCTTCAAACCCGAAGTTGCTTTGCTTGGGAAAATGAGGATTGCGAATATTTATAGCCAGCGCCCCTACTCTAATGATTATCAAAAAGCACTGGAAGTCTATAATCGAATTGCTGAACTGACAACTGAATCACCTCTCAAAGAAGAAGCCTTGCTGAGAAAAGGTCTCACTTTGACATTGTTTGGACACTATCAACCAGCCATCAAAGCACTGGAAGAGTTTACACAAAAATATCCCAACAATCAGTATGTACAGAGAGCGATCATCCAGGAAAATATTGATGAAAACTTAAAAGGATTATTGGACCAGTATTATCAGCAACAGGATTACTTGGGATTGGTTGGTGTTTATAAAGATTATAAAAGTAAATATCTCTCACGATTCCGTTTCGATACAACACTATTTCAAGTGGGGGATGCCTATCAAAAATTAGGGCTTTTCGATGATTCGATTGATGTCTACAAATTCCTCACAAACCGTGCAGAAAGCCCATTGAAAGGGTTGGGCCTTTTCCAAGAAGCCCTTGCCCTATCAGAAAAAGGAGATAACGAACAGGCAAAACAAATACTCATGCGTTTCATTGTAGAATATCCGAACAGTCTCTACAATGCCGATGCCAACAAACAACTCGCGGCTGTTTATAAACAAGGAAGAGAATACCTGGAAGCCATCAAAGTGTATGAACAGACTATTCGACAATACACAGAGGGAAAGGGAAAAAACTTGCTGCGCGCCGAAGTAGTTTCCGAACTCTATTATGAACTGGGTAATCTTTACAATGAGTTGGGACGGTACGCTGAAGCAGAGCAGGCCTATTCAAAAGTACCAGAACATTATGCCCATCCGATTGTTGGAAAAATTGGAACAGATGTTCCTTTTTACATTGCAGCTTCTCAATTTTTGAAAGCCGACATGCTGTTTGAGTTAAAACGCGATACCGAAGCATTGGAAAAATATCAGGGTGCTATGGCAATGTATGCTCCCAATACGCATCCTGACGTTGTCGAACAACGACACTGGGCGCAGTATAAAATTGGTATTATTTATCAAAGGACAGGGCGCGAACAAGAAGCATTGGCTATTTTTCAGAAACTGATGGAAAAAGAAGGAAACCCATTATGGAAAAGGCTGGCCACAGAAAATCACAACTTACTCACACGCCAGTTAGCTTACAAGGACTATTTGAGGAATTAATTTTTTGTTTCATTCTTTTTGCAGACCTTTCTGTAGATTCCAAAATTCAATCCCATGCAAGAAAAGTCCAGCTCACAGGCTTTTTTCCAATCACCACATGCCTGACTCCATTGACTGGAAAAATAATAAGCAGTTCCTCGTTTGTGGTAGGCTTGTGCATGGTTGGCACGTAAAGCAATAGCACGGCTATAGGCCCTGATGGCATGATCATACTGGAGGGTACGAAGATAAGTATTCCCTCTTTGAAAAGACACTTGTGCTTTCAAAAAGGGATTGGCAGCAATCGGAAGGGCAAGTAATCCCAACAGACAGGAAAAAAAAGGAATCAATAGAATCTTCATATCCCTTTATGAACCACCGCCATGTCCATATGATTTCTTATGGAAAACAGGACGCACTTCCTGAAGTTTTTGAGGATGAACATGCAGCGGAATAATTTTTCTGGTTTCTTGATTAACAGATGGTGTGGGTTGAGCATATTCCCAGTTGGCTGCTGAGAATTTGGGTTCATTCTGAAAAGCCAAAACACCACGCAGACGCTGGATGCATAAAATCCAGGGGACAAAATAAGCAATTCCTACTAACAGCCCGACATCCAGCCACTTGAGCTCAGATCGTTTAACATGACTCAAATGTGTTAAAATGACTACTCCAAATGCCAGCAGATGGATACTGCCAGTAGCCCACTTCAAACCAACAGGTACAAAGGAAAATAGCAATGAACAAAGAAAAAACATCTGTGTCCAGATAAAGGTCATGTATATCTTTTTACGGAGATGAGGAATCCGTATACCACCAATATAATGGACATCGACATCATTTTCATAGCGTGCTGGAAAGCGTCTTTCCAAAAGGCCATCATAGTAATAACGCATGGCGTTTCGAATCGGGCGACCATATTGGGGAGATAAAGGTGGATGGTAAGCCCTTAATCCTGAATCAAAAATAATGTTGTAGCCCGCTTCCAAAATAGAGAAAGCCAAGTCGGTATCTTCACGGAAAGGGATTTTATAGGCAGACGAAAACTGGCAGAATTGCTTGCGTAAGATCAGGTTGCATGACAAATAACGGCCTCCTGTCAAATTTCTGGTCTGGTGTGTAAACGGGGTAACCTTTTCCTGATTCCCAATTTCTGTGCACCCTTCAAACCCTGCGGCAGCAGGATGATTACACATCAACTTGAGCCCTCTCTCGACCCATTCAGGAATGACCACTACATCAATATCTAAAAATGCGATCCAATCGGATTGTACTGCCCCAACCCCAAAATTTCTTGCACTCGCAGGGCCCTCATTTGGTTTATGTAAAACAGATAACTGGAGAGAAGTTTTCTGCAAATACTGCTGCAACACTCGGGCAGAGTCATCTGTTGATCCATCATCCACAACAATAATTTCAAAGTCAGCTTTTGGTGCCGTTTGCTGTTCCAAGGCTTCTAAACAACGTTCGATCAAGGAAGCACTATTATAAGTTGGAATGATTATTGATAATTTGGCTTTCATTTGAGTTTCCTTGTCTTCAAGTTACAAAAGAACGGAACGTTCTTCATGTTCAACCTCCATGTTGTTGAAGAAGCCATATCAGCGACAAATCAGCTGACTCATCCCTTGGTAAACGTCCACTTTTTTCGAAATGTACATAATCCTCCTGTTTACAACTAACCATGGTACTCACAAATTTGTGCTTCGAAGGATTCAATGGACGTAAAGAAATGCAACTCATATACCGAGCCATACATAAAGAGTACTATCAAAAGAAATAGAGCACAATTTTTATTACTTTTGCCCAACGGATTATGCAATATTTCATGCGGAAAACAGGGAAATACTCATGTATTTTGACTCCAGCAAAAAATAGACTCATGCGACTGGTAAAATGCAAAAAATTCGAATTTAGCCTGTACAAGAAGATAAAAGAGTGGTTAGAATAGGTATCAACATTCATGAGGAGAAACAAATGAGAAGATTACGCTACATGCTAACCATCCCTTTAGTGTCTTTTCTCACTGTGCTGCTAACAAATATGTCGGCATACTCCGATGAAATTCCCTCCATTAAAGTGAGCGGACCGTTATTTGAGCCTTATATCATGATTAAAGAGGGGTCTACCAAAGGAATCATTGTCGATCTGGTTCAGTTGGCATTAAAAGAAGCTGGTTATCAGGCTAAATTTGATATCACCAATTGGGCGCGGGCGTTTACAGAAACGAAAAAAGGGTTGATTGACGCCATCATTCCGGCAATGAAAAGTGCAGACCGGGAAGTTTTTTTACACTATCCCCATCAGCCTGTCATCAATTTACAGATGGTTCTGGTCGCCGCCAAAGATAATCCGGCCACATTCGATGGGACGATGGAATCTTTGCGCAGTTATTCGATTGGAAGAGTGCGCAAAGCCCGGGTGTCCCCTGTCTTTGATGAAGCCCGGGAGACAGGAGTGATTAATGTCCAGGAAAGAAACAGCTTCGGCTTGCTTATCAAAGCAGCAGCATTTGATAGAATTGACTTGGCAGCATTGGACAAAAATCTTGCCTTGTGGTCTTCAAAAAAACAAGGGCTTTCCAGTCGGATTCGTGTCCTTCAGCCAATTCTTGGTTCTGTGCCGGTGTATGTGGCTTTTTCGAAAAAGCGTTTATCTAAAAAAATAGCAACCGATGTAGGAAACATATTGGAAAGATTCCACCAGGATGGAACCGTTGACACGCTCATAGAAAGGTATCTTGGTTCCAATTATGGAGAGTAACTCGACTCCATTCAGAGTCAGGAGCTTGAGATGGAGTGGACATTGATCTGCTACAGCTCAAAATCATCTTCCAGCAAATCATCGTTCAGATTCAGATCGTCTTCATTTTCCAGCCCATCATTCTCATCATATTCCAGACCTCTAAGAGAAGATGCCGATGCCATGGCAGAAAATGCCTGTAAAATACTTTGTGAAATAGAAGAAAGTGTTGCAGGCCGGGTAATGAAATCAACAGCACCTCCGTTTAAACCTTCCAGACGTTCTTCCAAACTCACTGGCCCTGAAAACAAGATAATCGGCAGATCAGGAAAGCGGCCTTGGATATTTTGCAGCATATCTACGGAATCCTCACCATTCAATCCCCAGGTTAAAAGGATCAAATCAGCAGGTTTTGCTTTCAATAAAGGCCACAAATGACTCAATTTACCTGTTTTTTCTATGGAAAACTGGTTTCGCTTTGTCAGATATTCTTCAATAGTCTCTATTCGATTGTCATCATTATCAACTATCACAACCCGTTTACCCGCAAAAACCAATGGGGTGAGAGCCCCTTGATATGAATCGCTATCCAACGAATCGTCGTCTTCTTCAATGAGTAAATCGTCGGCAAAGGCATCGTCTTCTTCTTCGAGACTCAAATCGTCCATCTCATCCATTTCATCCGTTTCCACTGCTTCTTCAGGCTCCTCATCTGAATAATCTGGATATGGTTCGCCCGAAGTTTCTGAAATATAATCCCGCAGCAAGGTTTGTTCTTCTTCATGCATATCCGGGAATTCAACAGCAGCTTGATAATACCATTCAATCGGCCAACACCAGCGACAGACGCCTTGTATCTTAAGGCCAGGCTTAAAGACAACCGACACTTCACTTCCTTCTGATAAGGAATGTTCACAATGAAATCTTGTTCCATTTAAGGAAATGTCCAGGCCCGTGGCCATTGGATCTGTCCATTCTTCAGTTTCCACCTGTATTGTTTCTTCAAACAGTACTCTTAAGTATTTCCGTCTTTCAGCTGCCATATTATCTTATCCCTAAATTTGGTTGTAAAATTGTAACCCTTAAAAATACCTGTACAGCATCTCATTGTTTAATGCAAGATATCAGGTTAAACAGAAGCATTTGAGTTCAAATATATTCCTTTTCTGATCAAGAACAGTTAATTATCGCCTATATTTAATCTGTTCTGCTCTCGTTGGCAAGATGGATTTGTCAAGAAATATCATTTTAAAAAAAAAATTTCATTCAATGGTCTGCATTGGCACTACATTTTGTTCATATTACAAAATAAGTTTTTTATTTTCAACAGTTTATTACACATCTTCCGACATACCATCACTCGATTGGATTTTTTCTCGTATCCACAGGTCTGACCATTTTGAATATCAACCGTGTTATCCTAAAACAGCACTCGCTTCTCAACCCTTTGTAATATCAGGAATTTTTTTTTCACATTGAAGTAAGTCCATTGCGCATATGGCGCTGCATCTCGAAAAAAGAGCAAACTTTAGCAAAATCATACATGACATGTCGGTCAAGAGTTGAAACTTCTTTTCCAATTCGATAAGCTCGGGTTTAAAAGATTCAATTTAAGCAAATTATGAGTATACACAAACCATCTGCTTCATGGGAACATTATGGAACTACAGCATCGTATTGATAATCAAATCTACATTTTAGCAATAGACGGAGACCTCTCTGCCAAGTTCATTGGTGAAATAGAACAACACCTTTCTCCCTTGCTTCAGGATGAAAATATCAATGGCATCGTAATCAATTTTCAAAAAATCGCATTTGTAGATTCTTCTGGCATTGGCTTGGTTTTATCTGTTTATAAGGCACTCCTGGGACGTGGAGCACGATTAGCCATCTGCAATTTAAATGAAGAGAATGTAGAACTCTTTGAAATGACACGATTGAACGACATCCTTCCCATCTACACAACAGAACCAGAAGCACTAGACAGTTTTTGAGACTCATGGATTACAATAAAGTCAAAGAAGGGATTTCTTTACTATTAGAGGGATTAGGTGTCGACTGCAATGACCCTCATTTTAAAGAGAGCCCAGAGCGTGTTGCACGTGCATGGACAGACGAACTATGCATTGGTTTAAAAGAAGAAACCTTCCATTTAACTACTTTTCCAATGACTTCGGGGGATCAGCCCAACATGATCATTCTCCAGCATATCCCGGTTAAGTCGATTTGTGCCCATCATTTATTGCCATTTATTGGAGAAGCCACTGTGGCATATATTCCTCAAAAATCACTCTGCGGACTTTCTAAACTGTCGCGTGTTGTGGACTTTTTTGCCAGAAGACCGCAGGTTCAAGAGCACCTCACCAGCGATATTGCACAATACTTCCAACACAAACTCAACCCCCAGGGGGTTGGAGTCATCATCAAAGCCTCTCATCTATGCATGGAAATGAGGGGGGTCAAACACTCCGGATTGATGACCACAAGTGCCTTATTGGGGTGTTTTCTCAAAAACAGTACCGTTCGCGCAGAATTCATGGCATTGGCGCGCCTTCAGTAAGCCACTATACCATTTACGTTTTATGGATTTTTTGAAGAAACATACCATTTTATGGGTATCTCTGCTTGCCTTGAACCTTTTTCCATGGATTGCGGAGTATACCTTACAGCAGGCATGGTACCGCCTTTTTTATCTCACCTGCCTGGCAGGCAGCCTCTGTATCTGCTATGCCATCTTATACATGGGAGAATCCCTTCGGTACAACCTCCTTCGTCTTCAAATCATCAAATCGTGTTACTCCGGATTTAATTTTGCTATGGCAGTCACCCTGGGAGTAGGATTGCTGGGCAATTTGGCGATTGCGGCATCTTTACTGAAAATCAATTCCCCTCTGTTGTATAAATTGATTTTTCTGGGATTGACTCTTTTGAGCACTTACTGGACAAACCCTAAGCATTTCAGTTCTCCTTTTTCTCGCCTGATACGTACTTCTCGGCATCTTGGACGACTGCGCTGGTTATGGATGATTCCTGTTGTCCTGTTTTTATCCCGTTTTTCCATCACTTTTCTACCAATCAATGGCACCGAACAGCTGCACAACACACTTCCTTATGCAAAACTTCTTTTTCGAGGAGTCAATTTTTATGAATACAATTTAGACAACCATTTCCTCTTGCTAGGCCTCTTTGAAAGTATTGGCGTATTTTTGCTGTCCCTCACTGCCAATGACTTTGCCTACCACATCATTGGTCAACAAATCACATTTTTACTGTCCATTGGAGGAATACTGCTGTTGATCAGCACGTTTCCTTACGTTTTAAGGCGTTGGCCAATGGCGTCTCTGGTCATGGCAATCTGGCCCCTTGCCCTCAATTTTGCACCAACCGATACAATCGCCTTCAAACCAGACTGGCTTGCGGTTCTTTCTGCATTTTTAGCAACAGGGTATTTGGTACGTCAATGGATCATGCCTTATAAAACAGGTACACCAAGGCATGAATCCTCTATGTGGGGTGTGATCCTTTTCTCAGCACTGGCCGTTTGCAATAAATTAACCGCCGTCAATTATGTGGTATTTCTTCTTCCTGCCAGTGTCCTTCTTTCTATTCTGCAGAGAAAGCGCATTCATTTTTTTCATTGTATCACTCCTTTGATTTTTCTTCTGTTATGCGGACTTTTTTTCGGAAAAAATATGCTGTGGTTGGGAAATCCGGTCTATCCAGGATTTCAAAGAGTGTTTCCCAAACTGGAACATTTGTCTCAAACTGCCACTTTCAATACATTTCAAATCAACAAAGTCACTCAAAAAATTCCTGGTGTTATCGATTACATACGGGGATACACTCGCTTCGTCGAACCCAAACATCATCCAGAGTTTTTAGTGATCTTGGCTGTTGCCGGATATCTATGGTTTCGAAAAAAGAAATACCCCTTTGTGCTGGCAGCCTTCTTATTTTTTATGAGCTACCTTTCCTTGATTTGTATCATGTTTTATCCTGATATTTATCAACGATATGTCGCATTCACGTATATCATCTTGTTGTACTTGACACTTTTTATCTTGTTGGCAACAATAAAAAACTGTTCCATCCATTTTCGGCAGCGCATCTTATTATTGTTTGCACTCATTATGCTCTCTCATGCTTCAGTAGAGGCTAATCTCCAAAAGTCCTCCCCATGGTGGTGGGAAGGGATTTCGCCCAGGGAATATCGAATCCGGGAGAATTCCTTGACAAAATTTTATTTTGAAATCAATGAACGTTGTGATAACGCAGGAGTCCTGCTCAATCGAAAATGGCGCAGTTTTTTATATGCAAACTTCACAACCATCAATTCAACAGACCTGCCCGGCGACCTTTATGGAGAAGCGTATTATCAAAAACATGGAATTAATTTTGTGATCACTCCCATTGATTCAGAAGAAATCAAGACACATATAGAAAGAAAAACTTGGTTTGCAGAAAATTTTACCATAGTATCTAAATCTAAAGACACCATGCTGTGGAAACGCAACACCTGGAAACAATGTCAAGGATGGTAGTTTTGCTGCAATGAAACGGTAGACATCAGGGGGGAATGCAAGATCAACCAGAAATCACTATTTTAGTGATTGACGATGAAGAGGCCATTCATGAGTTTGTCTCAGCTAGCCTGACAAGTAAAAATTACACGACCATTCACGCAAGAAACGGTCGTGTGGGCTTAGAAGAATTCCGTAAAAAGCATCCTGACTTGCTGCTGCTGGATTTGCACATGCCGGAAGTGGATGGCTTTCAAGTAATTACCGCGGTTAGAGATGCATCACCAGACACACCCATAATCGTCATCTCGGGGACCAGCACCATTGAAACCGTGATTGCGGCAATACGATCCGGCGCCAACGATTTTATCCTCAAACCCATTCTGGACATCTCCCTTCTTGAACATGTCATTGACAAAGCACTTGAACACGCTGCTTTACTCCAGGAAAATGAAAGATACCGAGAACATCTGGAAGAAGAAATCTACAAAAGAACCACCGCCCTACAAGAATCCGAAGAAAAATTTCGAACCCTCGTTCAGTCTGCTCCAGAAGCCATTATCCTGATGGACAAAAACAACAACATGGTTTCCTGGAACCAGGGGGCCGTTAACATTTTCGGATATACAGAAGCAGAAGCTTTGGGCAAATCTTTGGATATCATCATTACACCACATGACAGGGAAACGAAACTGAAAGAAATACATTTCTCAGATAACTCCGAACTCCTGGGCAAGACCTTTGAATTGTCCGGTCTAAGAAAAACAGGAGTCAAATTTCCCCTGGAAATCTCTATTGCTCAATGGAGTGTACAAAAAACCATCTACTTTTGTGGAATTATTCGTGACATCACAGACCGAAAACAGGGTGAAGAAGAAAAAAAACGTTTCATCGAAGCCATCGAACAGATCACTGAAGGTATTTTGATTACTGATACCAGAGGAATCATTCAGTATGTCAATCCAGCTTTCGAAAAAATTACGGGCTACTCCAGCCAGGAAGTGCTTGGCCAGCCGCCCAAGATGCTGAAAAGCGGAAAGCATGAACCCACATTTTATAAAAGGATGTGGGAGACCATCCAAAGTGGAAATGTGTGGAAAAATCGCATTATCAACAAAACCAAAAAAGGTCGGCTTTATGAAGAGGAAATGACCATTTCTCCTGTGCGTAATGCACTCGATGAAATCACCAACTATGTCGCCGTCAAATACGATGTGACTCACCAAGTTCAGCTGGAAAAGCAATTACAGCAAGCCCAAAAAATGGAGGCTATTGGGACATTGGCAGGAGGGATAGCCCATGATTTCAATAATATTCTATATGCCATGACACTTGGCATTGAAGTCACACGAAAAAAAATCCCAAAAGACACAAAAGGAGCACTCAAGCACCTCGATCAGGTGCAGCAGGCAGGAAAGCGTGCGGCAGACCTGGTTAAACAAATCTTGACATTCAGCCGCCAAAAAGAACAAGAATTTCATGAAACCAATATCACTCCCATCGTCAAAGAGTCTCTGAATCTCTTGCGTGCCAGTCTGCCTTCCACAATAATAATTGAAAAAGATATCTCGCCCAAATCCGGCAAAATCATGGCAGATCCCACATTGATCCATCAAATAATGATGAATCTGTGCTCCAATGCGGGCTATGCCATGCGCCAAAAAGGAGGAACATTACGCATCCAATTAAAGGAAACCATACTCAGTAAAGAATTCACCGCATTGCATGAAGCCCAACCCGGGCAGTATCTGCAATTAACCATTGCTGATACAGGAGGAGGAATTCCTTCTGATATCAAAGACCGTGTATTTGATCCTTTCTTTACCACAAAACCGATTGGAGAAGGAACCGGCATGGGACTGTCCATGGTCCATGGAATCGTCAAAAGCCATCAGGGCATCATCACTGTGGACAGCACCCTCCATGAAGGGACCTCTTTTCATGTATTTTTTCCCATCATAACAGAAGAACAAGAAAACGCACAAATTCAAATTCCTCTTGATCTCCCTAGCGGAGAAGGACATATCTTATTTGTGGATGATGAAAACATGATGGTAGAAATTGGAAAGATCTTATTGCAGCAGGCAGGATACCAGGTTACCGCAACGACCAACAGCAAAGAGGCATTGAGCATCTTTTCAGCCGAACCCAGCAAATTCGACCTGGTTATCACGGATCAAACCATGCCCCAAATGACTGGAGATCAGTTGATACAAAGGATACGAAGCATTCGCCCTGATATTCCTATCATTTTAACAACAGGATTCATTCAGGCCATTGATGAAAAAAACATCAAAAACAGTGGGATTGATGCTCTGCTGCTGAAACCTATTGATCCACAAGCTCTTTTACAGAGCATCCAAACGGCTCTGAAAAATGCAGGTCCATCCCATTAACCTTGGAATATGTCATCAATGGCCTGAATGATTTCCACAAAATCGACCGGTTTTAAAAAAAAGCGCTTCACTCCAAACTGTTTGAAATTGCGTTCATTGACGACAGGGCTGTAGCCGGTGATCAGGATTATAGGAAGTTCCGGGC
The DNA here is from genome assembly GCA_015231885.1 of SAR324 cluster bacterium. GTDB lineage: Bacteria > SAR324 > SAR324 > SAR324 > NAC60-12. Next base: position 39,646 of record JADGAT010000043.1, read on the forward strand.
GAATTTCCAATAATTCTCTTCCCAATCGGGTCCCTAACATCTTTGGCATTTCCTGATCGGTTATTACCAAATCAAATTGACCCGGATTTTGCCGAAACAATTCCAACGCATTTCTTCCGTCATAGCAGGATGTTACTTCATGGCCCTCTAATTCCAGTGCATCCTCATACAACTGGGCCAAGCGGACTTCATCATCAACTACCAGGATCTTCAGTTTCTTTGAAGGCATCGGTTTGGCTGGTAAAACTTGATCCAGTTCCTGTTGTTTCACTTTCTCGGTTCCACGGTATTCCGAAACTGGAAAATAAAGATGAAAAGAAGCCCCTTTGCCTATTTCACTTTCAACCCAAACCGATCCATTATGATTTTGCACAACGTTATAAACCACCGACAGTCCAAGTCCCGTCCCTTCTTTAGAGAATCCTGAATTAATCCCCCCCAGTCCTTTCGTTGTAAAAAAAGGATCAAAGATTCGGCTTTGGACTTTTGGACTCATACCAATACCTGTGTCTTTAACCATTACATGCAAATAGATTCCTTGATCCAGTTTAGCAATGTTCTTTTTCAATATTATCTTTTCTAAACGCACTTCCAGAATCCCGCCCCTTCCTTTCATCGCCTCACAGGCATTGATACAAAGATTGAGGATGGCCTGATAAATCTGAGTCGCACTGGCCTGAATGTGAGGGCAACTCTCATCCAGATTCTTCCGGATTGAAATTCGATCATCCAGTATATTGCCTACTGCCTTCAAAGCCTTTTCTACAATAGGATGAATTTGCATCAAAATCGGAGGTTGTTCTTCAATATGGGCAAAGGTCATGAGGTGATTCACCACATTCTTTGCACGCTCTTTTGCTTCAGTCAGAGACTCCAGATATTTCATGATTTGCAGATCATGAGAATAGTCCAATTTCATCAAATCGAGGTTTCCCTGCATGATAAAGAGCAGATTATTGAAATCATGTGCCAGCCCTCCAGCCAATGTTCCCAGCGCTTTCATTTTTTGAGCTTGAATCAATTGTTCCTGAGTAATTTGTAGCTCTTCCGTTGCTTCCATCAAATTATTGTTTAACATCTGCTGAACTTCCAGAGATTCCCGCAGTTCTTTTTTGGAGATCTCTAATTTTTCTGTAGCATCTAGCAAATTATTGTTCAGCATCTGCTGAATTTCCAGAGAAGTTTTCAGTTCTTTCTCTGATATTTTCATTTGTTCAAATGCATTTTTCACCATCAATGCGGAATGAATTCTTGCCTGAAAAATAATATTATCTGGAGGTTTATTGATATAATCGGTGGCTCCTGCGGCAAAGCAATCGCTCAATATTTGCTGGCTGGTATCTCCCGTTAGCATGACTACCGGAATGGATTTGTACTCAGCATGAGCTTTTATTTGCTTGAGCAGCGTCACCCCGTCTACCTGGGGCATATTGATATCTAATAAAATGAGATCCACCGACTCGCTTTTTAAAAATTCAAAAAGTGCAT
>JADGAT010000044.1 GCA_015231885.1 SAR324 cluster bacterium
GTCTTTTCAACGATCGTCTGCGTTGCTTTACCAGTGACATAGCAAGCTATGCGCCCGATAAAACGCCTTGAACCTCGGTGAAAATCCTGCGTAACTTTCTCATGTTATTATTTTCGCCTTACTTAATGTCAGGCAAATGTATCGATGAGGAGGGAATGCACCATTTTTCCGAGATCATGTTCTGTCAGCATCCCCAGTAAATGGTTCCCTTCAATCACAGGAAGACAGCCAATTTGATTTTTGAGCATCAGAGCGATTGCAGAGAGGGCCGAAGCATCGGGACTGATAGTGATCAGGTCTTTTTTCATGATTTGCTCAATGGGGGTGGAATAGGGCTGGGGTAAATCGACCACATGCCTTAGAATAATTCGATAAGAAACAGCCCCTTGCAATTCATGCCGCCGATTGGTCAAAAAGACGTAAGAATGGGACTCCCTGACCATTTGTTCTGCCGTCAAACCAACAGAAAGGTCTGGTGAAATAACACAGCACTCCTTGTTCATCAACTGCTCTACTTTTAAATCCGGAAAAACGGGTGATGCCTGCTGCTGGTTTTCTCCATGGAGCTGCTCTTTGAATATTTGCCCCAGAATATAACTGAAGCCGTTGTCCAGGAGCATCCCTACCAGATGCTGGTCTTTTATCACAGGGATGGTGGTGTCTTTTCTTTCGATCATCGAATGAATGGCTTCTAAGGTAGGAGTATCAGGGTGGACGGTGAAGGGAGTTTTCTCCATGATTTCCTGAACAGGAATGAGCTGTTTGTCACTCTGGGTGGAGTGCTCAAGGAAATAAGACAGCATGGTGCTGTAACGAACCATCCCCACCAGCTCTCCCAATTGATCTTCTACGGGGATATCCCGAATATGATGCCATTCCACCAGCTTGGCAACCAAACTCAATAATTCTTCTGGGTGGACGGTATACAGGTCGGTGAACATGATGTGTTCCACGTGGGAAGACCCCTTTTCCCACCTTCCCAGATCTTCCAGTTCCGGCAGCGGCCATTGATGGACGGGCCTCCTTTCTTTTTCCAGTTTGATAGATGTGGCCACCAAAGATCTCATGATCTGATCAGGGGTGGTTTTTTTCTGAAACTTCATAATGGAACTGAGCAGCCAGATGGCCCCATTCGTTTCCTGAGAAACACGTTCTTCAATGACTTCTAAATATCGGCTGATGTCTTCTGAAACAATATTAGCCTTTTTGAGTCCTTCTTTGGCAAGAGGTAAGATCTCTTTGAGAATCAATTCCTGGACTGGATAGATTTTTCGGTTAATCCAGGTCATTTGAGAACTGGCACCCTGCTGGGCTGCTGTAAAGAAGTTGGCTTTGGCATCATCAAATTTCATGATATTTGTCAAACGAGGATATTCAGATGCCATTCCGTACAGGGCTCCAAAAAAAAGTGAGGCATTGGCCACTTCATCCAACGGAGTCGGGCCTGCCGGCAAAACACGGTTTTCAATTCTCAAATGCGGCTTGCCGTTCAATATGCCATAGCAGGGGCGATTCCAGCGGTAAATGGTCCCGTTGTGCAGCTGCAGTGCTGAGAATTGGGGAGGAATTCTCTGTTTGATTTTTTCTAAAAGGTTTTCTTTTTCCAGTTCGGTACTGATCATGACGCGAAACTGAGCCACATTTTCCTGCAACAGTTCCAGAATCGAATCATCCACCCATTTTTTTCCAAAACTGGCCCGATGGGTGCGATTGCGGAGCTGATTTCCGACACTGCGGGTATCAACCACATTCTGAAATAAGGCTATTCGGGTTTCTTTCCAAAGCCGTCTTCCGAATAATACAGGGGAGTAAGCCGCAATAGCCAAGATCGGAGCAGTAACGGCTTGAGCGATGTTATAGTATTGGGCAAATTCAGGGGCACTGACCTGAAAATGCAATTGAAAACTGCTATTGCAGGCTTCTGCCATCACAGAGTTTAACTTGAGATGCAGCTCGTCCAAACCGGTCAATTGAAGCTTGTATTCGGAGCTGCCTCTCAGGTGGGTTACAGCATTGTTCAGTGCAAAATAACGTGGTTTGGGAGTGATGCTGGAAAGATCCAGATCGGCCTGGCAGATGGTTGGTAGAATCCCTGCAAGTACAATTTCGGCATCATATTGAGCCGCAATGTTTCGTGCTTTGCCAAGGAGCCTGTAAATTTCCTGCTCCAGCGTACTGAGACAACGTCCTTCAAATACGACAGGATCCAGATTGAATTCCAGGTTGAACTGCGCAAGTTCTGTGGTGAAATGAGGATCATTGATATCTTCCAGGATTTCACAAGCACGTAAATAAGGCCGATGGGAGCGGTCGACAATGAATACTTCCTGTTCGGCACCAATCCTGCGAATGTCCGACTCGATCATACCGCTTTCCAGCAGTGTCTCAAAAGCAGAAATCTCATGCAGTAAATGCCTCATGAAGAGTCGATGCTGTTCGGGATCATGAAATTTTTCAATATCCTGCCTGCCCATATTGACTTCCTGAGGTTAATAATTGAGGTTCGGATAGAAGGTGCTTTTTTTCTTTAACAAGGTCTGCTGGTTTTTTCCGGGGAATCTTTTATTGTGACTGGGTGGGAATCCTCATTCCACGGAGTAAATCGGAATCATTTTATCAAGTTTTGCAACCTTGAGCAGTTCGAGTACTTTTTGATTGACTCCGATTATTTGTAGATCTCCATTCCGTTCCTTGATTTTTTTCAGAATAGAAAAAATAACACCCATGCCAATACTGCCAATTGACTGCAAACTGGAAAAATCAATGATGATATGATGATTTTCTTCTGCTAATATGGAATCAAGGTATTCTCTAAAATAGCCGGCATCCTGCATATTCAAATTGGCTAGTTCCAAGCGAACAACCTCGTATTTTTTTTTACTCCACATGGAGACTCCTTATTTATCAGTTGAATAGCTCATTCTTCGTTGCTACTGGAAAAAAATTAAGGTATGACAGAGAAAATAAATTTTGCTATGCCAATGACCTTGTTCTCTGATTTTTGCATGGCTACTTGTGTTCTGAAAAATTCTGCCACCAGCCAATCATACGGATTACGATAAATATTACAATGAAAGATTGATAATTATGAGTGAAAAGAGCGTTGAAGTCCACAAAAGTGGAGATACCTGGGTCGTGACGATCATGATTAACCTGGTCAGTCAATACTTTTCTGCAGTTAAATTTGACCTGAAATCATGCCTGGAACAACTGGATAAAGACCCGGATTGGAAAGAAATCACTGTCGATATGACACAATCGGATATGGTGGACTCTTCTGGTATTGGGATTCTGGTCAGCTTATACAAAAGATATGTGAAGCGCAAAAAAAAGTTTCGTATGATTCATTGCAATCAGGTTGTCTGTGAAACTTTGGAACTCTGTAATTTATTCCAAACATTTCATGTCAATCAGGAAGCAGAACCAGATTCGGGGGAGACCAAGACAACATTTTTTGTTGCCAAATATGTGGACGACTCGTGGTTTTTTTATCCTCAAGTCAATTTAAATATTTACAATATTTCGACCATGCGAAAGGAATTGGTTGAGATATTTAAGGAAAAACAGAATGCTAATGTTTCCTGGACAGAACTTGTCTTCAATCTGGAAAATATTGAAACGGTTGATTCAGCGGCCATTGGTGTGTTGCTTGGGGTTTTTCGGAGAACAAAAGGAGCGGGAAAGCAATTTAAAATTATTGGATGCAGTCAAGCAATATATGGGCTATTGGAAGCCATTGGTGTGAATCAATTGTTTTCAGTAGAGATGCGCCCATAGCGGTTTTTAGATTTTATCCTGTATCATTTCCCATAGCTGACCAAAAGCCTCCGCAGCTCCTGTTTCGATGCGGTGATCCACGTAGCTGGATATTTCTGTTTGACTGGGATTGACTTCTACTGTAGGAATGCCGGATCGACTGGCTTGAATGACTGGCTCGACAATATAAGGAAAGACGGCAGAGGTCCCAATCGTAATAACGAGGTCCAGGTCCAGACCAGCCAACTGGTACAAGCGGCCAACTTCTTTGGTAGGAAGCATTTCTCCAAAAAGAACCACTTTGGGACGAATCACTCCATTGCATTGATTGCATCGGGGAGGCAGGCTGATAGAGTCGGCATCTTTTCCAAATAGTTGATGGGCATCATAAGAACTGGAACATTCCATACAGTACAGATCAAAGGCATCTCCGTGGATTTCAATTAAATTTTTTGATCCGGCAGACCGATGGAACCCATCAATATTTTGGGTCAGTACCCAGGAATTGGGTCTTTTCTGTTCTATGGCTGCAATCACTTCGTGGGCACGATTGAAAGAAGCATGCTGGCAGGCAGATCCAATTTGCCAAAGATACTTCCAGGTGATCTCGGGACGTCGCATGAACATAGGCCCGCTGAGTGCTTCTTCAATGGGAATCCCTTCTTGGGTATAGTTGTCATTGTACAGCCCTCCAATACCACGATAAGTGGGGAGTCCGGAATCAGCTGAGACACCGGCACCTGTAATGAATAAAATTTGCTTTGCTTCGCAGATTAAATCAGCAACAATCGAAAGTGTTGAATCCATGAGTTTTATACCATGACGGGTTATTAATTCAAGAGAGGCTTTTAACCAATCGGTAACAGAATATCTGAAACTTAGCAAGAAATTATGGAAAAATTATTAATCATAGATGATGATACTTTGGTACGAGATGTATTAAAAACAACTTTATCCACAGAAGGTTATGAAATCTTAACAGCAGAGAATGGCAACGAAGGGTTGATCGCTTTAAAAAAATACACACCCCAGGTTGTTATTTTAGATCTGAAAATGCCAAAGATGGGGGGGATTGAATTCCTGGAAGCCCTGAAACCAGAAATTGAACATCCCTATTCTATTATTGTATTGACGGGATATGATACGGATGTGGAAATTGAAAAATGTTATGCGCTGGGGATTCAGTCTTTTTTAAGAAAACCTGTCAATATTTGTGAATTGAGAGGGGTGGTCAAACACACGTTTCAGCTGGATTCCTATTCATCAAAATTGAAGCAGGAAATAGCCGAAAAAGAAAGGGCTTATCAATTGCTGAAAAGCACATTTGATGGGATGGCCGAAGGGGTGGTGACCTTGAATTCAAATTTTCTGGTAAAGATGGTTTCTGCCAAAGCCTGTCTCATGTTGGAGGTGGACGAGTCCGATGCCCTGAATAAACCTGCATTGACTTTATTGGGAGGACAGATTGCAGGCCCCTCGGGTATATTGGCAAAACATATAAACCAGAAAGCAAAAGTTCCTAATATCCAAACAAAGCTGTTGTGCCCTTCGGGCGCTGTGATTCCAGTCAGACTCACCATTATTCCCCTGGATAATGAATCGGAAGGAAACTGGCTCTTGTTGTTTCGTGATCAACGGGAAGAAGAGCGACTGCTGAGCAAAAAGACCAGTGGTGCGTTGTTTGGGAAAATGGTCAGTTCCGACTTCAAGATGAAAGAGCTTTTTCAGGTTGTGGATAATATTGCATTGAGCAACGCTACCGTTTTGATTCAGGGAGAAAGCGGAACCGGGAAAGAATTGCTGGCCCGTGAAATCCATGAGCGGAGCCATCGTGCACAAAAACCGTTTCATGCAGTCAATTGTGCTGCAATTTCTGCCAATTTACTGGAAAGCGAATTTTTTGGTCATGACCGTGGTGCGTTTACCGGAGCGAATCGAAACAAACCAGGACGTTTTGAACTGGCAGATCAAGGGACTCTTTTTTTGGATGAAATCGGTGAAATTCCTGTAGAGCTGCAGGTGAAACTTTTACGAGTTTTACAGGAACAGACCTTGGAACATGTGGGAGGAACCAAAACGATTCATGTCGATGTCCGTATTGTAGCGGCCACCAGTAGAGATTTAAAGAAGATGGTGGAGGAAAAGCTGTTTCGGGAGGAGCTTTATTATCGTTTGGATGTCATCTCTTTGCAGCTGCCTCCGCTGCGCGAACGGTTGTATGATATTCCTCTTTTAGTAGCTTCATTTATTGAACAGTTCAATGCAAAGGAACAGCGTCAGGTCCAGGGAATTTCTGCTGATTTACTCAAACACCTGCTCAATTACTCATGGCCCGGCAATGTTCGTGAATTGTATCATGGGATTGAATATGCTTTTGCTGTCAGCAAAGAGAATGTTTTGCAAGTGGAGCACCTGCCTAATAAATTGAGAATACAATCTGCTATTCTTGCACCAGCGTCTGAAGCCTACCCCAAAACTGAAAAGCAAACTATTTTGATTGCTTTGGAACAGGCTAATTTTCATAAGGGCAAAGCGGCCGCACTGTTAGGCATGTCTCCAGCAACGCTGTATCGCAAAAGACAAAAATACAAAATAGATTAACTCCTAAGGAATGCTCAAACAATAACTTAGCCAATCTACTTGTTTTTTCAACGATCTTCTGCGTTGCTTTACCAGTGGCATAGCAAGCTATGCGCCCGATAAAACGCCTTGAACCTCGATGAAAATCCTGCGTAACTTTCACATGTTATTATTTTCGCCTTCCTAAGGAATGCTCAAATCGATAATTAGAAAAGTCCTGATTGTTGCGGATTTTCCCAAAAACCGCTGATTGGTCAAGATGAGAAAAGACCAACTGAAACGATCTCAATTTCTTTTCCTTGAATTTTATTTTAGGGGTTGACACCTTCTTAAAATATGCTAAATTATAATTGTTAGCACTCATTAAGATAGAGTGCTAACATAAATTTCATCGTATAAACAATCAATCACAGTTAAGGAGGTCCTATGTTACGAACATGGTCAAACACAATGAACACATTGCTGGCGCTCCAAAATGCGGTGGAACACGCCAGGAATGCAGATTATTTTGGAACAAGCACTACCAGCAAAGGAGGATATCCTCTCATCAATTTTTTTGAGAAAGATGGAAATTATGTAGCAGTGGCTGAGCTGCCAGGCATTGACAAGAATAATATAAAAATTGAAGTCAAAGACAATTTCTTACGCCTTGCCGGAGAACGCAGCATTGATTATGGCAAAGACATCAGTCGTCACCGCATTGAACGCGAGCCTTATCGATTTGATCGAACCGTCAAGCTTCCCTTTCAAGTGGACCGTGATCAGATCAAAGCTGAATACAATAATGGTTTGCTGGCTATCTCTTTACCTCGTGCCGAAGCTGACAAACCTAAACAAATCACCATCAATTAATGAGATAGGAGGATATTATGAGTGCTGAAACTAAAGAAATGATAAAGCAAGAGAATCAAGATTTGCAAAAGCAGGAACATCAGGAAGAAAAGACCATTGCGGGTCGTTATTTCATGCCGCAGACCGATATTGTGGAGACAGAGAATAATCTCCTGGTCACCATGGACATGCCTGGTGTGAAAAAAGAGAATGTTGAAGTGAAGCTGGACAACAATGTGCTGGAAGTTGAAGGAAAGATAGATTTTTCTCCTTACAAAGACATGACTCCTGTGTATTCGGAATACAATGTAGGCCATTACACTCGGCGTTTCTCGGTCTCGAACACCATTGATGCTGAAAAGATTGAGGCCAATCTGGCTGAGGGAGTGCTGACTTTGACGTTACCCAAGGCTCCAGAAGCACAGGCGCGACAAATTCCAGTCAGCTGAAACCAGTTCACTGTTTTGCAGCAAGGGAGCCAGCATATCACAATGGCCCCTTGCTGGCTTTTCGAAGTTCCGCAAACCTTATTGACGATTTTGGAGGTTCTATGAAAAACACTATTCAAACCATCACACGAGAAGCAATTCAAGCATCCACGAAGCGTTTTTTATCAGAAGGAAAAAAGATCACAGTGCTGCCTCCTCAACAGGAAACATCTCATTCCTATATTGGAGGAGAAAAATGGAATTCTTATGAATCACTGCTCGATCTGTAATTGAACGGGCATGACGTATCTGAATACATATTATATACGAACACTTTAAAATAAAGGAGAAACCATGGGAAAAGTAATTGGAATTGATTTAGGAACAACTAATTCATGTGTAGCTATTCTGGATGGCGGAGATCCCAAGGTGATCCAAAATGCAGAAGGGGCAAGGACCACGCCTTCTATCGTGGCCTTCAATGACGCGGGAGAACGTCTGGTGGGGCAATTAGCGAAAAGACAGGCTGTGACGAACCCAGAACGCACCATTTTTTCAATCAAACGGATGATTGGTGAAAAATTCAATTCAGAGTCGGTCAACCGCCACAAAAAGGTCGCTCCCTATCGAGTGATTTCAGGACCAAATGAATTGGCTTACGTGGAAGTAGAAGGAAAACAATATTCTCCTCCTGAAATTTCTGCGGCCATCTTGCAAAAACTGAAAAAAACCGCTGAAGATTATCTGGGAGAAACGGTCACAGATGCGGTGATCACCGTCCCTGCTTATTTCAATGACAGTCAGCGTCAGGCAACCAAAGATGCCGGTAAAATTGCCGGATTGAATGTGCTGCGCATCATCAATGAACCAACAGCCGCATCTCTGGCTTATGGCCTGGATAAGACATCCGATCATAAAATTGCCATCTTTGATCTAGGAGGTGGGACCTTTGACATTTCGATTTTGGAAATAGGAGATGGTGTCTTTGAGGTCAAAGCGACCAATGGGGATACTTTCCTGGGAGGAGATGATTTTGACATCCGCCTGATTGATTTTTTAGCAGATGAGTTTAAGAAAGATCACGGTATTGATTTACGAGGAGACACGATGGCACTGCAGCGTTTGAAAGAAGCTGCTGAAAAAGCCAAGCATGAATTATCCTCCAGCATGGAAACGGATGTCAATCTACCCTTCATAACGGCAGATGCTTCCGGGCCAAAACACCTTAATGTCAAAATCAGCAGGGCTAAATTCGAAAGTCTGGTTGGTGATTTGATCAAGCGTTGCCTGGAGCCTTGCAAAAAAGCGCTGAGTGACGCAGGCTGCACGGTAGGAGATATTCAGGAAGTTGTTCTGGTTGGCGGCATGACACGAATGCCGAAGATACAGCAAACGGTCAAGGATTTCTTCGGCAAAGAGCCTAATAAAGGGGTCAATCCAGACGAAGTGGTTGCCATTGGTGCTGCCATTCAGGGAGGCGTTTTGAAAGGAGAAGTCAATGATGTCCTCCTGCTGGATGTCACACCGCTTTCTCTGGGTCTTGAAACACTAGGCGGTGTCATGACCAAATTGATTGAGCGCAATACAACGATTCCTACACGCAAAAGCCAGGTTTTTTCAACAGCGGCTGATAATCAGCCTGCTGTCGATGTGCATGTCTTGCAGGGAGAGCGGGAAATGGCGTCTGATAACAAAACGCTGGGAAATTTTCAACTGGTGGGTATTGCGCCTGCTCCTCGAGGGGTGCCGCAAATTGAAGTTGCCTTTGATATTGATGCCAATGGAATCGTCAATGTGAGTGCCAAAGATTTGGGCACGGGCAAAGAACAGCAAATCCGCATCACGGCATCCGGAGGTTTGTCCGAGGAAGAAATTCAGCGCATGGTGGATGATGCCGAGCGCAATGCCGGAGAAGATAAGAAACGCCGTGAAAACATTGAAGTCAAAAACGAAGCTGAAACGCTGATCTATAATACTGAAAAAACGCTCAATGACGTTGGAAGTCAATTACCTCCAAACGATAAGCAATCGATTGAAACAGCAATCGAAACCTTACGAAAAACTCTGGCAGGAAATGATGTGAACGCCATCAGGGCTGATACGGCAGCACTCACTGAAGCCACTCATAAATTAGCCCAGGCCATCTACTCCCAAAATGACGGTCAGCCCCAGGGGACTTCACAGGCCCATGCCAATCCGTATCGTAATGCGTCCAAGGCAAACGAAGAGGATGTGATTGATGCCGAGTTTGAAGAAGCATAAACCTAAAGAAGGAGGATTGTTCCAAGAAAAGGAACGTGGGTTCTATACCCGGTTTAATTTTTTTGGAACTTTTTTGAGAAGGATGTTACTCACTAGAAAAAAGCTCTTACTTAAGGGGTATGAAATCCCCCCAAGGGAGGCTAAGGTGAATCCATGCTCACGGAAGGTTTGTTCTAAAACCTTCCGGCCTCCCTAACGATGGATGCCACCACATCTACTCTTTTGCAGAAACTATCGATTCTTTTGAATCAGATTAATACCAATCGTCAATTTTTATATGTAAAGTGGAGTAAAATAAGGGGGATCCTTATTGATTCAATGCGGATCGAATGGATTTTGTCAATTGTGCCAGGTCAACCGGCTTCATCAAACAATCACGGATGCCAATTTCTTTTGCTTTTTTCAGGGTGACCGCATCCCCATAACCCGTTAACAAAAGAATCGGAAGATCAATTTTGTGCTGGAGCAGAGCTTTTGCCAATTGAATACCGCTTAGATCGGGCATGGATTGGTCGGTCAATATCAAATCAAAGTGATCTGGGGATGACATAACCAGGGACAGTGCTTCTTTACTGCTCAGGATCGTTGTCACTTGGTAACCTAAACGCTTCAATCTCTGAGCAAGCATGTGAGCCACCAATTGTTCATCGTCTACCAGCAAAATGGATTCTTTGCCCTGAAGTGAGGGGCTTGTACTGTTCGTGTGCTCAGGAACTTCTGTTTCAGCTTTTGGAAGAAATATGTCAAACACCGTTCCTTTTCCTAATTCACTTTGGACTGAAATGGATCCTCCGCACTGAGTGATGATACCATGCACAACAGACAACCCCATTCCGGTACCGGTGTTAAGGGCTTTGGTCGTAAAAAAAGGATCAAAGACTCTGTCTATAATCTCAGGTGCAATCCCACGTCCCGTATCACGAACACTCAGTTGACAATAAGCTCCTTCCTGAAGACCATGTTTAGCAGCAAAGTCACCATTTATCATAACTTCATTTAAACCGATTGTTAAGGTTCCGCCTGTCGTCAGCATGGCATGAGCGGCATTAGTACACAGGTTCATCAGCACCTGATGGAGTTGAGTAATGTCTGCCATCACGCTCCCCTCTTCAGCCCTTATTTCTTGTTGGATATCAATGTTGGCCGGCAAGGTGATTTGCATTAATTGAATAACATCCTTGATGATAGGGTATATCTGTATTTGTTTGCGAACGAATGGAGTCTTGTGTGAGAATGCCAGGATTTGATCGATTAAGTCTTTGGCCCGCTTTCCTGCGTTGAGTACCTTTTCCAGGTTCTTGTGATTGAGGGTGTCCTCTGGCAGTTCATCACGCACCAACTCCGTATAGCCGATCATGGCAAACAGAAGGTTGTTGAATTCATGGGCAATGCCTCCTGCCAGGGTTCCCAATGCTTCCATTTTTCTGGACTGAAGCAGCTCTGCCTGCATTTGATGAAGTTTTTGATTCAAGAGTTCCAGATCGTTGGCCCGTTGTTCCAATCGTTGTTTTTGCTGGTTCAATTCAACAAATACTTTGACCTTGCTTTTCAGAATATAAGAGTTAATGGGCTTGAACAAATAGTCAACAGCACCTGATTCATAGCCTTTGAAAACCTGCTCCTGATCTCTACTGATCGCCGTGACAAAGATAATGGGAATTTGCCGGGTTTCCCGCACAGAACGCAATATCTCGGCAGTCTCGAAACCATCCATTTCCGGCATTTGGACATCAAGTAAAATCAGGGCCAGATCATGAATTGCCGCAAGCTTCAAGGCCTCATTCCCTGAAGTAGCCTGGAGACAATTCAAATCGAAATTCGTCGCGAGCAAACTTTCCAATGCCATTAAATTTTCTGGTTTATCGTCTACCAGTAGAACTTTTGTTTTTTCAGTTATCGCTTTTTTGTCCATTGTCGTTCGTAATAATCGAATGTTAATCCCGGCTCAGTTGAATGAGCAAGGGAGCCATCTCTTCCAGGTCCAGAAGGTGATCTACCTGAACGGCATTGATTGCGGATTGGGGCATCAACGAGGATTCAGCATTCTCTGGATTTTGGACGATGGTCAATCCTCCGTGACGGTGAATGTACAACATGCCTTTTGTTCCATCATTATTCGCCCCCGTCAGTAAAATCGCGATGGTGTGCTTTGCCATGAATGGAGGCACTGATTCAAAAAGTACGTCAATCGACGGCCTGGAATAGACAACAGGAGCGTCCACAGACAACGACAGGGTACGCTCTTTTTCTATCAGCACATGGTAATTGGGCGGTGCCGTGTAAACAAACCCAGGATCAATTTTCTCTTTGTCCTCTGCTTCTTTGACGGATAACTGACAATGTCCATCCAGATAAGATGCTAAATAACTCTCTCCCTCCGGATGCAGATGCTGCACAATGATTATTGGCAATGGAAAAGAGGAAGGAAGGGGAAAAAGCACTTCTTTGAGGGCTCCCAAACCTCCGGAAGAACAACCGACTACCACCATTCCCCATTTATTTTTTTCGATAGATTTTTTCATGATTCATCAGTGTTTCAAAGGCATCATCGTGGCTTGTAAAATGGAGACTTTCTTTTGCCCCCAGACAGAGAATTCCCTGACGGCACAAGCTTCGATGAAACAACCCCAGGACCCGTTCCTGTAAAGCTTTTTTAAAATATATGAGCACATTGCGGCAACTGATCAGATGCATTTCATTAAAGCTGTCATCACTGACCAGGTTATGAGTGCTAAAGAGAATTTTTTGTTTTAACGACGGATCCATTACTGCATTTTGGTTCTGAGCTACATAGTAATCCGAGAAAGACTCGACTCCTCCAGCTTTTTGGTAATTGCTTGTGTACTTCCTGAGCAGCTCGGCAGAATACAGGCCGTCTCTCGCTTTTTTAATAGCATTTTTATCTAAATCGGTTGCATAAATTTGAGAACGATCATAGAGGCCTTCTTCTTTAAGTAAGATGGCCAGCGAGTATGCCTCTTCGCCGGAAGCACATCCGGCAACCCAGATCCTGGGATGAGAATAGGTTTTTAGTATCGGTATGACGGCCTTCCGTAGCGCTTGATAATACGAAGGATCCCGAAACATTTCGGTCACTGACGTATAAAAGTCCTGCAGCAGAATTTCAAAAAACTCTTGTTCATGAAGTACCCGGTGAGTCATTTCCGAAATATTGCTCAGTTTGAAGAGTTCCAAGCGATGCAAAATTTTTCGCCGCATGGAAGCGTCCGCATACTCTTTGAAGTCGTAGCCATATTTCTGATAGATCGCTTCCAGCAGCAGATTGATTTCTATAGCTTCATTATCCATCGTTTCTCTATTGATCAAGCCAGATGCGCAGCAGCGATAATAATTTTTGAGTGTCCACCGGTTTGGAAATGTAATCATCCGCACCAGCTTCCAGGCATTTCATACGATCCCCTTTCATGGCTTTTGCCGTTACCGCAATAATGGGGAGTTTGCTAAAATGCTCATTCTTTCTGATTTCAGTAATGCACGCATAACCATCTATCTCTGGCATCATAATATCCATTAATACCAGGTGAACATAAGGACTGGCCTCCAGGAGTTCCAGGGCGGACTTTCCATCAAAGGCTTTGAGGACCTGAATCCCATTATCTTCAAGGACACTACTCAAGGCATAGACATTGCGTGCATCATCATCAACCAGCAAAATCGTTTTTTTATCCAGAATCTCATCTTTATTATAAAGAATCTGTTGTACCGGTCCTTTGGTCGGTGGGGTTTCTTTTTCCATGTGATGGAGAAATAAAGTAATTTCAGAGAGAAGTCTTTCCTTGGACTGAGGATTTTTGATCACAATACTGTCCGTATATTGTTCAAGCTGCCTTTCTTCTTCGATGGAAATATCTTTAGCCGTATAGATGATGACAGGAGGAAAAACCAAATTTTCTTCTTTTTCAATCCTTTTCAGCAGTTCCTGTCCGGACATGTCCTCCAAGTTCAAATCAAGAACCATGCAATCGCACTCATGGTTCATCAGAAAGTCATAGGCATCCTGACCACGACCCATTGCAGATATCTGGACATGATTGCTTTTTATCAACTCAGCAAGAGCCATTCTTGTGGCCTCGTCATCTTCTACGATCAGCACATGGTTGATGGTTTTGTTAGTGACGCTTTCTATTCTTTGGAAAGCCTGCTTGATATCCTCTGTAGTGACCGGTTTATTAAGGGACTTTTCTTCCTGCTTGGCATTCGAATCATTACTGACTGAGGGAATGCTTTCTTCCTGAGGTTGGTTGTCAAAAATGGGATGCCCTATCTTTTCCGGCAAATGGAGGCTGAAAGCACTCCCTTTCCCTTCCTGGCTTTGCACGCTGATAAAACCTCCCAGCAAAGCTGCCATTTCTTTGCAAATTGAAAGACCCAGACCTGTTCCTTCATATTTGCGGTTGAGTCCTCCATCAATTTGCTCGAACGCATTGAAGATGAGTTGCAGTTTGTCAGCAGGAATACCAATGCCCGTATCAGCGACACTGAAGGCAATGGACGTTTCAAGAATCTGTCTGTTGTTTGATGCAGAAGCAGTCTCCTGGTCAAGACGATGAATGGAAAATGTGATAGCCCCTTCGGTGGTGAATTTCAGAGCATTGGAAAAAAAGTTTTTGAGAATTTGTACCAGCCTTTGAGGATCGGTACGAATCAAAGCAGGAAGTTTTTTTTCTATTTCAATATGGAGTGTGAGTCCCTTATTTTCTACCTGAGTTTGAAAAATTTGGCGGATGTTTTGCGCGATATCTTCGACATAGACATCATCAGCATGCAGTTCCACTTTACCCGCTTCGATTTTTGCCAGGTCCAGCACGTTATTAATCAGGTCCAGCAAATCAGATCCGCTGGAATGGATCATGGCAGCATACTCAACCTGCTTGTCGCTCAGGTTGCCTTCATTATTCTCCCTAAGCAACTCTGACAGCAGGAGAATACTGTTGAGCGGTGTTCGTAATTCATGTGACATGTTGGCTAAAAATTCTGATTTGTACCTTCCGCTAATTTCTAAAGCGTTAGCTTTGAGTTCCAACTCTTTGCGGGCTTGCTGCAGAATTTGATTTTGTTTTTTCACTTCCTCCTGTTTTTTTTCAAGAACTTCATTGGCAACTCGGAGTTCTTCCTGCTGAGATTCGAGTTCTTCGTTCTGTGTTTGCAGTTCTTCCTGCTGAGACTCGAGTTCTTCGTTCTGTGTCTGCAGTTCTTCTGACTGTTGCTGGGTTTTTTCCAGGAGTTTTTTCATGATTGTTCGTGCTTGCGCCATATTGATGGCGATTGCGGTACTTTCTGTGATAGAGGAAAGAAACTCTATTTGCAGGTCTGAGAATTTTTGAAATGCGCCCAGTTCAATCACCCCGGTCAATCGTTCGCCAAAGGCAACAGGGGCAAGGACGATATTGCGCGGGATTTCATTTCCCGTCCCCGAACCAATATGGACATAAGTATCAGGGAGGTCGGTAATGGAAATCATTTCCTTGTCAAAAGCCGCTTGTCCGACCAGCCCTTCACCCATCTTGATCGTGTTATTGAAATGCGAGTCTTGGATGAAAGCGTAACTGCCGAGCAAGTGCAGTTCATTGCCCTGTTCATTCATGATATAAAAAGCCCCCATTTGGGCATCGAGGTATTTTGCCAGAAATGTGATGATATTTTGTGCCAGGTTCTTCTCATGAGTTTCACCGCGTGTCTTTTCGTTCAACTCGTTTCGACCACTTTTCAGCCAGTCCTTCTGTTCATTTTTCTGGGTCATTTCCAGGAGTTGATGAGCAAGGTTTTTCATGGCATTTAAAAGGTCTGACACCTCGTCGTTGCCCTCCACATGGATCTTTTTCGACAAATTTCCTTTTGCCAATTCATCGGAAATTTGTACAACTTCCAGTAAAGGCACTTTGATACTGCGTGTGAAAAAGAAAGCAAAAAAAGCAACAATTCCCCCTGTACCCAATAAAGAAGCATAAGTGATCCATAATGCCTGATTCCTGGATTGTACAGCTTCTTCCAGAAAGTCACCGGCCTTTCCTTGAGCAAACAGGATGAATTCATTAATTCTTTTTTCCAGATCATTTACATACAATGTTCCTTTCCCGGTTATGAGATTTACGGCTTCCTGCTGCTTACCGGCTTCCACCAGTGAAATAGCGTCTTCTCTGATGGATTTCCAGGCCATGAATGTATCTTTGGTATCTTCTACTTTTGCTTTACTGCCAAGAAAACGGTCTTGAATGACATTGAAATCGTTCAATATTTTTATTTCTAACATGTTCACTTTTGTAACGATTGCATGGATTTCATCTTTTTGAAGCCCGTTCACAAGAAGACCATTCCTGGAATGGTGTACAAGATTATTCATATAATGATGCATACGGATAACATTGCCTTCCACTCTAAGAATCGCTTGGCTCACAGCCAAAGGGTGCTCATACAGCTTCGTCGTCAGACCGGTTAGATCTTTCATATAGCCGATAGTGATTATGCTGGTGAGCACCAAAATCGCAAGGATCATGGTAAAACCTAATCCTAAACGTGTCCCTATTTTAACATTTCTCAAAAACATTTGTTTTCCTTCTGAATCGTCATCACCCGTTTGTGTTTAAAAAATGAGCATTAATTATCATCTTAACTACTTAATTTACCCCACACAAGTTCTATCCTGAAAATGTGCCAGGCGCATGCACTCAGTACAGTTTTTGATTGAAAGTCTTTTGACATCAGTTATGCTACCAGCATCCTACTTGTAATAAATTTCAAAATAATATTTTAACAGGACTTCATGGAAAACTGGACCGACTGGTTTGCTTCACTGCCTGCAATCGAATCGGACTACCTCTCCAGGGGCTTGCGCTCTTTAATGATCATTATCGTGTTGTGGGGGTTTTACCGATTAATCAATCGTGTTGTCACACAAAGAACCACGGATGTGAACACCCGCTATAGCTGGAAAACGGGGACTCGTTATACTTTTGTGCTATTGTCGGCATTTCTGGTTGGGAGGCTGTGGGTTCAAGGATTGAGTACCATCTTTACGGTCCTTGGCTTAATCAGCGCGGCTTTGACAGTCACACAAAAAGAAGCATTGATGAATCTGACGGGATGGGGGGTTATTTTTTGGCGGAACCTATTTGTATTAGGCGATCGCATTCAAATTGGAGTTCACCAAGGCGATGTTGTGGGGATGGGGCCTTTTTATTTTACCTTAATGGAAATAGGAAACTGGGTATCGGGCGACCAAAGTACAGGCCGTATCGTCAATGTTCCAAACAGTTTGGTGTGGACAACGCCAGTCGCAAATTACACCCTGGATTTCCCATTCATCTGGAATGAAATTTCATTTAATTTGACTCCAGAAAGTGACTGGGAGCAGGCGAGAAATATTTTAAAAGAAATCGGGAATAAACATACCATAGACGTGAATCCAAAAGCCCAATCCGCATGGAAGCATACCAAAGAAAAAAACATTATTGTGACCACGTTCACTCCCATCGTTTATATGCGTCATCGTTCTGAAAAACCAAGTGGTTACGTCGTCATCCTTCGTTATCTATGCGAACCGAAAAAACGGAGAGATCGTGAACAGGCAATCATTGATGATGTTTTAAAGACGTTCCAAATCAGTCAAAACATTAACATCCGGTGGGAATAAGGCATGAGAATGGCTGCACTTGAAAAAATTAAAGTAGCTCCTGGCATTGTTTGGGTTGGAATTCCGGAAGCTGATGTTTATGTCCTTTGCGGATGTCCTGCGGACAGTGTGAAGCATTTGATCAAAAAAAGGCTGATTGTTTCCAGAGAAACCCATGGGGTGCCTCTGGAAACGGGCCCCAATGCGATCTTGTTATCTGATACAACGCTTCAAAATGGAAGCTTTGCGAACCTGGCAGAATTTCCAGTCCTTCAGATGTTGTATCGCCAGGGGATGATAATTCCCAATCATCCCAATAACAAAGGAATTAAACCCGTTATCATGGGAATGGCAGATCAAGTTGATGCACAAATGGAGTATATTTACCGCGGAAATTATGGACTGATCTCAGAAGAAGAAATTTGCCAAACAGGTATTTTCAAAGCGCTGTCGGCTGAAATGATGCGAATTAAATTACAATTCGCATTTGGGCAAATTCGTAAAACTGAAGAACTCTTGGAAAAAAGATACATTGATGATGATCCTGTGGAGATAAGAAATGGTGTGTTTATAAAACGTCTGGGGCTCAATATTTTTGAATTTCAGTTTCAAGAAGAAACAACCATCGTTGATCTAAATTTAGCCCCGAACGTACAGTATCAGCCACCGTATGAACTGGCCTGCATGCAGATCAGACGAGAATACTTTGCCGTCCTGCATACAGGAGAGGGCGATGGCTGGGATATCAATCGGCCTTGCATGTCGAGCATTTTGATGTTCCAAGGCAGGCTTTATCTCATTGATGCAGGCCCCAATATTTTACACAGTTTAATGGCTTTAGGCATCAGCACCAATGAAATTGAGGGCATTTTTCACACTCATGCCCATGATGACCATTTTGCCGGATTGACCACTTTGATTCGAACAGATCGGCGTATCAAATACTACACCACTCCATTAGTCAGAGCTTCTGTTTCCAAAAAATTGGCAGCATTGATGTCGATGGATGAAAAGTATTTTGAAGAATACTTTGATGTGCATGACCTTCAATTTGATGTTTGGAATAATATTGAGGGATTGGAAGTGAAACCCCTTTTCTCCCCTCATCCTGTGGAAACCAATATTTTTCTATTCCGGACGCTTTGGCAGGCGGGCTATCCCACCTATGCCCATCTGGCAGACATCGCCTCCTTGGATATGCTGCAGCAAATGATGACGGCAGGCATGACCCCCGACTGTTATGAGCAAATCAAATCCAATTATCTCACTGCGGTGCAGTTGAAAAAAATTGATATTGGAGGAGGATTGATTCATGGCAAAGCTGATGATTTCAAAGAAGACGTTTCCAGCAAAATCATTCTTGCGCATACTGAAAAAAAGCTCACCAACCGGCAAAAAGAAATTGGTTCAGAAACAAACTTTGGGATGGTCGATGTGTTGATACCCGCTGTACAGGATTACACGAGGAAGCAGGCTGCTGAATACCTTGCCAATTATTTTCCCATGATTCCTCCTTATGAATTGGCTCCTCTGTTAAATTGTCCTTTAGTACAATTGAATGCCGGCTCGATTATTCTCAAGCATGCAGACCACAGTGAGGAGGTCTATCTCATTATAAACGGGGTGCTGGAGTTGATCTATCCTGATTCCGAGTGCCAAAGTTTTCTTTCGTCAGGTTCATTAATTGGAGAATTGCCTGTCTTGTTCAAGATCCCTGCTTTGGGAACTTATCGAACAGCAACGGTGATACAAATGCTTAAAATACCAGGTACTCTTTACCAGGAATTTGTCAATCGTAATGACCTTTACGATGATATCCAGGGAATTCATCATAAACTCGATTTTTTGCGGAAAAGCTGGTTGTTTGGAGAAAATATATCGTACCCGATACAAACAAAAATCGCCCAAAACATGATCTCTAGTGAATACCCTGAAAAAAAACAGATCAAGTCCCTGAAAAAAAACATGCTCTATCTGCTGGAATCTGGAGAAGTTCAACTACTCTATCATGGAAAAGTCATCGAAACTTTGCGTACTTCAGGACGCATTTTTGGTGAAGACCGTATTCTGTTCGCTCATCCCTCTCCTTTCCATTTTTATTTTGCCCCTTCCACCCGCATTTACAAAATACCAGGACATGTGATTCGTGAAATCCCCATTCTTCTGTGGAAATTGCTTCAGATTTGGGAAAGACGGGTGAAACTGATTGGAGATTCACCGCTTCAAATGAATCAGAAAGGTTTACTCAAGACCGCAAAACCGAAGAAGAGAAGACCAAATAAGCCCAAACAGATCATTGGCCGTACGGAATTGATTGATTTACCGGACTTGGGGCTATTCGGAGTGGATGCCAAAATGGATTCAGGAGCATACACCTCATCCATTCACTGTTCCTCAATTGCCATAGAAGAACAATCGCAGGGATTTTATGTTCGGTTTAAAATTCTTGATGAGTCCCATCCTAATTACCAGCAAATGGAGTTCTGCTTACCGGTACATAATGAGAAGCGGGTGAAAAGTTCATCTGGTGAAACAGAAGATCGAATTTTTATTAAAACCAGGATGTCTTTGTATGGTGAAATCTTTGAAATTGAGCTATCTTTAACAGATCGCTCCCAAATGAAATTCCCAATTTTACTGGGGCGGAAAGCATTCAAAAAACGATTTATTCTTGATACTGCCAAAAAATACATTGCTTCTCATTCCTTTTAACGAGAAATTCATATGCCAGACAGGATCATTATTAACAGCCTTCCCATAGAAAAAAGGCAGCATCTCACCATCGATTTCAATGTCGCACAAATTCCCAGCCATACTACTCTTCCGGTTGCCCATAAATGAAAAGGGAGCAATAGTCACAACTCTAATTAAAAAATACAGAAAGTTCAAAATTAGATTCAGGTATTGGAGATAAAACATGACCATAGAGACAGAACACACCGTTGAGCCTTTAGATGAGTTGAAAGATGCTCTTCAAGAAGGAAACAAACAGCAATTGGAGACGTTATGTAATACGCTTTCTCCTTCGGAAACAGCAAGGGCTGTTTTACGTTTGGATTCTGAAGACCAAACACAATTGCTGACCTTGCTTGAGCCAAAAGATGCTGCTGAAGTGATTACTACAATTCCTGAAGAAGAGGCCGCACATTTTATTGAAGAGCTTCCCACTGATCAAGCGGCTCCGATTATTGAAGAGCTACGGAGCAATCATCAGGCAGACCTGCTCAATTATCTTACAGAGAGCAAGGCTGAACAAATTTTAGAATCATTGTCTACAGAAAATGCATCTGAAATCAAGCAGCTCATGACCTACCCGGAAGATACGGCGGGTAGTCTGATGATAACCGAATACCTTGCCTATCCTGAGCACTTCAATGTGGACGATGTGTTAGCTGATCTGCGGCAGCAGGGAGAAACCTATGCAGATTATGCCATCCAGTATGCTTATGTCATTTCTAAAGCAGGAAAACTGATGGGAGTGCTCCGTTTAAGAGATCTGCTGCTCTCTGTTAAAACAAGCCCCATTGAGAAGTTAATGATCTCAAATCCATTGTGTTTGAAGGATCATGCTCATTTGAATGAATTGCAGGATTTTTTCAATCAGTATGCATTTTTGGGAGTGCCGGTTGTTAGTGATGACAATGTATTGGTTGGTATCGTTAGCCGGTTTGCGGTAGAGGAAGCTGTCAAACAAAAAGCAAATAAAATATTTTTAAAGGTGAGTGGTATTGTTGGAGGAGAAGAATATCGAAGCATGTCTCTGTTTTCGCGGTCGTCCCGCAGGCTCTCCTGGCTTAGTGTGAATATCGTACTCAATATTGTTGCTGCCAGTGTGATCGCTTTTTACCAGGATACTTTAGAAAAAGCCATCACACTGGCAGTATTTTTACCGATCATCTCTGACATGAGCGGCTGCTCCGGCAATCAAGCAGTAGCCGTCAGTATGCGTGAACTCTCTTTGGGCCTTGTGCGTCCTAAAGAGTTGTGGCGAGTATTTTCCAAAGAAGCCGCTATCGGAATAGTCAATGGAATCGTATTGGGATGCCTCTTAGGAGGAGTTGCTTTACTTTGGAAAGGAAATCCCTACCTGGGCCTCGTCGTTGGTGGAGCCTTAGCAACAAACACCTTACTTGCGGTTTGCCTGGGAGGTTCCATTCCCTTGGTGCTGCGTAGACTCAAAGTTGATCCAGCACTGGCATCAGGTCCCCTCTTAACAACAATTACCGATATGTGCGGTTTTTTCTTTGTTTTGAGCTTTGCCACTATTGTTCTATCAAAGATCAGTGGATGAAATTTTGCTCAACTGCAACTCAAGTAACAGCCTTTAAGCGGAAAAAGTTTGACCCCTCATTATTTCCTGGTAAAGATTAGGGAATTGTTGAGAATTCACTATAAAACTGGTTGAAACTGAATGCATCATAAATTTTTATCATTCCTGCTCATTTGGTGGATCCTATTGGGAATACTCTGGCATCAACCGGGATATGCAGAGGAGCAAACAGACGTTCAGAAGGGAGAGTATATTTTCCGGGCAACCGGTGGGTGCGGATGTCATACGGACTATAAAAACAATGGGGAATTTCTGGCTGGCGGCCGAGGAATCCAAACCCCATTTGGTATTTTTTATGGCACGAATATCACTCCGGATAAAGAAACAGGCATTGGTCGATGGAGTGATGATGATTTCATCAGGGCCATGACCAAAGGCCTCAGCCCTCAGGGCACACACTATGCGCCCGTCTTCCCATATACGTCCTTTACTAAAATGACCAGGGAGGATTTGCTGTACCTGAAAGCCTATCTGTTTTCCATTCCTCCGGTGAAAAAACAAAACAAGCCTCATGATCTGATAGTTCCATTTGGCCAGCAGATTGGTTTCATGTTATGGAAAAAAATACATTTCCGAGAAACGAAATTTAAACCAAATTCGGAAAAATCGATCCAGTGGAACCGAGGAGCCTATATTGCAGAAACATTGGCGCATTGCGGCGAATGTCATACTCCAAGAGACTGGCAGGGGGTATTGAAAGAAAAGATGCGTTATGCCGGTTCCCAAGATGGTCCTGAAGGAGAATTGGCTCCCAATATCACTCCGGATGACAAAACAGGAGTTGGCGATTGGAGCACCGCAGACATGGTTGAATTTCTGAAGACGGGTCTCAAACCAAATTATGATGACTCGCAGGGATTGATGATTGAAGTCATCGAAGAGGGATACTCGCACCTCAAACAAGAAGACCTGGAAGCAATTTCGGAGTATTTGCGGTCCCTTCCTCCCATTCACAATCCAGAAGCAAGCACCAAAGGCTCAAACTGAAGACGAACTTGAGTGAATCACACCACGATGCTGACCAAAGATCTACTACGTTTTCAAACGGATAAAAACAACGTCTCGCCCTCCTTTGTCAGCCCTAAAGATCCCGAGCTGCTGGGAGCAGCACAACAACTGCTGGACATATTTGAAGCAAGTGTCAATTGCAGCACCAGAGAAGAGTTACTGGAGAGCAGTAAAGAAGTGATTGACGGCAGTCGCTGTGAAGCCATTATTATGCGTGGATTGGAGAAGCTGCTCCTGGATCGTACAGAGTTTGAAACAAAATCGAACCCAAAATTGCTGGAATTGCGTCAAAAAGTTTTTTTGAGAACCAGCGAACTCTTATCCCAGCACAGATACACCAGCCTGAAGGAATACCAAAAACAAGTCGAGGAAGAATTTCTGTTTTCTTCAGAAACCATGGGACCCCAACTGTATTCAGATTTACCGCCCTACCAGCAGATTATCCACTTCAAACCATTTTCTCCTGTGAACTTGCTGCATCGGTACAATTGTGCGCAGGTGCAGGGATTGTTGTTGCGCTGCAGTACTTTGGAGTTAAAAGTTTCTGACGCGCAGCCCGGTTTGTTGAGACAACTTTGCAAATATTTACGATTTCATCAGCTGCTGGCACAAATCACACTGGATGAAGACAAACTCTATCATTTTACCATTGATGGGCCATTGAGCCTTTTTTACCAGACACAAAAATATGGTTTGAATCTGGCAAATTTTTTTCCTGCTATTTTACATCAGCCCACCTGGCAGCTTTCTGCACAAATTCAGATTACCAAACAAAAACAGTTGTCCCTGGAGTTGGATCAGACGTGTCAGATTCGCTCTCACTACCAGCAGTTTCTGGCGTACATCCCAGAAGAAATAGAGATGTTTCAGCAGACATTCCAACAAAAATCCCAATCCTGGCATATCGAACAAGCCACTCGGTTCATACCACTGGAAGGCGAGTTGTATTGTTTTCCTGATTATACCTTGACTCATGCTTCCGGTTTAGGAGTATCCATGGAACTATTCCATGCCTGGCACGCCAGTCACCTCACAGCACGTTTGCATCAATTGGAACATGGCTCGGAATCCCCTCTGTTGATAGGTATTACCAAAAAACTTCTCAAAGATCCGCTGGTGAAACAAACCGTGGAGAATTCTGCTTACTTTTCTCGATTTGGTTTCATCTTTCGGGAAATGCCAACCGCCGACAAGGTCACCCCGATTTTAGAGCAGCTCGTGGAAGAAGAAACGTTGTTTTCAGCAGCACCGTCTCACAAGTGAGTGCTTTTTACAAAACTTTTGATGATTTCTTTGAGATAGGCAATTTGCCGGGTTTCTTCAATCACATGCAGCATCTTTTCCTGAATTGCTAAATTCAGATTCCCATCTTTACCCAATTCAGATTCCCATTTTTGTTGAAAGTACTTAAAATCTTTTGTACTCCAAGTTTTGTCTGGATAAAAATTATCCGGCTGCTTTAACTGAAGAACAGCAAACGGAGTGTACAGGTTCATCTGTCCTTGTTGTTCCAATCGCATGGCTAAATCGTAATCAAAGTAGCTGTGAGAAAACCGAACATCAAATCCACCGACCCTATTGAACAACTCTTTGGAAATCATGGCTAAATTGCCACTGATCAGCTGATAGCTTCTTAGTGCCAGCAAGCTGTTGGTATATCCTCTCTCATCAGAAGTCGCTCCTTTGTAAATGCTGAATGGCCCTTGGCGAGAAAGCACCACGCCGGCTGTTTCAACGCGGCCAACGTTATTGAGTATTTTTCCTCCCACCATTCCGACCTCTGGGCGTTGTGCCTGTTCCAGCAAACTCTCCAGCCAATCAGCAGAAAGTGCGTCGAACTCTTGAAAGAGGAAGCATAAAAAATCTCCGGTTGCCTGGGCTGCGGCTTGATTTATTTTTTGGGCCAGAGACATATCTTTGGAGTGATCCAGCAGCAGAATTTCTATATGGGGATAGCGGGTTTGCTCTTGCAGCAGTGCTGCAGAATCTTCTGAAGATGTGGAGGCAGGAAAACCCACGATGAAAGAAACCCTTTTTTTTTGGAAAGGACGGCGCAAACGGAACATGAAGGGTTGAATATCAATAACAGTCCCGTTGATCTCATGGCGGTCAAAATAATTTTGTACAATCCGGCGTTGATCTTCCTGAACACGAGGTTTGTTTTCAGGAGAAACGGAGATGGAAGCAGGGGATTTTCGCCATAAATAAAGAATTTTGTGGATATGCCCAATCATGCGGCTTTTTTCAACACATCGAATGAATAAATCATAATCCTGCCCTTCCAAACCAGGAGTCCATCCTCCTGCTTCAACAACAATACTTCGACGGAATGCGGAAAGCTGTCCAATCCAATTATGGCACAACAGCATTTCCAGGTTAAAATCGGATTTGTAAAAATACCCACAAAGTTCATTGTCCATATCAATGAGAGCCGAATCGGAATACAGATAATCCACTTCTGGCTGATCATGGAGGTGCTTGGCAAACTCAAAAAGGGTGTCTGGTAAAATCAAATCATCACTGTCCACCAGGCACACATACTCGCCTTTTGCCAGAGACAGAGCTTTATTGGAAGCCCCTGCAATCCCCATATTTTCAGACAGATGTTCCACTCTGATGCGCTCATCTCGGCCTTGGTATTCTCTCAAAATTGGAACAATGTCTGGTTCCGTAGAGTGATCATTGGCAATACATAATTCCCAGTGAGGGTAGGCTTGGGCCAGTATACAATCCAGTGTTTGCCGAAAAACAGGGAGGGGAGGATTGTAAACCGGCATCACAATGCTGATCAGGGGAGGAGCAGCATAACTGCTGATCGTCTGCAGCATTTGCTCTTTAGTTGGCGCCCGCTGACGCTGTTCATCAAAAACCAGCTTTGGGTTGATCGGCACAGGATGGTGCCGCAACGGATCAGGACGCCCTATGTATTCGGTAAGTTGTCTTTTTATGAAAGAAAATGCTTTGTCTTTTATTGACATGGAGTTGTTTTTCTCTGGTGTGGATCGTTCATTCTGCTATCATGTCGTGAAAGGAATCAATATACAATAGTTTCAGAAATTATAAAATGAGGAAATATGAAGACAAAACTACGAATGATCCTGAACCTCTTGCTGCTTAGCTTGGGAATGATGACACACTTTGCCTGTACCTCAAACACTCCTCACCAAGAACGAGTCCGTGCGTTATTGGAAGGCTACGAGTGGAAACTGGAAGCAAAACGATTTCAGCAGCTGCCAGAAAATACCGATTTGGAATTGATGGCAATTATCAAAGACAGCAAATCTCAGCCAGCCTATTATCAATTCCGTGCATTAACCGCACTGCGTCT
The DNA here is from genome assembly GCA_015231885.1 of SAR324 cluster bacterium. Classification (GTDB taxonomy): domain Bacteria; phylum SAR324; class SAR324; order SAR324; family NAC60-12. The sequence continues at coordinate 26,154 of JADGAT010000044.1, forward strand.
TTACCCCAATACACGCGTGGCCCATTTTTTTGAGCAGTACCTGAAGCAGAATGAACCTCCGACCCGTTTGCGTCGTGCCCTGGAAAGTTATGGCATTGCGTTTTCCTCAAATTTTCCAGAACAGGTCGAACGCATATCTGGGAACTTTTTAAAACACCCTGATGCTCACCTGAGGATTGCAGCGGCCCGAATTCTTAAAAAAATGAATAGGCAGACCTCTCGACAATTGTTGGAACAATATTTGACTCAGGAAACAGAAAAATGGATCCATCAAGCGATTGGAGAAAAATAAATACCAGATGCAGTTAGGTTTGGAAGTTTGAAATAAATCATGCTAAGATTGTGCTTTTGTTCTGGTTGATGACCCTGCTGGCATGGTTTTGTGGCAGGACAAAGTAGATGTATTGAATAGAAATTATTATGACAAAGAAACTGGAAGAGTTAGGGAAGCTCAAACGTTCGTTGGAAGTTGAAATTCCCCTGGAAGACATCAAACAAACCTATAATCAGGTCTTCCGTCACATCAAGTCGCATCGCATGTCTGGTTTTCGACCAGGAAAGTTCCCCAAAGGATGGTTGGACAAACGTTTCAAGCAAGCAATGGCGCATGAAGCAACTGAGCGTGTGATCCCCAACCGATTCAATGAGATTGTAGCAGAGATGGAGTTACTGCCAGCCACTCAGGCGGTGATTGAAGAATTGGATTTTGATAAGAACAAACCATTAAAATTTAAGCTTACGTTTGAAGTACAGCCCGAGTTAGAGCTCCCAGATTATCAAAAAATTAATCTGGAAAAGCAAAACGAGGCAGCAACTGCTGAAGAAATTGATGACATGATCGATCGTTTCCGCAAAAATCAGGCAGCTTTTCATAAAAAAGCAGAAGGGAGTGCTGCTGCTGAAGGAGACCAGGTTGTTGTCGATTTTGACCGTACGATTGGGGAAGATACCGTAGAAGAGAGAAAACAGAAAATATATCTGGATGCCAACATGCTCGCAGATATCAAATCGAACATTATCGGCATGACAGTTGGAGAAACAAAAGATTTTTCATTTACGATAACAGAAGAATATCTTCCCGAACATGTCGGAGCAACCGTTCATTTTCATCTGACGCTGCAGGAACTCGATGAATCGGTTTTGCCGGAACTCAATGAAGATTTCTTCGCAGCAGTCAATCCTGATATAAAAACTGAAGAAGATTTACGGGAATTTGCGAAAACCAATGTCCTTGATCAAAAAAAATGGACCTCCCGCATGGCCTATCACCAAAGCGTGAGAGATCAGATTGCGGATTGCTATGATGAATTTGATTTGCCTGAGACACTTTTGGAAGAGCAGGAGAAGCAAACAGAAGCTGATATCAAAAAAGAGCAGGAAAACATTACTGAGGAAGAATTAGAAAAACAGAAAGCCGAGAGAATGCAAAGTTTTAAGAAGGGTTTGCGTGTTGATTATATCTTACAGCAAATCTCCGCAAAAAAATCACTGATTCCATCACAGGAACTCATCTTCAAGCGCTTCACTTCCATGGCAAATCTTTATGGCCAAGACCCCGGGGAGTTAATGAAAAGCCAGTATGGCGGTATGTTCTATCAGCAAATAGTTCGCCAGCTTTCTGAGGAAACGGTGCTGGATTATATCGTTGACCAAATTCTTGGAGAACCTGAGGAACCTGCTGCTGTCGTCGCAGAGTGATTTAGGAAAACATTCAAATAAAAAGGAAGATCCGTTATGCCTCTTGTTCCAATGGTGGTTGAACAAACCAATCGTGGGGAGCGTGCCTACGATATTTATTCCCGATTACTGAAAGACCGCATCATTTTTTTAGGTAATCCAATTGATGACAATATTTCGAATCTGATGATTGCACAATTATTGTTTTTGGAAGCAGAAGACCCGGAAAGCAACATTTCTCTCTATATCAATTGCCCTGGTGGTTTAGTTACTGCCGGACTTGCGATTTATGATACAATGCAATATCTTAAACCAGATATCCAAACTATTTGTATTGGACAAGCGTCCAGCATGGGAGCCATATTGCTTGCGGCCGGAACACCAGGAAAACGCTATGCTCTTCCCCATGCCCGCATCATGATTCATCAGTTGACTGGTGGATTCTCTGGGCAGGCAGAGGATATCGATATCCAGGCCAAAGAAATGATCCGTTTGAAAAAGACGCTGAATGAGATACTTGCCATACACACGAAACAAGATATGGAAAAGATAGAGCAAAATACACAACGTGACTATTATTTTTCTAGCGAAGAAGCTAAGGAATATGGCATTGTCGATGCAGTAATGCTGAGTCGAGACATTCCAGTGGAGGATTTTTCCAAATAAATGTGAAATCAACAAATTTACCTGGTAAATTTGTTCAATCGTGCCGTTAGGAAAAGGAGAAATAATTTATGACGAATCAAAAAGACGTTCCATTGCGTTGTTCCTTTTGTGGAAAAACCCAGGATGAAGTAAAAAAAATTATTGCAGGGCCGACCGTCTACATTTGTGATGAGTGTATTGAGCTCTGTAATGATATCATGGAAGAGGAATGGCACAAAGATCGCGTTTTTGACAAAAAACAACGTCTGATGACTCCTAAAGAAATCAAGGGAGTGTTGGATAATTATGTCGTTGGACAAGAAAAAGCAAAAAAAATCCTGTCCGTTGCCGTTCACAATCATTACAAACGGTGTCATGCCAACTACAACAGCAGTGATGTTGAACTACAAAAAAGCAATATTCTGTTGATTGGCCCAACGGGAACAGGAAAAACCCTGTTGGCTCAAACTCTGGCCAAAATTCTCAATGTTCCCTTTGCGATGGCAGATGCAACGACATTGACAGAAGCAGGGTATGTTGGAGAAGATGTCGAAAATATCATTTTGAAACTCCTGCAAAATGCCGATTATGATATCGAGCGTGCCGAACAGGGAATTATTTACATTGATGAGATCGACAAAATCACCCGCAAGAGCGAAAATCCCTCCATCACTCGTGATGTTTCCGGAGAAGGCGTACAGCAGGCGCTATTGAAAATCATAGAAGGAATGACTGCCAACATTCCGCCTCAAGGAGGTCGCAAACACCCTCAGCAAGAATATCTTCAAGTTGACACAACCAATATCCTTTTTATCTGCGGAGGCGCTTTTATTGGCCTGGATACCATTATCCGCAAGCGCATTGGACAGCATTCCATTGGTTTTGGTTCTTCCATCCAAACTCAGGCAGAGCAATCGTCCACGGCCATTTTGCAGCACCTGGAACCTGAAGATCTTTTGAAATACGGACTCATTCCAGAATTTATCGGACGTTTACCAGTTCTTTCGACTCTGGAAGAATTGAACGAAGAGCACATGATTCAAATTTTACAGGAGCCCAAAAACGCAATCCTCAAGCAATATCAGAAATTGTTTGAACTGGAAGATGCTGAATTGATTTTCACAGAAGGTGCTGTGCGTGCAATTGCAGCAGAAGCCATCAAACGGAAAACAGGCGCTCGTGGTTTGCGCTCTATTCTGGAAAACATCATGCTTGATATCATGTATGATGTCCCATCCAATCCAGATATTAAGGAATGTGTTGTCACCGAAGCTACTATTAATAACAAAACAGCACCAAAGTTGGTGATGCACAAGTCCTCCAATAGCCGCAAAACCAAAAAAGCCAGCTGACCTATGAACAAAATCGATGTTTTTGGCCTGGGCAATCCTTTGATTGATTTACAGACCCATGTTTCTGAGAGTTTTCTACAATCCCAAGGGCTTGAAAAAAACCGCATGTACCTGGTTGACTTGGAAGCACAAGAACAAATTGTGACCAGGTTGAAAGAACAGGATACTGCTATTGTTTCTTCTCCAGGCGGATCTTGTGCCAATACGATGATTGGGATCAGTCAGCTCGGAGGAACTGCTGCCTACAGCGGAAGGATCGGAAAAGACGAGTTCGGCAGCATCTATAAAAAGAAACTGACCGATACCAACGTGACACCATCCCTGGGAGAGGGAAATGGTGCAACAGGAAGCAGTCTCATTCTTGTTCTGGACGATGGTTCCCGTACCATGAACACTCACTTGGGCATGTGCCAGGAGTTCCACCCTGATGACATCTCAGAAAAAATTCTTCAAAATTCACAATTTGTTTATATTGAAGGATATCTGTGGGACACCGAGACTCAAAAAAAGTCGGTGATGACTGCCGTCCAAAAAGCCAAGCAGCATCAAGTAAAAATTTCCTTGACCCTTTCAGATCCATTTTGTGTTCAGCGCAACCTTGATGATTTTCAAAAATTACTCAAAGATAGTGTCGATCTGGTATTTTGTAATCAGGAAGAAGCGTTTGATATGGCAGGAACGACGGTGACTCATGATGCTTTGTCAATTCTTGCCAACGATGTGGAAACAGTCGCATTGACAATGGGCGATAAAGGGGCATTGATTTCCCATCAGGGAGAGGTGGTTTATATTGATCCTCTGCCTGTCAATGTAGTAGACACCACCGGTGCGGGTGATGCCTTTGCTGCAGGTTTTTTGTATGGAATCACTCATGGTAAGTCTCCTCTGGAAAGCGGAAGAATAGCTGGATTTATGGCAGCACAGGTCATCAGTCAGCTGGGTGCTCATGTACAAGGAGATTTGCAATCCAAACTGCAGGCATACCTAACCAGCTCATGACCGTTCCTCTTCCAGAGCTGTTGGCCCCTGCTGGAAACCTGGAAAAATTAAAAATTGCTATTTTGTATGGTGCGGATGCGGTTTATGTAGCAGGACCTCAATTCAGCTTACGTGCCGGCACCGATAATTTTTCTAATGTGGAACTGCAAGCAGGCGTTGCCTTTGCTCATGAACATGATGCCAAAGTCTACGTAACACTCAATGCATTCCTGCATGATGCCGAATTAGAGAAACTTCCAGACTATGTTGAATTCTTGGATTCCGCGGGAGTCGATGCGGTCATTGCATCCGACCCAGGCGTCATTCATCTCATTCAAGAACATAGCAGCCTTCCCATTCATCTTTCCACACAAGCCTCCTGCTTGAATCAGTTTGCCGCCAAGTTATGGAAAAACCTGGGAGTTCGCCGTGTTGTACTGGGACGCGAAGTTTCTATCGAGCAGGCAGGATTGATTCGAAAAAATGCAGGCATCGAGGTGGAATTGTTCATTCACGGTTCCATGTGCATGTCCTATTCTGGTAATTGCACCATCTCCAATTATACGGCAGCACGAGACAGCAACCGTGGCGGATGTGTCCAAAGCTGCCGATTTTCATATTCGATTTGGGAAAGATCCAAACAACGCGAAGAAGGTATGCCCCCACTGCATGCTGATGTGAGCTTCATGAGTTCAAAGGATTTACGAGGGTTGGAGCTGATTCCTCATTTTGTAGAAGCTCAAATCACCAGCTTAAAAATCGAAGGGAGGATGAAAAGTAACCTGTATGTGGCTACCACCGTCCTTGCCTATTCGAAGGCACTGGAGTGCTTTAAAAAGGGGAGGGATGTTTCAGAACAGAAACTGTGGGAGCTTTCTCAAGAGCTCGAAAAAATATCCCATCGGCAGTACACCGATGCTTCTTTATTAACCCCTGCAGGCCCTGACAGTATTTATGCTTACAGTGATCGAACGGGAAAACACAACTCATCGTATGAAATCGCCGGCACCGTATTGGAAGTTTTTCCAGAAGAATACATCACCCTGCTAGTCCAAAATCCGTTCAATCGTCAAAATTTCCTAGAAGTTCTTACTTTTGACGGGCAAATGATCGTGCTTCCAGCAAAAGAGATGAAAGATGTCCACCACCAGCCGATTTCCGCAGCACAACCCAACCGGATTGTGCTGCTTCCCTGTGTCGATAATATCCGGCCTCTCAATCTCGCCAGAAAACCGATTCCCCCGGAAGATCAAGTGCAGTTTGGAGAGTAGTTTCAACCCCACTAGATTTTGCAGCTTGCGTTAAAGCGGAGTAGTGCAATAAAAAAAGTTTGTGAGTATTTCTGTGAAAATGCTAATGTAAAATTAGATAGATTGTGTTGATGTAGTGTCACATTAGGAAGGCGAAAATAATAACATGTGAAAGTTACGCAGGATTTTCATCGAGGTTCAAGGCGTTTTATCGGGCGCATAGCTTGCTATGTAACTGGTAAAGTAACACAGAAGATCGTTGAAAAGACAAGTAGATTTGCTAAGTTATTGTTTGAGCATTCCTTAACCAAATGAGGGGGAAATATGAATTTGGAAATCAATCATAAAATTCAAGGCGATGTTTTTATTATTTCACCAGTGGGTGAACTGGCAGGCGGTCCAAGCTTTACGAAATTAATACTTATTATTGAAAATGACGGTTTAAAAAAAGTTGTATTGAATGGAGCGCAAATCAATTTTATCGATTCTTCCGGGATCGGTTCTATTATTGATCTTTTTAGAACGTTACACGAAAAAGGCTGCAAATTATGCCTTTGTGAGCTGCAGCAAGATGTGCTTGACCTTTTGACCATGAGCGGTATGGACAGCTTTCTGCCAATCTATAAAACAGAAATGGAAGCAGCAGGATCCATGTGACTTCAGGAACAAGGAAACAACATGTTGAGTTTTGCCATTGGGGTTGCTCATCAGGCAGGCCGTCTTTTGAAACAGTATTATACCAGTGATTTGGATATTCGGACCAAATCCACCGATCGGGATTTGGTAACCCAAGCTGATCTTGATGCTGAAAAAATTATTATATCCGCGATTAAAGAAACATTTCCGACTCATGCCATCCTGGCAGAAGAAAAAGGGCAAATAGGCCATGCCGATTATTTGTGGTTGATCGATCCTTTGGATGGAACCACCAATTTTGCACATGGTCATCCCGTTTTCTGTACTTCTATTGGCTTGGCATACCAGGGAGAAATGTGTGTAGCCGTTATTTTAGATCCCATCCGCAATGAACTGTTTGCCGCAGAAAAAGGCAAGGGGGCGTCCTTGAATGAGAAGCCGATTATGGTTTCTGACACAAAAACCCTGAATAACGCTGTTGTTGCAACAGGCTTTCCTTATGATCGTGCCACCAACCCTCATAACAATTTAAAAGAATTCGGCCAAATCATGCCTCTGGTCCAAGGCATCCGCCGTTGTGGTTCAGCAGCCCTGGACATGGCCTATGTTGCCAGCGGACGTCTCGATGGGTATTGGGAATATCACATCAAACCTTGGGACGTTGGAGCAGGAGCTTTGATGGTAAAAGAAGCTGGAGGTCGTGTTACCAGTATCGATAATTCTCCATGGCGTTTGGACTCCAGTGCGCTGGTTGCTGGCAATCCAAACATTCATCATCAAATTTTAGAAAACATACGGTGATAGCAAAATAATACTGGAGAACAACAATGGAACAAGAAAAACTGAATTAAGAGTTCCAAGCTGAAATAGTTTTTTCACTTGAGCTTTTGTCACTTTCCCCATGACATTCCGAGGAAGCGCCTCAACTTGCTTGATCATCTGGGGAACCTTATATGGTGCCAGCCTTTCTTTCCCCCAGTCCCGCAGTTCTCGCAAGGTCAGTTGTTGATGATTTTCCATTTGAATTGCAGCAGCGACCAGTTCCCCCCATTCATCACTTTCAATGCCAACAACAGCACATTCCTGGATCAGAGGATGTGTTCTAAGAATTTCCTCAATTTCCAAGGCAGACACCTTGTATCCTCCTGATTTGATGATATCCACAGAGCTTCGTCCCAAAATACGGTAATACCCCTTTGTCAGTACGGCGATGTCACCCGTGCAAAACCAATCTCCGGAAAAGGTATTTCTGGTGGCTTCCGGGTTTTTCCAGTATTCCAGGAAGACCGAATCACTTTTCATCTGAATTTCACCAGGGACATTTTCCTCTCTTACTTCATTTCCAGCATCATCCACCAGACGTATGGTCACGCCAGGAAGTGGTTTTCCCACATATCCGGGTCTTCTTTCTCCACGATATGGGTTGGAAATCGCCATACCGATTTCGGTCATCCCGTACCTTTCCAGAAAATCATGGCCACTGATTTTTTTCCATTGCTTGAACATTGCCACTGGCAAAGCAGCAGAACCCGAGACCATTAACCTTAAGCCCCGACACCCCCTGGACATTTCCTGCTGCTGACTCAAGGAAGAACTCTCCCAATATTTGATCAGCCGCGCGTAGATTGTGGGTACTGCCATAAAAACCGTTGATTTGTTTTCTATAAAAGAATTCCAAACAGACTCAGGATCAAAACGCTCCGGCATTTCGCAGGCAGCACCTGCCCAGAGGGCACAACAAAGGACATTGATGATTCCATGCACATGGTGAAGCGGAAGCACATGGACAATATAATCATCGGAACTCCATTCCCATGCTTTGATGAGACAAGTGATCTGGCTTGTTATGATTTTGTGGGTTGTCACAACTCCCTTGGGTTTACTGGTAGTCCCGCTGGTGTATAGGATCATAGCCCTGCGATCAATGGTGACTTCAGGCAATGCCCCCGGCTCGCCTATTAAAATATCGGAGAGTGAGAAATATTGAAGATTCTTCTCAGCAGCCAATGGTTTCAGTGATGGTTCAAATTCCGGATGAGCCACCAAAATACGGGATTCGGCATTTTCAATCACATATTCCATTTCAGGCTTCGGATGAGTCACACAAAGCGGCACCGCAACACCACCTGCCATCCAAATCCCCCATTGAATGGCAACGTAATTGAAACCTGAGGGGACGATGAAAGCAACCCGGCTTTCACATAAATCGTCTTTACCTTGCAATAAATGAGTCGCTACGATATTTGCCCTATGTAAGAGCTGCTGATAAGAATGTTGGCCATCAGTGTCAACAACAGCTGTCTTTTCGCCATGAACTGTTGCTTGATGGACTAAGGGTATCTTTGTTAATTCATGTGACATGATTCAGATTCTTGTGATTAAATTTCAATTAACATATACTCCTCTCATACTATCCTGAAAAATTAAAGTTTTCTGTCATAATTTAAATGGGCCGCAAAAGGTGGTGGCTCCAATAATTGAATAAGGAAGGCGAAAATAATAACATGTGAAAGTTACGCAGGATTTTCATCGAGGTTCAAGGCGTTTTATCGGGCGCATAGCATGCTATGTCACTGGTAAAGCAACGCAGAAGATCGTTGAAAAGACAAGTAAATTTACTAAGTTATTGTTTGAGTATTTCTAAGCACACAATAAAAATAGATTCTATATGGGAATTGCCGAAGACATTGTTATTATCGTCATAGCCGCATTGGTTGGAGGGAGTGTTGCCAATTTATTTAAGCAGCCTCTGATCATCGGTTATATTTTAGCCGGAATTTTGATTGGTCCTCATACAGGGATCGTAAAAGCTGCAAATATCCATGAGATTGAAATGCTGGCCGAGATCGGAGTGGCCTTGCTGCTCTTTGCCCTGGGGCTTGAGTTTTCTCTCAACGAATTAAAGCCCGTCCGCAAGATCGCCTTGATCGGCACTCCCATACAAATGGTTCTTACCATTGCCTATGGTTTTCTGATCGGGCAACTGTTTGAATGGGACTGGCAACCTTCACTCTGGCTTGGGGCCTTGATTTCCCTTTCCAGCACGATGGTTCTCCTGAAAACGCTCATGAGTAAAGGGCTGGTGGGGACCCTTTCCAGCAAAGTAATGATCGGCATGCTGATTGTTCAGGATTTGGCTGTTGTTCCCTTAATGATCATATTGCCGCAGCTCAGCGATCCGAAGTCAGGGTTGCCGGTGCTAGGATGGGCCGCATTAAAAGCCGCCGTCTTTCTGCTCCTGATGTTCTTTTTAGGAACAAAGCTTCTTCCCAGAGTGCTGAAATACATTTCTAGTTTGAATTCCCCAGAATTTTTTCTGCTTGCCATTACGGCTATGGCACTTGGCATTGGCTACGGTACTCATTTTTTCGGACTGTCTTTTGCATTCGGTGCTTTTGTTGCGGGGATGGTGATCAGTGAATCCGATTATGGATATCAGGCCTTAAGCGATATCATTCCATTACGTGATATTTTTGGATTGCTGTTCTTCACATCCGTCGGGATGCTGCTGGATCTTTCTTTTCTGGTCTCACACATAAAAATGGTGTTGCTTTTGATCCTGCTGGTGATCATGGGCAAGGGAGTGATTTTTGCTTCATTGAGCAGGCTTTTCGGATATGGTAATGTCGTCCCTATCGCAGTCGGATTGGGACTTTTTCAGGTGGGAGAATTTTCTTTTGTGCTGGCTCAGGTGGGGTTGAACTCAAACTCCATTGATGCGGAACTGCATTCATTGATTCTTACCACAGCAGTTGCTACAATGTGTCTCACTCCTTTTATTTCAGGCCTGACAGGTCCCATCTATTCCTTAAAAAAAGCCTGGTTCAAACCGGAGCCACTCGAAACAGTGAACTTACCAGAAACCGGTCTCAAAAACCATATTGTCATTGCCGGTGGGGGGCAGGTTGGGACAAATATCGGTAGAATCCTGCATCGCCTGGAACTGAATTTCGTCATTCTTGAATTCGACCATCGCCGAGTCGAACAGGTTAAAACAGAGAAATTGCCGATTATTTACGGAGATGCCTCACAATCCGTAGTTCTGGAAGCTGCGGAACTCCAAGATGCAAGGCTGCTGATCATCACCATACCCTCTGCGGTGATTTCAAATGCCATTGTGACTCATGTGCATAAGATGAATAAAGTGTTAAGTATTGTATGCCGGGCGATTAATGTGGAACACATGAGGGAGCTGCATAAAAAAGGAGTGTTTGAAGCCGTACAGCCAGAATTTGAAGCCAGCCTGGAACTCACCCGACAGGCATTAATACACCTGAATATCCCATTGAATAAAATTCTTGATTTCACTGATGTGGTACACAAAGAATTTTATGCACCTCTCTATCAATCCGAAGAGCACTACCGAACTATTTCAAAGCTCAAAAGCGCTTCCCGCAGTTTGGATCTGCATTGGATCAATGTCGCGGAAAATAGTCATTTTATCGGAAAAAACATCAGAGATCTCAATATTCGTGGTAAAACCGGTATCTCTATCGTGGCCATCATTCGAGGTGATCATTTTCACACCAACCCTGAGACCGATTTCACGTTTGAAAAAACAGACATTATCGGAGTGATCGGAGAGTTTGAACAAATTCAGGTGTTCAAAGATTATATGGTTTTTTCATAGCTCGCCTATTGTTCAAGGATTTCCTGCACCAGGGCTATGACTTTTCCTGGGTCAACAGGCTTGGTGAGATAACCTCTGGCTCCCAGAGCCAGGCCTTTTTCATGATCAGAGCCTTCCGTTTTTCCTGTGACAAAGACAACAGGAACATCCGCCGTTGCTGGATCGGCTTTCAGTTGTTCACAAACTTCATACCCATCCATCCCAGGCATCATGATATCCAAAAGGATCAAATGCGGCGGTTTTTTTTTTGCGGCTTTCAGTGCTTTTTCGCCGTCAATAGCGGCTTTCACTTTATAGGTTTCACCCAATATGCCAACAAGAATATGGATGTTTTCCGGGGTGTCATCGACCGCCAGGATCACTTTTTTATCTTCCATTAAAAATCCTTTGCTGCTGTGCTTGTGAATCATCAATTTTAGCGTTTTCAAAATAGAGTCTTATCATTTTTACTTCGTTTTTGTCGATACAAATCCACTGACAGACTGTTTCCTTATATCGCTCCTAAGGAATGCTCAAACAATAATTCGGCTATCCTGTAATACGGGCGTTCACGGACATCCGGGATTTGCTAACCCCCAGTTTATCGGAGAGACAGACCTCAATTATTTCTTGCTGAATCGCTGTATGCCAAAGCCCGCGGAAAGATCAACATTTTAGGAGGAGAAAGAGATAAACAGAAAATTCAGACATACAATGTCCAATTTCATGATAAGCAAATCAGACTCGGGATGTCTTTACCCGCCTGGAACTTAAAATAAAAATAATAATTTCAATTAGTTATCAGGATGGCACAGCATTTGCTGAATTAGAGTATGATTCTTCATTATTTTCCTTATCATTTTTTGTGGAAGGAAAATAGGGTTTATAATAACATATGTTCATATTGAAAGGAAATCGCTATGTCTTGGAAAGATATCATTACCTGGAACCGTAAAAAGGATATCCCTGCAAAACCAGGTACTTCTGAAACTTCTGTGTCTGCACCTTCAGAGGAGCAGAATCCAATAGTATCTCTGCATCAGGAAATGAATCGGATGTTTGATAATGTGTTTAAAGATTTTGGATTCAGGAATCTATCGCCCAGTTCTTTCAAAGGATGGGAATCCTTTGGATCCTTTTCTCCAAAAGTCAATGTGAGCGAAGATGATAAAATGGTGGAAGTTGAAGCAGAAATACCGGGTATGGAAGAAAAAGATATCCAGGTTTCTTTAGCCAATGACATCCTGACCGTTAAAGGGGAAAAGCAGCAGGAGAAGGAAGAAAAAGATAAAGAATATTATCATGTGGAACGTCGCTATGGTTCATTCCAGCGAGTGATTCAGCTTCCTTGTGAAATCAAAGAAGACCAAATCAAAGCATCCTTCAAAAAAGGGGTACTGAAGATAACGCTGCCGAAGTCCGAAAAAGCTCAGGAGCAGGTCAAGAAAATTGAAATCCAGGGAGAATAACAGCAGCACAGATGAAAGCTGGTGCCCGTGTTTTGACATTGGCACCAGAGTGCCTGTTTGACAATAACCCCTTAGATCACTAAGTATAGTAAACAGAACCTTATGATACAAGACCCTTATCAAATCCTTGGTATTTCCAAGTCAGCCACACAGGATGACATCAAAAAGGCTTACCGCAAGCTGGCAAAAAAGTTTCATCCCGATTTGAACCCCGGCAACCAGGAAGCTGAAAAAAAATTTAAGGAAACCAGCGAAGCCTATGACATGCTGGAAACTGCTGAAAAACGTGAAAAGTATGATCAAGGGGAACTTGATCAAGCCCAAAATTTTTCTGGGCGGCGCCAGGGACCGTTTTACTACGAAACCCAGCAGGATGGAGGACGGTACACCTATTCTACTGGCAATTTTGAAAACATGGGTGATATCTTTGAATCATTGTTTAAAGGGAAAAGCTCCTCGGAAATGCATTTCCGGGGAGAGGACCAATTCTATCAAATGGATGTAGATTTTCAGGATATGGTATTGGGCGCAGAAAGGGAAATCACCTTGCCTGGTGGAAAAAAGCTCAAGGTGCGGATCCCTCCGGGAATTGAAACTGGGAAGAAGTTGCGATTTACCGGACAAGGAGGAACAGGAATGGGCAAGGGATCTCCCGGAGATGTTTATGTGGAAGTGCGTGTGAATCCTTCTCCAGTGTTCAGGAGGATAGGAAACGATCTGGAAATGGACTTGTCTGTTTCATTGAATGAAGCTGTTTTGGGAGGAGATGTCCAAATTAATATGATTGACCAGCCCATCACGCTCAAAATACCACCGGGTGTCAATACGGGTAGCCGATTGAGGGTCAAGGAAAAAGGAGTAATGGATACGGCTCGTCAAAAACGGGGAAATTTGTATGTGGTGCTCAAGGTGGTGTTGCCCACCACCATTGATGAAGAACTAAAAGAGAGTGTCCGTAAATGGAGCCAGACTCATGCCTATAACCCGAGAAAAGACTAGAGGAAAAGCCGTGAAAAAAGAAAAACGTTATTCCATTGAAGAAGTAGTCGAACAATTTGGTATTTGCAAAAGAACCGTTATTTACTGCATTGAACAAGAGTGGCTTGAGCCTGCGGATCCAGAAGAACAGCAGTTGGATCAGGAAGATGTGGCACGCCTCTCGTTGATTTGTGAACTGCAGGAAAAGATGGGCGTTAATGATGAGGCCGTCCCCATCATCCTCCACCTTGTAGATCAAATTCACTATTTACAAGTAGGAATCCAAAAAAGAGATAAATATCACTAAAAGGAACTGATGTTAGCTGCAATAGGGCCAAGCAATGCTCAGGAATGCTCAAACAATAACTTAGCAAATCTACTTGTCTTTTCAACGATCTTCTGCTTTGCTTTACCAGTTACACAGCACGCAAGCTATGCGCCCGATAAAACGCCTTAAACCTCGATGAAAATCCTGCGTAACTTTCACATGTTATTATTTTCGTCTTCCTTACCGAACGCAATTGATACTCAGGAAGGAAAAAATAATAACATGCTAAAGCTGCCAATACTACAGAGATGTCAAACTATGATTTGTAGAAACAACCATGAACACTAAATCCAAAATTCTGATTGTCGATGACTCCAGCACTAACATCATCGTTGTGAAAACAGTTCTGGAGCATCTGGACAATATAGAGATCATCAGTGCGACTAATGGAAACGACGCTTCGGAAGCAGCCC
>JADGAT010000045.1:0-36578 GCA_015231885.1 SAR324 cluster bacterium
TCCTGACCAGTGCTTTGCAGGCACATCTTCTTCAGACTGAGGCTCCATCCTTATTGCCACAGCCCAGACGAAATCAGATTGCTGAGATTGCCTAATTCAACACCCCCTCGAACGGTTACCATCTGTTTTGGTGTTCCTCTCTTTCTGAGAAATGCCTGAAGGGTAGGGTTTTTGATCATCATCATTTTTAAAGGACAAGGACGGCATTCCAAAAAAAGGTAAAAGAATCTGTGACACTTTAAAAATATCTGAAAATGAAAGGACAAGTGTGTCGTTGTCATTCAGGCTCTCAAGAGGAGTTTCTTGTGCAGCAGATTTTTCATCTTCCAAAAATTCAAATGCTCTCTGCCCTAAACGGATGTAAATGTCATCGGAACGGCTGGAATCAAAGGAATAAGGCAAAGCTTCTGGGGATACTGCGATAAAGAGCGTCAAAAAGAAAAAAACGAAATAAAACAACCTTTTGTTTATCATACTTCTCCCCTCTGGCTGCTTTGGTCCGTTACCTTGAACAAGGTTCCGTATGTCGAATTTACTGTACATAAAATTCTTCAAACAACACCCTTTTAATAGGTTCAGGATCTTCCCATTCCGGTTTTCTAGGAAACAGCTTATTTATCTCTGTGATCAATTTTTGTTTCAGAGCGTTTTTTTGTGCAGGATTCTTTGTATCTTCCACCGTCATGTTCTGAAGCTCGGCCAACACAATATCTTTTATCAGAGCAAGGCGAATGGCTAGATATTCCATGGCCGCTACCTCACTCAGCATAAGCGTCATACTTGTTTTCAAATAGCGTCGTCCATCCTTGAGGTTGGCAATATAAGTTCCTAACGGCAAAAATTGAGGTTCTGCCAGAGGTTCTGCAAACGAGCTGACCTCTGTTATTTCTTCCACCTCCTCTTCTTCGTCTCCCATGAAAAATAAGAAAAAAATTGCGGCTCCTGCCGCAATCAAAATAACAACAGCAACAATGATGATAATCAGTTTGCTTTTTCCCCCGCCTCCACCTTCACTGATTTCTTCTTCAGCCATAACTACCTTTCTGACTTGAGAACATCATGAAGATCATCTGTGTTGTAGAGTCATATAGATCAGCACTAAGGGTTCTTGCAGAAATAACGTTGACAAAGATGAGGAAGTGTTTTTTCTTGGCTACAAGGCGTCTTCAATTGTGCATACTGTAGTATGTGCCTTTGAAGACAACACCGTAGACGAGGAAAAAGACAAGTCATCTGTAAAGGTTATTTATGTACGAGCCCTTAGGTCAGGTATTTACTTATATATTACCATTTGTCAAATACTCACTCAGAAGTCTGAAAAGTTGGCATTGTTCCATGTTGCTCCTCTGAGGTCTGCCCCGCGTAAATCAGCTTTTTTCAAAGAGCAATTGTTTAGACAGGCAAAGCTTAAATTGGCATTTCGCAGATTGGCACCATCAAGATTGCTTCCCTGCAAATTAGCCCACAATAAATCGGCTTCTTCCAAATGAGCAGATTGAAGATTAGTTTCCCGTAAATCCGCCTTTTCCAAAACGGCCGCTTCCATATTTGTCGCATTTAAATTGGCTTTTTTGAGATCGCTGCCCGACAGATCTAAGCCGCTTAAATTTTCATAACTGAAATCGGCAAGCTGCCCATTTTCTCCATCAGAAATTAACCATAGCTGATGGTTTTCTAATTTTTCTAAAATATTGAAATTAACCATATTTTTTTTATTTTTGTTAAATTTTCAGGTCATTTGATAATTCAGTTATCTCTTTAATTGGGTTATAGTATATTAATCTTACAATCCCTGTGCCTCTTTTTTAAATTTTTTCTTAGGGCGTCTTTATCATTGATATAATTAATGATAATGCAATTGATTAACAGAATATTCAATCATGATATTCACAATATAATTTATTTTATTTTAATATTATAGAAATATAATTTTAATATTATAGAAATATAATTTTTAGTGTTTTTAATATTATAAATTAGGAATGACCGAGTAGTTGGCTTTTCTTTTAATTCAACGAAGCACTTGGGTAATGATTCCTCGTAATTGAATACAGAATGAAAGGCTCCAGTTGATTTGATCAGCCTGTTTGACTGACCAAACTGATTAAGGTGACAGACGAATCTTGAATGGGCGAACTGTCTGCGGAAAATATAGTGAGGTGACCATTCTTATCAATCATGAACAATGGAATGGCAATCTCATAAAACTTTTGAAAGGCTGCATAGTCAAAATCTTCAGTGAGTGGTGTTTTTTTAATAATAGCTCCTGCATTAAACAGATTTATTAAGTCGTGATAGATGATTTTCTCTCCAAATAATATCCGTCCTCTTAAATGAAGAGGTACCTCGCCTTGACGTGTTTTTTGTGGGTGGAACGGCGCCAGCTGGTATATTTCTTCCCGTCCAAAAACTTCAAGGAAATGCAAACAAGCCAGGGCATTGACATCGCTATTGGAAGTCATTGCAACCAAACGACCAATACCGCTCAAATCCAATTGCTCGCTACTGCCTTCAGAGAGGGCACTGCCATAATAAGCAGGCAGTCCTGCCATACGGGCACCGGAAATATTATCCCAATTGGAGTCAATCAGAAGTACTGTAAATTGTTCCTCTTGCAAGCATTTAGCAATCTCTCTAATCATAGGATGTGCTCCCACAAATAAAACACCTTCCGGTTGGGAGTCTGACAGTTGGAGCCATCGAGCAATCCAAGGGGCGGTGAGTCCATAAACTGTGACGGTTCCCATAATGACCAGAAATGTAAGAGGCACCAGCTGATCAGCCTGCTGATACCCTACTCTTTCCAATCGTATTGCAAAAATAGAGGCAACAGCGGCAGCAACAATACCACGAGGGGCTAGACAAGCTAAGAATCCTCTCTCTTTCCAATTTAAAGAAGATTGACGACTCACTGCAAGAAATGTTGATACAGGGCGGATAATGACAATCAACACCCCTAAAAATAGTATGCTTTCCATGCCCAGAACTTGAAAATGTTCTAAACGAACACGAGCAGCCAAAAGAATAAATAGACTAGAAATCAAGAGGACCTGCAGATTTTCTTTGAATTCGATAATATGCTTCATGCTGACCCACTTTTGATTGACCAGAATGATTCCCATCAGAGTAACTGTCAACAAACCGGATTCATGTTGAAACAGATTAGAAAGGGTGAATGTGGCAATCACAGTCATCAAGACTACTGCATTCTGTAAGAAATCAGGTACCCAGTAGTTTTTGAAAAATAAAATAAGAAACCCTGCTCCTGCAAACCCCAGCAAGGTTCCAATCAACAAGGTCTTTAACAGTCCAAAAGCAGTCAACCAGGCTATTTGCTCTAAGGTACCAAGGACAAGTGCTTCAAATACCAGAACTGCTAAAACTGCTCCAACTGGATCGATGGTAATGCCTTCCCACTTGATGATCGAACCCAACATCCCTTTCAACTGAATATGGCGCAGCATTGGCATAATCACAGTTGGTCCTGTCACAACCAGCACAGATCCCAGTAACAAAGCAATTTGCCACGGTAATTCGAGCAAATAGATGGCTGCTATGGTAGTGAACAACCAAGTCAGGAGTGCTCCTATTGTCACTAAACCCCAGACGATCCCACCTATTTTTTGAAACTCTGATAATTTGAGATTCATTCCGCCTTCAAACAGAATAATGGCCACAGCAATGGAAACTACAGGAAATAGTAGTTCTCCAAAAAGCAGGTCTGGATTCAGCCAGCCTGTGACAGGGCCTGCCAGGAAACCAAAGATTAGTAATAATAAAATGGAGGGTAATCGAAATCGCCAAGCTAACCATTGTGCCAGAGTTCCCAACGTAACGATTCCTGCTAAGCCAATTAGAAAATGTTCATTCATTTCTTAACTTGAGGTAATGGGAATGTTGTTTTTTATTTGCCACTCAGGTTTTTTTAGATTCTCTTGTACAGTTGACAAGCCAGCGAAATAAAGCCAATTGTGAAGGTAAATCGATGAGGTATTCGGGATGCCATTCGAGAGCCGACCCTGTTTGGTTGGCAGCAAACTTGGCCGGTTATAGGTAAAAACATGGTTCTTATCAGAAATAACTGCCACTATCACTGTCTGGAAAAGACTTTACACAAATTCATACTAATCAGCAACCTTTGTTTCTATTGACACTTTAACGCCCTTCAATTGCAAATTAGCCAACATGGCACCGTTAAGATTAGCTCCATGTAAATTGGTGTTTTTCAAAGAACTGTGGTCCAAACAAACGTTGCTTAAATCGGCGTTGTACAGATTGACATTATCCAGATTACTTCCTTGCAAATTAGCTCCTCTTAAATTTACACCCTCCATGTTAGAACCGTTGAAACGGGCTTCACGCAAATCGGCATTTTTCAAAATGGCCGCTTCCATATTGACCGCTTTAAAATTTGCTTTTTTAAGATTCGTATCGGTCAAGTCAATTCCTCTCAAATCACCGTAACTGAAATCAGCAGGGGTTCCTTTTTTCCCTCCAGAGGACAACCACATTTTATGGTCTTTTAACTTTTTTACAACGTTCACATTACACATATCGGACTCCTTATTTTTAATTTTAGGAATGCTCAAACAATAACTTAGCCAATCTACTTTGCTTCTTTAGCTTTGACACACAAGGCCTCTACTTCAGAAGATACGGGCTTTGTCCTCAATCATGATGAAATTTTTTTCCATAATACTTGTACAACGTGAGTTGATAGTCCCTAGTGATCAACTTTGATGGATCATACGTGGGTGCAGAATGAACAGCTTCTCTGGTCAAATTAATAGTGACTTGTTTATCAGTCCAGGAAACCTGCCGAATCCATGTTGGCGCGATAAGCACTTTTTTTCCTGGCAGCCAGTTGCCCGTATTGATTTCAAGATAACGTATTTTCCAATCAGGGTCTTCTACAATAAAATCTTCCACATGACCAATTTCTCCATCCTCAGCTTGAATGCGATATCCGATCACCTCGTTGCTGCTTCTAAGCTGTTGTTCTGGGGTATTGACATCCTCCTCGGAGACAGGAGGATGAATGAGGGGTGCTCCAAATATCGGATCAGCAGTCCAATCGGGCATCCATCCATAGTAATGGCTGTACTCCTGTTCGTGATGATGAGAAACCGGTAATACGGTATCTGGGGGTGGACTATGATTGATTTGCTCCCGAGTCTGATTCAACTCAAAGTATTCATTTGCGTCATCAATATCCTTGATTTCTGATGGGTTTACCAAAACATCATGCCCTATCGAACTTCTTGCGGAGTCTACAACAAAATAGCGTGCTGTCCAATGATGATCATCAAAGTAGATTTGCTTCAATTTACCCATCTCTCCGTCAAGTGTATGCAGATGATATCCGGACAGTTTGGCTAGTTTTCTAGGATGATGCATTGTCTGCTCCTTTCCTTGCTTACAAAAATTTTCTGGTTGATTAGGCTATCTCTTTAGGGTTCGTGCAGAAATAACGTTGACAAAGATGAGGAAGTATTTTTTCTTGGCTACAAGGCGTCTTCAATTGTGCATACTGGAGTATGTGCCTTTGAAGACAACACCGTAGACGAGGAAAAAGATAAGTCATCTGTAAAGGTTATTTCTGTACGAGCCCTTATCCTGTCAGCATCGAGTATATTCAAATAGTGGTTGTAGTTGTCGTAGTGGTTGTAGTCGTGCTCTCGTTTTTCCAAGTGAGAGTAATGGTTTCCTCCTCATGAGATGGTTGTTTCTGAAGTATTCCAGTAATTTCACTGATTTTTTCCTTTGCAGTCACCACTACTTTTATGTTGATGTGAATGGTTTCATCGTATGTGAATTCGCATGCGGCTAAATTGTTGCACTCATGCACCTGGTTTCCCTCACGATACCAGTCAATATCATCTGGTTTGATATTTCCTCCTACGTGAACATAAATCGTTTCCCCTGGGGGGACAGTCTTCCCAGGCTCTGCATATAATTTTAACTTTGGGTCTTTGGCACCACAGCCAGAGAATCCCCCGAGTACAATTACTGTCAACAACAAAAAGGTTCCGAATGTTTTTGTCGTGACAATTTTCCGGCACACTGTTGTGAGTTTATGTATTAATTTGTCATTTTCGACGATCATCTTGTTTTTGATTTGGTTGATACGGTTTTTTATTTTTCCCGGACTTTGATCTTGTTGATAACACGCCAGGCACCACCTTCTAGGGCGTTATTTCCAGCAGCGTTGTAATCGCTCCACGAATTCACAACCCCCAGCAGAGTGGCCACACCATCTTCAACAAACACTTCAATTTGATCAGCATCTACAAAAGGACTCCACCACAATTCTTTTTTGATTTTCCGAAGGATTTCCACGTCTGTCATGGAATAGACCCTGGAAGGAGCCATATGCCATGGGTAACCGTAGTAAGGCCATTGCGGGTAGAGATATGGATCGTAGTAGCTTGCTTCGGAAAAGTTGACATCAATGTGGTTGCGCACATGCTGAACCCCTCTGCTGCGGTATGCGATATCTTCGACCCTAGCTTTCTCAAAGTTGGAATCTACGGTTCCATACAGATGGACAGTTCCGCTGGCTACACCGATAATGATCTCGTAGGAGTTCACAAGCACATCGCTGGCCAGTGTCGTGCGGATGTTTTTGGAGATAGCAGCATCGCTGATGTTCTTAATGGGGCGGACCTTAATCAGGTTAGTGACGCCATTCACTCCTACGGTATTGTGGGCATCCTGCTCAGCCGACTGCTTGGCTTTTAGATTGTCGACCACACCCTTGAGTGTAATATAGCCGTTGGAAACCTCTGGTGTTATCTCGAATAAATTCACACGAGGATCATAGAGTAATGCGTCCTGGAGTGCCTCTCGAATTTCTTTGTCAGAATAGATAACATATTCATTTGCCCTGATTTTTTCATTGTGAAGCGTCCAATCCACCTCAAGCTCTGAGGTATCCACTGACTTGACCCCACCAACAGAAGCGTCCCAGCGGGCAAGGCGTTTTTCAGCAGCACTGCCGACCAGCCCCCTGAGCTCCACCTTGCCGTCGTTGACCTTGACATCGATCAGAGAGTGATCCACACGGATGTCCCAGCGCAAACGCTGTTCGGCCTCTGTCCTGATTTCCTCATCGGTACGGTTGTTCTTGAAGTTGATCTTGATCTTATTGTTGATTGCAGTAACCCCGGCAACGCCCTTGGCCACAGTTTCCGCAAGCAGTCTCTCCTGCCAGGAATCGACAACACCCCCCAGCACTACCAGACCATCCGCTTCGGCACTAACAGAAATTTCGTAGGACTCGGTAGCCGGATCGCGGAGCAGGGCATACTTGATATCTTGCTCGATGGTATCAGCAACGCTGTTTTTGGGTGGATCAAGTTCAAGCAGATTCACCACAGCCCGCACTCCCTTGACCACTTCTGCTACATTTGTGGCATGTTCTTTGGCCAAGATATTGTTAACCCGACCGCGCAGTGTCACGATCCCTTCTGTTGCCAATACGTCAATGTCGTTGGCTGGTACTTGGCTATGGTTCAGGTATTCAGTTTCCACCGCATTCATGATTTCCAGGTCGCTTAGCTCAGGATTTTCCTGGGCCAATACAGGATGGAATACCGTCAGGAGAAGAGAAAACAGGAATATAAAAATCGGGTTAAGTTTCATGATTGCCTCCTTCTAAATTAGTTGTGATAGTTGTTTATTGACTGACACAAGGGGCTTGATCATAGTGTGGATGAATCAGTTGGATATGATTCTCCCCATCTCAATTAATACAAAAAAACATATTAGACGCTTGGTACCACCGATATTATTTTTGATAACCATGACGTTCAGCATTTTCCACACAATCTTCACGTGTTTGAAATCCCGCATGCGAAGCACCTACTGTCTGTTCATCCAGGTCCATGCGGCGCCAACGCCATTGACCTGTCGAGTCCTGGTATAAATCCCATTTGTCTAAAAAGGAAATACCTTCCTTTTTGAATTGATTGATAACCTTTCCAAAATGCTGACTCAAATCCTCCCAGGTTTCTTGAAAACCCTTGGCAATTTCCTGCCGTGCTCCTTCTGTTGCAGCACTGAATTTTTCCAGGGTTGCATTAGCCATTTGCCATTTGTCCTCCAGAGTGAATAATTCTGATTTCACTCTTATTTCCGCTTCTGTCAGCATGGTTTGGGATATTTTTGTCAATTTATCCATCCTGTCCCTCATGTTATCCAATATAGTTTCCATTTCCTGCTGTAGTGTTTTGTTTTGTTCACTCATAAGGCCTCTTTCGATGTAAGGGTGAATATCAAAAATTCATGATATTATTATCTGTTACAATCGATGTACCAGTCTCTGCTCATTTGATAATAAAAAAATTCTGTCGCGATATGATTCAATCCTCCGGCTGAGTAATTTAACATTTTTTGATTGAGAGCGAATGCCAGACAATTTCCCACATAGCTCCTCACAACAAGATTCAAATAATGATGTTAAAATACTTTTGATCAAGGACATACAAATATAAGTCAAACATAGGAATGACCCTATTGTGTTTGTCTTGTTATAATTTTATTTTATTATAAATTATAACAAACTACTTTTTATGTTAAAATTATATAACTTTTAAAAATAAATAAGATATAAGATAGGAAGCCAATGTTGCAGTCCCAGACATATCTGGCTAACGGAAGCCTGAATACATTAGGATTATTTATAGATCGGGGGGAGACGTGTGAAGCGTTTGACAGATTTTTTTAATGCTAAGGAAGGCGAAAACAATAACTTAGCAAATCTACTGGTCTTTTCAACGATCTTCTGCGTTGCTTTATTGGTTACATAGCTTGCTATGCGCCCGATAAAACGCCTTGAATCTCGATGAAAATCCTGCGTAACTTTCGCATGTTATTCTTTTCGCCTTCCTAAATTTCAAGATTAAACTCAGCGATGATCTGCTGCAGCAGCACCCGAGCTTGTTTAAACTGGAATACATCCAATGCCTGGCCTATCTGCTTCAGTTTTTTCAGATCCTCTCCGGAAAACAACTGCAGCAGAGAATCAAGTACTTCTTCGGCTTGGGTATTGTTTTGTTCCAACAGCTCTTTCAGTTCCTTAAACACAGGGATCGCTTTTTGTAAATCGACAGGCTTTGCATCTGATGTGTCCATCGGTTGATCTTCCATACTCAGCTTATTGATGGAGGAAAGCACTTGATTGAAACAATCCTGGACTTCATCAATCAAAGCTGATGGCACATTGGATTTATTTTTTTTAATTGCAGTCTCCAATTGAAGGGACGCTTCATGGAGCTCCATGGCTCCAATATTTCCAGAAACGCCTTTGAGGGTATGAGACAGCCGTGATGCCAGTTCCATATCGTTTTCGCTCAAGGCAGTTTTGATTTGATAGACAGCCTGCGCCTGGTTCTGGGCAAAGGTTTTCAAGAGATTTCGATAAGATTCGGGATTGCCTCCAATTCGGCGCAAACCTGCAGTGATGTCAAGGCCCGGCAGCAGTTTAGGCAGTTTTTGTGATGGCTGAGGTCGTTTTTGCTGAGCCCGTTGAAGGGCTGCGTCCCCTTCTTTTGTTCCAGGCTTGATCCATTTGAGGAGTGTTGCGAAAAGTTGTTCAGGGTCAATAGGTTTGGCGACATGATCATTCATTCCGGATTCCAGGGCTTTTTCACGGTCCTTCAACAGGGCATTGGCCGTCATGGCAATGACCGGTAATTCTTCAAATTCAGGATTCTGACGGATAATACGGGTTGCTTCATATCCATCCATGACCGGCATTTGAATATCCATCAGCACGGTATCATATTGTTCTTTGTTGACTCTCTCTACGGCTTCATGACCATTCATAGCAGCTTCGACTAAAAGACCTGCTCCGGTCAACAGTTCCATTGCAACCTGCTGATTGATTTCATTATCCTCGACTAACAAAATACGAGAACCTCGAATTCTCTGCAGTCCTTCTTCTTTTACTTCCCTTTCTGTTGAATTTAATGGACTTCTTGTTTCTTTGCCAAAAACAGATATGATGGTATCCAATAACGCTGATGCAGTCACGGGCTTTAATAAAAAGCCGTCAAAACCAATCAGTTCTGCTTGCTGCATCACTTCTTCTCGGCCAAAAGCCGTGAACAGAACTATCTTGGGCTGTGATGAAAAATCAAAATACTCCTTGATTTTTTTGCTGGTTTGCAGCCCGTCCATACCCGGCATCTGCCAGTCCATTAAAATCAATTGATGGGCAACATCGGCTTTCTCTATTTCAGTAAGCGCTTCTTCTCCTGAAGAGGCCAGAGTCACTTGAAGCCCTATCGATTCTAGCAATTCGAACAGGATCAGCCTGGACGTTTTATTATCGTCCACGACCAGCACATGCATGTCCTCCAAATCTGCGGGCAAGTTCAGCAATTCTCGATTTTTCTGTTCTCCCTGCAGTCCAAAAACGGCGGTAAAGATAAATGAACTCCCTTCTCCAGGCAGGCTTTCCACCCATATCTGGCCTTTCATCATTTCTACCAATTGTTTGGAAATAGATAACCCGAGTCCCGTTCCTCCAAATTTTCGAGTCGTGGAGCTGTCTGCCTGAGAAAACGATTGAAACAATTTTCCGATTTGCTCTTTGCTCAATCCAATTCCAGTGTCCCGTACTGTAAATTGAAGCATTAGGCTGTCTGCAGTTTGACTGACCATTTCTATGGAGATGACAATTTCTCCGTGCTGGGTGAACTTGACCGCATTATTGGCCAGGTTGATCAAAATTTGTCCCAAACGCAGCGGATCGCCAATCAATTGCCAGGGGATTTCCGTTTCCGTTTTAAAGAGGAACTCCAACCCTTTTTCCTGAGCTTTGATTGTGATCAGGTTGGATACGTTATCCAGCACATCATTCAGATTGAAGTCGACGGATTCAATCTCCAGTTTGCCTGCTTCAATCTTGGAAAAATCCAAAATATCATTGATAATTCCCAGAAGTGATGTTGCCGAAGAGTAAACTTTATTTAGATAATCCCTCTGTTTGTCAGCCATTTCTGTTTTCAGGCAAAGATGAGTCAGGCCCATGATGGCATTCATGGGGGTACGGATTTCATGGCTCATGTTGGCCAGAAAATCACTTTTGGCCTGAGTGGCTTCTTCCGCTATCTGGCGGGCCTGCTCCATTTCCCTGTTTTTCCATTCCAATTCTGCAGAATAATGGTTCAGCCTTTCAGCCGTTTTTTCGGCTGCCGACGTGGCTTTTTCTGCCTGATCTTTAGCAATCCTCAGCTCCTCCTGTTCCTTTTTCCTTTCTGTGTTATCAAAAAAAATGCTGACAAAGCAGTATTGCCCAAAATAGGTCATCTGATAGAGGGATATATAAACCCAGCGCTCTTCACCAGTCCCTAATCGTTTTGCTAAAAATTCATAATTATCCACACGCCCATGCTTGTTAAATTCGTTCAGTATTTTGAGACGATCTTCAGGATGGGCGTACATTGATTTGGGATCAGCGTTTAAATAATCGTCTCTGGAAATTTGATTGAACTCTAACGAAGCCTGATTGACTTTAACGATTTTCTTATCCTGGACACTGGTGATTCCGAGTGGAAACGGTATCGATTCAATCAGCATCTCCAGGTTTTCTTCTCTTTCTTTCAACTGAGCTGCAGCTTTTTTGCGTTCGGTAATATCATGTGCGATCCCTTCCACTCCAATGACTTGATCTGACTCATTCACAGTGAGCACTTCGGAAATATCCAGCCATCGGATGCTACCGTCTTTATGGAATACTTCACATTCGAAGGAAGGCTGTTGAATTCCATGAGTCGTTACTTCAAGATGGAATTCTGCTTTTTCATTCACCGAATTAGAGGTAAAGAAATCTTTGAAATCAATAAGGGCTTCTTCTGGAGAATAGCCTAGAATCTGAGTGATTGACGGGCTTGCATAATTGATCATGCCTGCAAGATTATGAGAAAAAAAGAAATAATTTTCCTGGAATCCTTCGACAAGATTACGGAACCGCAGTTCACTCGTTTGCAGGGCTTTTTCGGAACGTTTCCTTTCCTGAATCTCATGGGTGAGATCTGTTGTTCGTTCTTTGACTTGTTCTTCCAGTTCATCTCTCGATCTTGTCAAAGTTCTGTTGGCACGTATGCCGGACCAAAGCGTGACGACCATCAGCATTAGAGCAAGAAAGGTAGTGACGGCTAATGCCCCAATGATCACCATTTGTATCGTATAATAATGCTGCAGTGCGTCCGTTTCATCAATTTCAGTAGTCAAACCAAATCCTAAATGCGGATTCCATAACCATGCACCGAGGACCATGATTCCCCGATAGTCACGATATCCATCCACATTGACTCCAGGCTTTCCAGAAACGGCATGCCGTGCCATTAGCGTAAGCGGCTGTTCGGTTTGCGAAAGGGACGGTTGATACCCTTCCAGTAAGTTTCCTCCAGGATCAGTAATCCGTAGATTTAAGATTGCCGGCTCATCAGGTTCAAGCAAACCGGTCTGCTGCATATCTTTATCAAAGCGGATGTCTGAAATCAAAATTCCATTCCTGTCAAAAGCATAGGTCTCTCCGCTTTTGCCAATCTGTCCTATTTGAGTCAGGCGGCTGAATTCGCGGTTAAAGTCAACCCTCAGGGTGACTACTGCCAGAACCTCTCCTGCTACGCTCTTAATGGGCGCTGCAAAAAATATGGAAGGAGGTCTCTTGGCAGTATTGGCTTGATTGGCCAGCATCACATCAGAGCGTACCGGCAGAATAAACACCAGTTCTCCTCCAAATGCTTTTTGAAGCAGCTGGGGTCGTTGTTTGGCAATCAAATTGATTTTTCCAATATTTGAGTCACGCATGGAACCAATGTTGATATAGTCTGGATTGATAATAAAAAAACCAATATCTCCAAATAAATTTCTCCTGCTGTCAAAAAATTCCCGAAGCGCGTTCAAAGAGTAACTATTGAGGAGTGCTTCACGGTTTGGCGGAACCATGAGGTGCTGCTCTGTCAGGAAACGCAATGTGGGGTCGTTTGATAAATGCCATAATAATTCTTTTTGAGTCCCTACCCAGGCAGCCAACGACTCGTGAGTCATCCGAACAACTGTTTGTAATGACACAGCCGTTCTCTCTCTAATGTCTTTCTCAATTTTGTGGAGCGTTATTTGGGCAATGATGACAATGATCAGCAAAAACGCCCCCAGCAATCCTCCCCCTATCAAGACGGCTTGCTTTGACTGAAACAAAGACTCAATCATATTGGGGCAGTAGCGCCATATCAGGAAACCAAGCAGTCCGACCACAAAGGAAACAATAAGAATGGTCACCATTCCCTTAAATATCATTTTGCTGAAAATTGTTTTTGACTTGAATGGTTTAGATGGAGCAAGTCCTGTTTTCGGTGATGGTGGCTGTGTCTTTGAAATGTCCTGATACTGATAATAGCGCTGTGAAGGGTCAACAATCCAGCGGGCTTCGATTGTTTCAAATTCTTGACGGGAAATTTGATTGAGTCCGCTATTCACCAATTCCAATAGCTGTTTGTTTCCTTTGAGGACTCCGGCGGAAACCTCTTTTCTGAAAAGACTGTAGCCGCTTTTAGCAATGCTTCCCTGCATTCCCATTCGTTCCAACTGCCTTTTCACAACAGGCTCTTCTCCAAGGAACGCACGAACTTCTCCATTGATGGCACCCCAAATCATTTGTTCTTCATTTTCATAAGAAAAAACGGTAATATAGGGGTGTTTTTTTTCGAGAGAATTTTCCTGATAAGAACCTTCGATCGCACCAACGTTCTGATAAGATAAACTGGAAAGGTTCTTAGGTTTTTTATGGGCGATAGAGTAAAACAACCCCGTTCCAATTTCATAGAACGGGTGGGAAAAAAACATCCACTTTTCCCGGTCTTCGCTGCGGAACAAACCAATATGGATATCGGCTCTCCCATCTTTCAACGCAGCCAGTGTGTCGTCCCATGTGGCTGGAAGGAACTCTATCTTCTGCCCTGTTTTATGAGCCCAAAGTTTCCAAATATCCACCCACATGCCAGCAGGGTACTCTTCTACATTGACCAGGGAAAAAGGATGGTAATCTTTGGCTATTGCAATCACCAGCGCTTCTTTTTCGCTGCCAGCAGCAATAGTGATGAAAAGAAAATATACAACAATCCCGATTATTGAATGTTTCATTACAGCCTGAATCCAGGATTGTTGAACTGAGCCAACGCCATTCAGCTCGGTCTGCTTTAACATGACTTCAAGTTCAATATGATTTGGGTTCCATGATCGTCCGAAAAGCCTGTTTTTTCTTTTGATATAATTTTCAGAGAACCACCATAAAGGGTGATGAATTTTTTCATTAATGGCATGCCGTATCCGGTACCAGGCTCCCCGTTCGTTCCTGATCGGTTTGTTGTTTTGCTGATATCAAACAGGTCATTGATCAAACGATCCGACATGCCTATCCCAAAATCCTGGATCGAGATGACAACAGATTCTCCTTCTTGTTTTGCATTCACCAAAATCCTGGAATCAGTAAAAGAAAATTTAACAGCATTAGTAAAAATGTTGTTCAAAACTGAACTAATAAAGGATGTTTCTTCTACTTGAACACAAAGCTTCTCGTCGATATTTAAGACAGGATTTATGTTTTTTTCTTCAAATTTTTGATGAAGCATCGAAATAGATCGTTCAACAGAGACTTTAACAGGAGCCGAGGTTAATCTTATTTTGATTTTCCCGTCTTCCAGGGCCCTCATTTTTCGAATAAGATCAACCGTTTCCAACCCTGTTTCCATTGCCATCAGCATCATATTTCTTTTAGCCTCCAGCCAATCTGCCGGTTTTTTTGCTCCCATTTCTAAATATGTTTTGACCACAGCCATTGGATTGACCAGGTCATGGCAAAGAATATGCAAAAGCTCTTTTTGCTCAGCATTTTTTTGGAGGACGGTTTCCTGGCTAAACTTGAGTGCCAGGTGCGTTTTCACCCGGGCCTGTAATTCCATGACATTGAAAGGCTTTGTTACATAATCCACAGCCCCCTGTTCAAAGCCTTTAACAATGTCCTCTGGTTGTGTTTTGGCTGTCAGGAAGATAATAGGAATGTCTTTGGTCTCCGGCATCTTTTTAAGTTGTTGACAGACTGCGTAGCCGTCCATTTCAGGCATCATGATATCAAGAAGAATCAAATCAGGATGGTTTTTCTCAGCTATTTCTAATGCTTCGGGTCCATTGAGCGCCGCCATTAATTTGTACTGGTCTCGCAGTACACCCATGACCACTTTGATATTTTCCGGGGTATCGTCTACTATTAAAACTGTTGGTTTATTACTCATATCCATATCTTTTGAATAACCATTAAAGGATTTTTTCGCATTCCTAAGGGTACAGAGAATGTAAGGCTCTTTCAAGTCGTCTGTATTTATTTGTCAATTCAGGAGCATCCATCATTGCCATACTGAGTGCCTGCTGTCCTTCCTTTAACAATTTCAGGATTTCAGTATCCTCTAAATTTAATAAATCTCGATATAAATATACAGCAGAAATGACATCAGCAAATTCGAGAAGAAAGAAATACTCCTTGGCTTCTATTCCTCTTTTTTTGAGAATTTCTTTAATTTTGCGATAACCAGAAACGACTTTTCTAAATGTAGAAAAAATTTTTTTTTCAGGAAAGAGATCCCCAGCCTCAACCCTCCTGATATAAGAATGAAGCATTTTCATTTGAATGCGTCTTTCATACAATTGGGCAATCCCCTTCCATGACTCATTTTTTTGAATTTTTTTGCTGATCTGCAGTCCTAATGGATGCAGCAATGGTATATTCTTGATAAGATCAAGAACAGTCGTTGTTTTTTCCAACAGCAGTGAATCCGGATACAAGTAAAAAGAGATCGCTTTCTCTTTCCCTCTCTCCTGATCGTCCGGTTTTTCCAATTCCTCAGTATTGAAAGAAAAAGAGATGGATTGTCTAATAAGTTTCTTGAATTTGCGAGCATCAACAAGCAGGGTTTTGATTATTTCGATTGCAGATAACAGCTGCTGCTCTTCAGAATAGTGGGCAGCTGTTGAATCGTCGGCATTATTATTATCGTCGGCACCTCTTTGAAATGAACGCAGTCCTTCCAAGCTGCTTTTAATGTATTCCTCCAATTTTCGTAGATATAAATGATAGGACCGCGCAAAACACGCCAGAGTCTCCATATCATACTGTCCCAAATAAAGGGGAATGAGTGATTGAATCAGCAGATTTTTATAGAAGGGCAAAGGAAATACTTTTTTTAAATTGATGATGATAGAGATCAATTCCAATCTCACCGGCACGGAATCGGGATGATTGCGCAATTCCTCCACTAACCTGAGAACATGCTGTGTCGGATGTACCTTCGCAATAATGCTGGCATCCTGCATATTACTCTGCTTTTTGAGGTTAAAATCAGTCAGCGGCCGCTTCTGATAAGCTTTGGCGGGAGTCAAACTTTCTCCATGCTGAGGATGTATAGATTTCATGCCACTCGAAATCGTTCGTTGCCATAAACCTTCAGGAAACGGAAGTTTTCCTAGAAGTGTTCTATCGATTTTTGACTCATCTGCTGGTTTTTCCTTTTTGATTGTCATCACTTTTATTTTTGCTTGAATTGAACTTCTGCAAAGCCGCACATCACGTCTTTTTATAAGAAACTACATTTTCTATGCCATAATTTTTATCCTCTCAAAGTCCACGTTATAGAAGCTGAACAGGCATTAGTTTCTATAATATAACTTTATTTTTAAATTATACTATATTACAATAACACCGTTGCTACAATTGATAACTTTTACATCCCAATAAACCATAATAGCAGACTATGAACATACTACTCATTGACGATGATCAAGATTTTTTACTTTCGATGGAAATGCAGTTGAAAGACATGGGACACGAGGTGCATAAGCTCTCTGATTCGAGTAAAGTAAACCAATTGAGTCCATCATGGGTAATGCGTTTCAACCTTGCCATCATTGACATGCGCATGCCTGAAGTAAATGGTCTGCAGGCCGGCAGGCATTTAAAGGAAATGAGTGACGAAATTGTAACAATCATGTCGACATCAGATCCCAGCGTATCCAATGTAATCGAAGCATTCCGCGACAGCCGTTTTGATGACTACATCCCTAAAAAAGAAACGCTCATCCGCAGCAAATTGACGGATTTATTACGGCGGGCCGAACAATTATCAGAAGAGCGAAAAGCGCTTTTTCAAGCATATCAGTTGAATCAATCGATACGGGCTGAATCGGTTGCTTCCCGAAAAAAAATGATCGGTCAGTCCTCACCATTCCGTGCCATTCTGCATTACATTGATAAAGTCGCACCATTGGATTCAACCATCCTGATCCAGGGAGAAACAGGGACAGGTAAAGGGGTTATTGCTAAAGAAATTCACCAGAAAAGTTCGCGGAACGATGAACCGTTTGTGTCAATCAACTGTACGACTATTCCTAAGGGATTGATGGAAAGTGAATTATTCGGCCATGTCAAAGGAGCCTTCACTGGAGCATTGGGCAATAAAGAGGGGTTATTCACCCTGGCCAACGGGGGGACTATTTTTTTAGATGAAATTGGAGATCTGTCTCTGGATCTCCAGGTGAAATTGCTGCAGGTTCTGCAAGAAAGAAAAATTCGTCCGGTTGGCAGTCAGAACGAAGAAATGGTGGATGTCCGGATCATCAGTGCTACCCATCAGGACTTGCAGGAAAAAATACAGGAAGGGGAGTTTCGGGAAGACCTGTTTTACCGTTTGAATGTCATTCCTTTGTTTGTGCCTCCACTACGGGAAAGGAAAGAAGATATTGAACCGTTAGTTATGCATGTTATTGCCGTAAAACGTAAAACCAATCCTCACATCAAAGGCGTCATGCCGGAAGCATTTAATGTACTATACCAGCACAATTGGCATGGAAATATTCGAGAATTAGAAAATGTCGTAGAAAGAGCGATGATTTGGACTGAAGAAGACTACTTATCCGAACAGAGTTTTTTAACGGCACTGCAGCATTCAATACAGACCCCGATTGCCGAAAATTCTGGGAAATCATTACCAGACCCTCTTCCTCCTCCACTAAAAACTTTTGTCAGGTCGTCAATCCCCCGGGAACAGGCCATCCCTAATAATTTATGGAAGAATTTCAAAAATCATGGTTATAAATTGTGGCGCATCCAGGAAATCGAGCATGTCCGTCAACAGCTTATTCCCGTATTAACAACATCGAAATATGTCAAAAACCCTCCATTTGCACAAATACAAGCACAGCATCCCACGGCCTTTCCTGTTCATGTGAGTTATCTTAACGCACTCAGTGGAGAAATTGAGCAAACGGAGATTGTTTTCGAATTTCAGGAATCATCTGGCAGCAAAAAAACAACACAGTGGATTCCGGATCAAGCCCATCCCGGGCAGATCCAGCAGCCTGTTTGCAAAGGGATTCCCGATACCTATTTTTTCAATCTTCTGTATCCGTCATTTTTGCAGCAGCATGGGCCCATTGGGCTTTCCCCCAAATGGATTGCCCGAAGCATCGTATTGCGGTTCGCCCAGTGTTATGCATCATCGGCAACACTTAAACACATTTTTCAACAGACGATGGACACGCTCATTGATGCCTCACTCGCGCAAGTCATTGAAGGTTTTGATGAAGATGGTCTAGAAATGATCAGAGCCAGCCTTGCCCGTAAAAATGCTATCTTTGCAGGTATCCCAAAACGATTGAAACAGGATGCTCAAGGAATTGCAAAAGAAATCCGACAAGTTTTTCCGGACTATGTCTGTCCCCCTCAATTCTGAATGGGCATCACCCCGCCGATATTATAAACGGTTCAAGATGGAACCCGGTTTAAAAAAAACATCAAGACTTATCCGGATTCCAATAAGGCAGCATAAAAGAGAAACAGCTCCCCTTGTTGACTTCACTCTGGACATGAAGTTGTGAGTGATGTGCTTGCAATAATTCATGAACCAGTGGGAGTCCGAACCCTGTCCCTTTTTCTCCTTTTGTCCCTGATGTAGAAATTTTATGATGTTTTTCAAACAAAAGAGGAATTTTTTCTGGAGCAATACCCACTCCCGTATCAATGACTTGAGTTTGGACACCATCCGTTTCAGGAATTGTCCGTATTGTGATTTGTCCAGATTCAGGGGTGAACTTGATCGCGTTATTCAATAAATTATCAAACACTTGATTGAGCTTTAGGGGATCTGCAGACACAAAATGGTTGCTATTGTTTTCAAAAATGATCTTGATCTTTTTTTGTTCAAAGGCAGGCTTTAAGTCTTCAACAGCATATTTCAGCAGTTGATTTAAGGAGCAGCGCTGAAATTCAATTTGAAACTGACCGCCTTCAATTGCTGTCAATGCCAGAATTTCATCTACCAGTTCTGATGCCCTGTTGCCTGTCCTCTCAATCGCAGTCAGCATGTCTAAAATGTCCTGACCTGGATTCAATCTGGCTACTTTTTCTTGGAGCATCCGGGCAAAAGATAGCATGGTATTGAATGGGCTGCGCAAGTCATGAGAAAGAATTCCGACAAATTGATTCATCTGTTGATTTCTTTTTTCCAGCTTCTCTGAGGTGTCCTTGAGTCGTTTGGCCAGGATTTCTTGATCGTGCAGCGCTTTTTTTAAGTCCTGTTTTTGCTGATACATTTCGACAAATGCTGAAATTTTTGCTCGCAGCACATAAGAATCTACGGGTTTGAAGATATAATCAACAGCACCGCTTTCATAGCCTTGAAAGACATATTGTTTTTCTTTGCGGTAGGCAGTGATGAAGATAATGGGGGTATTTGTATGAACGCGCATCAATTCAGCAGTTTCCAAACCGTCCATTTCGGGCATCTGAACATCCATTAGAATGACTGCAAATTCATTTTTCAGGATTATTTCTAAGGCTTGTTGACCGCTGTATGCTGTTATTATCTCAAAATCAAATACATCTAACGCTTTTTTAAAGGCAAACAGATTACTTTCTTTGTCATCAACAAGTAAGATTTTAACAGATTGTTCTTCCATAAAGTCCTTATTTACCCGATTCGGTGGCTGCTTCGGGGATTTCATATTCGATATGATTATCTTGCCAGAATGGAATTTTCATCATTCAACTTTTTCCCGTTTTGAATTTTATTGGTGTCTCCCTGCTTGGTTGGTTGACCTGATTCGTTAAAAATACTGAATTTGATACCGATAACCTTGTTCTACTAAAAATAATTGGCGGTTGCTGCTAAATTGTTGTTCATCGGTTCCTTTGGAAATCAAGGTGTAAAAGAAAGCATTTTTTTGTTTTGGGCGAAGAATCCGTCCTAATCGCTGTGCTTCTTCCTGACGTGATCCAAATGTTCCAGAAATTTGGATTAAGATGTTCGCATCTGGTAAATCAACCGCAAAATTGGCCACTTTTGAAACTAAGAGTATTTTGAGATCTCCTGTTTTAAACCGTTGATAGAGTTGTTCTCGTTCTTCATGTTTGGTTTTTCCAGTGATTAGAGGAATCTTCAACTTTTTGGCTAATTCTTCCAGTTGTGTAATATATTGTCCAATCACTAAAATCTGATCTTGAGAATGCTGTTCTAAAAGTTCTTGGACCAGTTCCGTTTTTTTAGGGTTTTCAGCAGCAATACGAAAGCGTGTTCGTTTGGAAGCATGAGCGTATTGATGTTCTGTCTTAGAAGGAAGAGAAATCCGATATTCAGTACAATACGCTGTTGCAATGAACCCCTTATTTTCAAGGATTTTCCACGGTAAATCGTAACGTTTGGGCCCAATCAGCGCAAACACATCGTCTTCTTTACCATCTTCGCGTATGAGTGTTGCTGTCAGTCCAAGTCGGCGTCTTGCTTGAATATCAGTGGTTGCACGAAATACGGGAGCTGGCAATAGATGCACTTCATCATAGATAATCAAACCCCAATTACATTTTGTGAAGAGTTCCAAATTTTCCATAGGATCCTCTTTCGATTTACGGTAAGTCAGCATTTGATAGGTCGTGATCGTGATGGGCTGAATTTCTTTTTTTTGACCTGTAAATTCACCGATTTTGTCATTGGAGAGATCCGTTTTGTTCACCAATTCCTGATTCCATTGTCGTACTGATATATTATTGGTTGTGATAATCAGAGTGTGGTTGGAAATTTGTGATATAACGCCTAACCCAATAATGGTTTTTCCAGATCCGCAAGGGAGGACAATAATTCCATTTCCCCCCGTATTCTGTCCAGCATGATAAAATGCGTCGATGGCATCTTTTTGATAATCACGAATTTGAAAAGGACGATTGTCTGCGTCTATTGTGCATAGATTAATTTTTAACGATTCCCCAGAAAGATAACCGCATAAATCCTTAACAGGATATCCTATTTTAATTAAAGTGTGCTTAATATTGCCCCGTTGCCCCGCAGCAACCAAAAGTCCTTCATGGATTGGTTCCAGACGGAACGGCTTCAGCGATTCATCATGAAGTAACCTTTCTAAAATCGAATCGTCTTGAATCTGCAAAAAGAGTTTGCCCGATACATGTTGTTTTAAAACCAATTTACCATAATTTCCATACCATTCTTGGATATCGACTAATATATTGGAAGGAATTGCATATTTAGAAAATTTTTCCATTCCACTCACTATCTGATGAAATGGAATCTCCAAAGCGGCAGCATTCCATAGAGAAAGGGGGCTTACTTTGTAAGTATGAATAAATTCAGGAGATTTTACTAATTCTGCAAACTGAACCAGAAAATCCCTGCATTCTGTATAGTGAGGGTGTTGAACCTCCAACAAAAAGGAATGATCGCTTTGGATGATGAGTGGACCTTGGAATGACATGGCTATTCTATATCTTTTATTTTAATTTGGTATTCTTGCTTAAGTTGTTGAATGATCTGCTTGATTTCTTTTTCAAATTTTTGTGGATAACGGAGGCTGTTTCCTACTGGATCCACCTCTATCGGACAGTGAACTTTCAGTAATGCTTTGCGAAAAATTTGCAGCAATTTTTCAGAAGGAAAGTAAAGTATGGTGAAAACTTCACGCTTTAATGTGATGGATTGACGAGTCTTCTTCGTTTGAGGCGTTGTTTTGCTAAAAATGGTTTTTGCAGCAGAAGGCAAAGAGCAAAACTGCATCCTCTGATGTTTCAGCATCACGGGCATTAATTCTGCTTGTTCTAACTTGTTAAAAAGTTTTTGGGGTGAATGAATAAGATTTATTTTTGAATCAATGGATTCTACGGTAAACTCTTTAAGAGAAGATAACTTTACATCTCCCTCGTACAAGGCATAACCTTCATAAAGCGTAAATACTTCCGAATGTCCCTTCCATTCTTCTAATTCAGTCATTACGTTTTGAGGAAGATTCTGATTACTTAGTTGTTGTAACAAGGCAATGACATCGAGTTCTTCATTTTGAGCCAACGCTTCAGTAATTTTCGCTTTATCTAATTTTAACACGATCGCCGTGTCATCACTCACAATCGTGGTAAAAGGAGTTAACGCAGACAAAATGGTAACGGGATAAAATGAGGATTCTACACAAACTTCAAAATTTGGTTGTACCGTGACTTTAGGCGATTTGGCTTCCCCTTTCATTGTTTGAAAAAAGGAGGCATGGAGGCGAAATGCTTTCAATTTCCCTAAAGAAGGGATGTCTTGATGTACCGATTCATCATAAGCTAGATCTGCATATCCCATCAAAAAGGGAATTCTTTCTAAGAATCTCTCTACAAAACGCCCTTCTACCCGTTCAAAAGCATCAGCATCTTTTGCCGTAATTTGTTTTTTTTGACCAGAATACCGATTTCCCCCTTGATATTCTCTAAAATTGCAATAACGCTCCTCCTTGCCATGCTTCATTTTAGGTTTTTGAGGAATCAAAAAGAAGGGATGTTGCTTTTTTAAAAATTGAATCAGTGACGCTGTACTATACCATACCTCTTTTTGACAACCCAAGGTTAAGCATTCTAATAAGAATCGTCTCGCTTTAGAAAAATTAAGATAAGGAATCACTCCGGTTCCACATCCCCAACGGTCAAAAGAATCTAACCGTCCCAATTGGCTTTCTCTAAAAAACTCATTATCGCTATCACTGCTGGTTTTACATAGAGTATTGAGTAATGTCTGTTCCTGTTCGTTAATGGAAAGCGATAAAAACGAATCGTAGGTTTTGTTTTGAAACTTAATATAATTATCAGGAAAAGAAGGTGCGCTGCTAGAATATCCCATGTACTCGCCTTTTGTATTGTACTCTATCCATTGCAGATCTAAAGCGAACGAATCAACAAAATCAATCCACGAATAAAAGTAATCCTCTTCGATTTCCTTTAGAACAGATGGGTTGCCCATCAGTTTTGCTAATCGTTTGCTATCAGCCGTACTCAACTCATTGCTTCGATAGGATCGCTTCACAGATCGTTCTTTGATATAGTTGATAAAGACGTGTAAATCTTTGTGCAAGTCATAAGGAGTGCACTCTACTGTCAATCCGGTTACGTCATCTAATGGGGTTAAATAGGTTACATCCATCATAGTTTCCGTATAGTTTCTGTATGGGAAATTAATAAAAGATAAGGAAAATGGCGTTAAACATCAATGATCATTGAGAAAAGGAGCTTTTACCGTTTTGATTGCATACCCTGACTTCATAACGATTCTTTGAACATCGGCTAAATATCCTTTTGGAAAGGCAATAAAATCATTCGATAGTAGAACCACTGGAGTGGATTGCGGTAGTGCTTTTTGAATTTGTACCTTCAAGCTGAGATCTGTCACCTTCGCAATCAGTAAATCATCGTGAATGATTATTTTTCCAAGTCGCTTTTTCATAGTAGCAAAAGCTTCTGAAAATGCAGGAGAGGAATTTTTCAACCATTCAATGAGTGAATGTTGTTGTGTTGTTTCTGAAGCTTGGCCCATGCAAATCAAATCGGGATAGGTAATTAAACGGGAACCAACGACCTCAAAATGAGCAATAGAGGCTAAAAGTTCCAAGCTTTCATAAGGAATTTTTTTTAAATCGATACGGATAGAACGATCGCTCTCTACTGTCAAATAATCTGCAGGATCTATTTCAGAAGCGGCAAGTTCATCAGGAGGGCGGTAATAAGTCTTATCTCCTTGATTGTATTTTTTCAGACATCCTGCTTTCCAACCAACCTCACAAACATGGATACTTTGAGGGGGCGTTGTTCCATAGTAAAACACTTTCAATAAAGGTTCTATTTCTTTTGCTTCGACCCATGCATTTGGTGCTAACTGAGAAAAAGCATCTGATAAAACAGAAGTGATTTCTTTTTTTTCTATCGTCATTGCTTCCAAATCCTCAAGATGAATCGGTTTGTTTGCTGCTTGTTTACGTTGTTCCTGTTTAGGAAAAACGATTAATTTTTGCCATTGTTTTATCGGCCCTTCTTTGAAATGTTCTGTTGTAAATAAACGGGTTCCAATAAGTAATTTCCCTTTTATTATGGTGATATGATCTTGACTGTCCTCATCAGAAACGGTTTGATTGGATTGAGCAAGTACTAAAATTTTATTACGCAGTATTGCGTCTTTATAATTTCCACGCACTGACAACGAACTACTCTGTTCAAGAATGGAAGGTAAGCATTTGTTAAATTCTTTTGGAAAAATGAACTGCCATCTCTCCGTTTTAGTTTCTTTACCCCAAGTTTTTCGAACCCCCATCAATAACAGACCTTTACGTACTAAATTGCTTTGGACAGCTTTAAATACAGGGGTGTATTT
Source organism: SAR324 cluster bacterium (assembly GCA_015231885.1). GTDB lineage: Bacteria > SAR324 > SAR324 > SAR324 > NAC60-12. The sequence continues at coordinate 24,735 of JADGAT010000045.1, forward strand.
TTGTGTAAACGAGCCATATTCTTGCTTTTTTGGATAGAGACAAGCAAAAAACTTAAGATCAACCGCTTCTTTTTCTTGCGTGATGAAGTGCAAGAGAATACGTTCCTCTGGTTTTAATGACTGCAAGGCCGTTTCTACACCGATTTCTGTTAAAAAATAATTTTCAAAGATGGAACGAGAGGAGGCTGCTTTTTGAGGGAAATTACGGTTTTTACAAATTGTTTTGATATCAGCAGTGCTTAATTCAGTCTGACACATTTGAGTCAGCATGTCCGGTTGGTTCATTGTCAGCATTAGTCGTTATCCAAATAAATCTGATTTTTATTTTTTAATTTACGTGAGATTATGATGAAAAAATTTTCTGTAGTGGCACTAATACTTTTTCTTGAGTACTTTGACCTATATGTCCTAGTTTCTTAACAAGTCTAGATTTATCAACGGTTCTAATTTGATCTAACACGATTTGCCCTGTTTTTTTCTGAAATTGACAGGAAATTCTGGTTGGATAGTCTCTTTCAGAAGTAGTCATTGGAGCTATAATTATTGTTCTAATGTTCCAGTTTATTTCGTTAGGTGAAATAACTAAACAAGGCCGTGTCTTTTTTATTTCAGAACCTTGTGTTGGATCAAGATTCACTAAATAAACATCAAACCTATTTATTTCCATTCCCACTCTGTTTTTTCCCAATTAGTTAAATTTAATTCATCATCCAATAATGAATCATCATGTTTTTTAGCCATCATTTTAAATGCTTTATCCCAACCTTCTCTTGGATTTGATAATGGGCGTATGATTAATTGATTATCTTCAATTTTTAGTTCAACTTCTTCTTTTAAACCACTTTGTTCTAACAATGGTTTAGGAATGCGAATTCCTTGTGAATTCCCAATTCTTATTATCTTTGCTATCATTTTTCCTCTTTAATATATTTTATGAAAGAATTACATTGTAATTACATTGTGATTCAAAGTCAAGAAATGAAAATGGAGTAGATTTAGGAGTCCAGCGTCCTGGATCACCAGACCGAAAAAGTCTCGGAACCATGGACAATGACTGTTGTAGTATTCCATCACTTTTTGTTCATTTCACAAGATGTCGTACTCCTGTGGAGAAAGCAAAACAGACGCGACTTTACCATTTTGAGTGAGAACCAAAGTCCAATCCATCGACCCTGCGATCAATAAAATCTACAAGAAGCTCGGATTCCCTTACAGCAATATCTCCAATTGATAAAGGATAAGTTTTGAATCCTTTTTTTCAATACTTCCTCAATCTTAGTTGAATCCTTAGGAAAGCGAAAATAATAACATGCGAAAGTTACACAGGATTTTCATCGAGATTCAAGGCGTTTTATCGGGCGCATAGCTTGCTATGTAAGCGATAAAGCTACGCAGAAGATCGTTTCATACAGAGATTTTTTCTTCATCAAGAGGAGCATTTCCCTTCACTTTCTGCAATAAATATCCCATTTTGACGAACAATTTATCAATATCGACGGGTTTTCCAAAAAACGCATTTGCCCCAATTGCCAGAACTTCCTCGTCTACGCCGCCAGTCAGATTAGCTGTCAACACAATAATGGGCAGTCCCAGGGCAAGTTTTTGACGAATGACTCGGATGGTTTCGTACCCATCCAGCTTAGGCATTAATAGATCCATCAATATTAAATCAAATCCATCAGGATCAGCCTCTAAAGCGGCAATGCAGTCTTGCCCATTTGTCTCCACAAAAACCTGCACTTGTTTTTCCTTCAATCGTTTCATCAATGCAAACGTACTGCGCATGTCATCATCAACGATGAGTACCCGGGATTCTGCAAGCTGCGGATAGATGGACAACACATCTTTCCGGGGCAGTGTCTCTGAGATTAAGTCTGGTTGGGAAGTGCCTTTTTTGCTGGGTTGTGAGTTATCAATATCAATTTCATGTTCTTTTGACAGCTTTTTCTGCTTTTCTTGATCCAATGACTCGGGAAGATAGAGAATGAACGTGCTTCCTTGATTGATTTGACTATTCAGGGTGATGAAACCTCCCAGGATATGAGCAAATTGCTTGGAGATTGAGAGCCCCAGCCCTGTGCCTCCATATTTGCGTCGTATGCTGCCGTCGACTTGATGAAACTCTTGAAAAATAAGATTTTGATCAGAGGGCGAAATGCCTATCCCTGTATCTGAAATAGAAATAGCAACCCAGGATTGTGACTGCAATAGAATTTTTTTTTGGAGTTCTTCAGCAGAAGGACGATAGATATACAAACTGATTTTTCCACGCTCTGTAAATTTGATGGCATTCGATAGTAAATTTTTGATAATCTGCTCCACTTTTTGGATATCGGTATAGAGGTGAGGGGGCAGATCTGCAGCTTGTTTTGTCATGAGTTCAATTCCTTTTTGCCGAATCAAAGGATCAAATGTTTTGATCACATAGTTGACCAGTTCATCTGGACGAACATAGTCCAAGTATAATGTCATCCTGCCTGCTTCAATTTGGGCTAAATCCAGCAAATCGTTAATCATGCTCAACAGTTCAGTGCCGCTGTTATAAATATTATCGATACATTCCAATTGATCATGGCTTAAATTGTTTTCCTTATTTTCTGCTAGAGTTTGGGAGAGAATGATCAGACTATTGAGAGGCGTTCTGAGTTCATGAGAAACATTGGCTAAAAATTGGGATTTGTATTGATTGCTCTGTTCCAAGTCACTTTTCAGACCCCGAAATGCAGAAACCATTTGGTTGAGTGCTTCTGAAACCTGTTGGAGTTCATCAGCAGAAGGATCCTCGATGATAAATGAATAGTTTCCTCCTGCAATAATCCGTGCGCCTTGAACCAGCATGGAAATGCGCTGAGTGATGCCTTTCAAAGTGAGGAATCCTACTAAAATTAAAATACTAACGCTCAATATGGAAAGTAAGATTAACACATTTCTAATGAATCGATAAATATCTCCGGTTTCTTCAGAGGTGCGCTGCATCCCTTTTTCGTGATAATTCGCCACTTCTTTTAAAATTTCATCGATCCGTTCCACTTCTTGACGTGCTTGCTGACTGGAAAGCAGGAATGCTTTTTGATTTGAATTTTTTTGTGTCAATTCAAGTAAGGTTTGCTGGAGAATCGCGTATTCGTTGACATGTTGATGCAATGCGGCAATTTCTTGATTAGCCGGCAATAATTTTTCAATTTGGTCGAGCTGATTGTCAATACTTTTCAAAAAAGCCTCAGCCTGTTGACTGTGCTGCAGAATCTCCTGATGGTCGAGTGCCAGAATGGCTTGCTGGGTTGTACGAATCGCTTTGAGTACCCCGCTTTCCACACCACTTATTTGTTCCAGCAATCTCATTTGAACCTCCGGCTTTAAACGCATGAATGGTGTGTTGATAAGATCTCCTAAGAGTATTGTCTGAACATGTAGTCTAATGGTGCGGGTGAGTTGATCAATGGTTTGAAACTTGGGATTGATTTGCTGCCTCATGAGCCTTTTGGCTTCCTGGTTACTGTTTTCCAGTGTCAAGCGGGCAATTTCATTAAAAATCTCTATATAATTTTGATAACTGTTCTGAATTCGCCGCAATTTTTCAAAGTTTGTCTTTTCTGCTAAATGTTGTAGATCGACTAAAAGTTTTTCAAATACTGACGAAATTTCGATAAATTGATGCTGAAGTTTCTGCATTTCATCAATGCTGAGGGAAACAATCAGGTTTTTCTCAATATTGTGCATTTTCAGCAGTTGATTGCGCAGACGATGGGAAAGTGAAACTTTACGGGCGGCACGGTCAACCACTTTTTCTAAATGGTAATCCAAATGCCCCAATGTCCAAATACTGGCAACGGCAATGAAGGAAATCAAGGTGCTGGCAAAAATAATAATGAAAAAAATCTTATGCCTGATTTTTAGATGCACCATCTTTCTCTTCTCATGTACCAAATTTTAGGTAGTATCTGGAAAACAATTGAGGTAGTCAAATAACCGCCAGAACCGTTTATCACAAAAAGGCTTCTCTGAACGGAATAGAAAAATGAAATGTTGATCCGGTCCCCTTTCCCAAACTTTGTACAGAAATCTGTCCCTCCATCAAATCTATAAGCCTTTTTGTGATGGACAAACCAAGACCGCTACCATCAAAATTTCGCGTACTGGAATCATCTACCTGCTCAAAAGCTTTAAAAATCCGACCTTGATCCTCTTTATCAATTCCGATTCCCTGGTCTTTTATGATAAATTCTAATGTGTTCTGATTTCGGTAGATTTGGAAATATATTTCTTTTCCAGCAGGAGTGAACTTGATCGCGTTACCAACTAAATTGGTGAGGATTTGCAAAATCTTTACATGATCGGCATGAATGTAATCCGGAACGTTTGAATGGATGTCATATGTAAGTATAACACCCTTTTGCGTAGCTCTAAGGGTATGGGAATCAAAGAAAGGCTGTAATGCTTCTCTCATATTGAAATCCTTTTCCAGCAGTTCCATGCTATTGGATTCAATTTTTGACATTTCCAAAACCTGATTTACTAATTCTAGCAAGAGATCCGAGTTGCTTTTTATATATTCCAGATATTTTTTAAATTTATCCGGTAATGCCAATTTTTGACTTTGTCGTAATAAAATTCCATTGAAACCGATAATTGAATTTAGCGGAGTCCTGATTTCATGGCTCATGTTCGCTAAAAACCTGGTTTTGGCTTGGTTGGCGGATTCTGCTTTTGTTTTAGAATCTATCAATTGGACTTCGATTTTTTTGGCATATTCAATTTCCGCTTGTAGTTTACTATTGCTTTCTTCCAGTTCTTGAGTTCGGATGTGTACCTGTTCTTCCAGACGTTCATGGTACAAGCAGGCTTTGCAGGCCACTGCTAATTTTTGGGTGATGGGAAGAAAGGAGCGAATTACATTGATATGCAATGGCCCGTTTTTCCTGAAAATTACAAGCAACCCGTAGTTTGGAAGATCCATTAAATGAATCCCCTCTTCATCCTCCCGTGTCTTGACAATAGGGAGCTTGCTTTGAAAAGTATCGAATTCCTGTAAATCTACCGCATGGGGCAAAGCCTGGATTAATTCAGCATACCCGTCGCTACTCAAGTAATTGCGAGGGGTGATGAACACATTATCATAGTAAAAACGGTCATGGTGTTTTCTTGTTTCCAGCACCACAAAACTGGTGCAGTTTAGCTTGCGGAGAATGACCAACGACACAGCGCGCAGCATTTTCTTGAAATCCAGATATGTGCCAATTGACATGGAAATTTCGTAAAAAATTTGTGTCAATTCATTGAGCTTATCCATAATCAGTCCCCAAAAACTCCAATAACACAAGTCCTGTTGTGATAGTCGAGAAAATCCTTTCCGCTTGTCCCAATTTCTCCACCAAAGGTCAACACTCCAACATGGGGTATATCTGCTTTGCAAATGGCCTTGAGTTCCTCCTCAAAACGTTCTTTGAGGAAAATTTTTCGACTGATGCAATCAAAAGAAATCAGGGTTTGAGGACGTTGAGGGCCCTTGAACGTATCAAGGGCACGATTGAGGGCAGAGCTTGCCGAGTCTATCATGCTGTCAGCAGTAACGTGCATGATGTCCAAAAATTCACCTTCCCTCACTTCGGCCATGAAAACCAAAGATTGATCAGCCTCTTCCTTGATTGGTTCAATTATGATTCGCTCTGCATCGTAACGGTTCAATCCAAGTGAATAGTGCGCATCTGTTCCCATAACTCCTAATAAGTTCGAATCATACTCCGGGTGATTAAAAATCAGCTCCTTGAAAAAAGAAGCAGCAGGTTGCCAATCAATCGTTTTGACTATGTTGTGTGAAGAACCAGTGACTTTGTAGGGGCCTTCGATTGTACGCATTCCGTGGGCACCTCCGATACCATTTTCAATATCCAAATGTGCCAGAATTGAGCAATCCTTTTTCAAACCTTTGTTTGTAAACAAACATGGTTTTTGTACGAATTCAAGTGAACCTGCTCCTCCTCCAATATAACCAGTAACCATTCCAATTTCATTGAACACAGATTCAAGAAAGCTGTTCACATTTGTGGACATACCGTCCACCAGCACAAACATTACTCCTCCATTTAAACTTTCAAATATCGAAGAATCGATTGTTTCATCAAAATTAGGTTTGTCTTCACTCAATCCTTCAATAAGTTGTATTTTTGGCTCCACAGCAATACCGATCACGATGGAACCCTGTTCTTGAAACTGCTGTTGATATAAAATGCCGGGAAAACACCCTCCAAATATAGGGAGTGGTGCCCTTGCCAACAGGGGATCTAATGCTTGAGGTTCAAAACCGTTCTTGTCGCAAACAAAAACCAGAAGACTCTCTATTTCCTCATTTTGACTTAGCTTTTCAATGGCATCCTGAAGTCCGGCATAGGTGCCTTCCGGATCGAAAATAACTTTCATTTTAATTTCTCCTTGCTTCAAAGTGAAAATCGATGGTGTGCGAAGTTTGCATTAAAAGTTACACATTCCAAACAGAATTTTCGGGGTTTTCGGTATGCTCGATGTCACACTTGCCAGAGCCATCTTTGCTTTTTTTATGATAACGTAATCGATGTTCGCCTAACTTGCCAATTGACACAAATTGAGCCGAAGGCACTCTATCCATTAATCGCCGTGATGACATATTTGAACCATATGCGAAATATTTGATTGTTGTCATAGTAATGCTTACGTCCAGAGTTCATCTGATTGTTTATTCCTTTGATCCCAATATGCCAAATAAGCAACGAGTTGCTCGAAGCCTTGGATGCTCTTCTCTCAAACATGATGTTCAGCATATAAATCCACTACTTTTCTAATCAGTTTCTGATAAGGCACTCCAATTTTCTTTGCTTCATCTTTGAAAAACAAAACACTTTCTTCGTTGAGATTGATCGTTATTCTTACTGTCTTCTCCTTCAGTGCTAATGCTGCTGGCGAAGGAAGAAAATCTTTAACAGTTTTTCCAAGGTTCATAGGTTCATCAGTGTAAGTTATTTTCTTTTTCATATCGTTTTTTCCCCTTTCTCCAATACCCTGCTCCAAAAATTCGGATGATATCATTCCTATACGTGAAGCAGACTGTTATAAGACCACCGTCTACTTCGCCAAGACAAAAATATCGTTTTTCACTTAAACTATGATCACTATCTTCGACAATTACTCTTTGTGGATCAAGGAACGCTTTTTTCGCTTCTTGAAATGAAACTTTGTGCTTTTCTTGATTCGATTTATTTTTCTTCTCGTCCCATTCAAACATATTGTACTTCAATAGTTAATTATTGCATTTAAATATACATCAAAAAATACACAAAATCAATATATGGTTTTAGACATAATAGGGTGAATTTCGGCCTGTAGTGGGTGGCTAAAAGTGGACACTTTGATAAAACAGTATGAATTTTTAATCTTTAACAAAAGAGGAGTGTCATCGTATTGATTCACACTTTGGTGTAGTTTATTGTTACTTCAATACATCTGTGGTAATTAATCGGAATAAACCCCCAGCTCTGTTGGGGGTTTATTAATTTGAATACAATTTTAAGGATGAGTATGAGTGTTTCTATTCGAATCAACGACGAAATTTATACAGCCGCCAAAATGACAGCAAAAGCCGAATGTCGGAGCATAGCAAATCAAATTGAATTTTGGGCTAAAGTAGGAAAAGCAGCATTAGAAAACCCTGACTTACCCATTGATTTTGTTCGAGATATCTTAATTTCTAAAAATCAAGATCAGGAACTTGCGGAACTTTTTGTTCCAGAAGGGGCCAATGAATAAGATTCAAGTTTTTCAAACTCGCTTATCAGTGGGATCCTGAAAAAAGAACTTTACTTGCCCTTGGAGTTCATGAAAACTTTTACCGAGATTTAAAATAGGAAATGCTAATATTAACGAAATCGCAGGGATGGAGGCTTGGCTCCAGCCTTATTCAATTTCCTCAATAAATTTCACGTAACCTTTGTCGAACAACTTCATGCCCTTGAGCAACCAAGCATATAGAGGCAATGGCAATGACTCAAATTAATTTTTGCAGAATTCTTCAAATACTTTTAGGAAGGCGAAAATAATAATATGTGAAAGTTACGCAGGATGTTCATCGAGACTCAAGGCGTTTTATCGGGCGCCTTGCTATGTCACTGGTAAAACAGCGCAGAAGATCGTTGAAAAGACAAGTAGATTGGCTAAATTATTGTTTGAGCATTCCTTAGTCCCGTTGGTTCATTTGAAACAACTTGTCAATATTCGTTGGAGAAGGAGTGACGTTCGATGGCAAGGTAAACTGGACCATATTCATCTTTGGTGATACAGAGACATAGCAGTATAGCCAGACCTTACCCAACTAATTGTTGTGCGGTTTGCATTAGTTCTACAGGAGATGGTGGAAATGTTAAATCCTCAAAGGTTTTGGGATCCCCATGACTGCCATCCCCTCTTTGGCAGGCCCATAACAAAAGAACTCCTGTGATCAAAGAAAGCAGGAAGGTGGACGTAGTGAATAAAGTGTTTTTTTTCATAGATAGTTCTTCTTGTTATGAAATTTCGTTATTTAAATGAAGGCGGTTTCTTCAAACGTGATGAAGAATCAGAGTTTGTTGGAATCTCTACCCAGAAGGCTTCCACCTTGTTGATGACTTCTTCAAGTGGAACAGTATTTACTTTCTCATTTTGTTCCATCAATGTATGAATTGTGTTTACTGGCGAGTAGGCAAACCATTGATTATCCCGATACAACCACAATGACTGGATGTTTGGATTGATGGTCAATACCTCCTGTACCGTCATGACTTTACCGTTGCTCAACAGGCTCCATCCTGCAGATAATTGAGAAAACTGTTCGGTTAGATCAACAGAATCTTCATCGCTAAGAATCAATTCGGTTGGAGCATTCGCAAAAACCCATATTCCATCTCCCGGATTGATAAATTCCAAAATACGAGAAACCTCCAAGTTCAGATACAATTGTTCTGGATAGATGGAACTGAAGGCATGCCATGCCTGTTCACTGACATTCCAACGCCAGACTGCCAGGACATTATCGTCAAATTTGGTTTCCAGGTCCCAAGGGGTCAGCGTATTATCATTGGGCAATCCAGTCAGGTTGCTCCCTTCCTGGATACTCTGATGGATTGGGGTATTGACTACCTCGACTAAACCGGTATCCAACAACGGTTGCAACTCTCCATGATTGATCTTAAGATCAGCTTCTCCAGCAACCAATTGAATCGTTGTAATCTCGCTGTCAAAGTTTTGTTCAATGCGAAACTGTGTGTCCGCAGAAGCCGGATAGAGGTGCACGGCTTCTCCGGTGTCTGGTGTACGTCCCATATAAAAACGAGTCTCATTCGTAACTTCTTCTGTCTGAGCAACCGGCCGTTTGGAGCGTGCCAAGCGGTTGACATCCAATTGAGTGAATGAAGTGTTGATAACAATGGATCCGGAGCCATCAGCATTGTAGACTATCTCCACTTGCGCATCGGATCCTGTTTTCGGCAAGAGGATTACTTTCGGTGCTATATTGCCAGGCGGAGTGACCTGTAAAATTGTTTCGGTTTGACCACCAGAATTGGTTGCCGTCTGGACATTAACCACATTACCGGAAGGAGTCGTTACTTGTGGGGCGGCGGTACGAATAGCACCGGACAAGCTCATGGAACCCGTGCTTCCTGCAGGCAAAGATAGCTTTGTTTTTTTCGTTGGGCTACCTTCCCCTGCTGTTGAAGCCTTACTGTTTGTAAACGTGCTGACTGAAATCGCAAGGGAACCATCAGTATTCATTTCCGTTTGAACATCATTGACGGTTGTAATACTGAAATCCTGGGGAATTGCTTTATTGAGCAATGCATTGGCTGCTGTACCGGTACCGAAAGTACTAGGGACCAGGGTAGTTTGACTACCAGGAGGAAACGTAAGAGACGTTGAAAGGACAGTACCATCGGTTTGGGTAACAGACACTGCGCTTGTTGAGTTTCCATTGATTTGGATTTCGGAACGAACACTAACATTGCTACCAATAGAGGCCGTGGTGATCACAGTGCCTGACTCGTTCACTTGAGACGAAGCTGTATCAGGAGCTGCTACAGAACTTTGAATTGTGGCTGCTGCGTTCGCTGTTTGAAAACTGAAATCATTTGCCTTTGTTACACTGGTAAAAATGGTCCCTTTGTTGGGATCGATGGTGCTCTCAATCGTAGATGTTAGTTGAGTCGCAACATCTTGCTGTTCAATTGTTGTAGTTACAGATCCATCTGTGTTTGTTACGGTTGTTCCGCTCGAAGTAACCGTTACTACATTACCATCACTGGCCACCACCGGTTTATCTGTGGCTCCTGCAACGGTAATACCTGATCCTGATGATACAGTAGTCGTTGGTGCCGTTGTTGTGTCTGCTGTCGTTGTAACAACTGTGACCACACTGGTAGAAGTGTCAGAAGTATTGTTACTGCTGGAAGTAGAAGAAGTAGAAGAATCATCATCACTGATAGTAATGGTAATTTGTTGAGTACCATTTTCTGAAGCCCCGCCCCTGGAAACGCTGCTAATATCGATAATGATTGTTTCGTCTCCTTCAGAATCCGTATCTTGTATTGCCGTAATTGCAGTATTACTGCTTGTTGAACCAGAGCTTACAGTGATAAAAGTGTTGCCTATCGTATAGTCTGTATTACTTGTAGCTAGACCACTCAATCCCAAATTAACAATTACATCGGAAGTAGTAGCAATACTCAATTCTGCAGTTACAGTAGAGCTTCCTGAGGCTTCTGCAATAGAATAGGATGTCGTGCTTAAAGATACACTGGGAGCAGTATCTGCATCTGCAATGGTAAAGGAAACGGATTGAACCGAAGACGTTGATGCGTTGGTCAAACTACTGATTCCTACATTAATTGATTCTGACCCTTCATAAAGCACATCTCCCAATCCTGTGACATAAATTGTGCTGGCCAGGCTATTAGCGCTAATAGTCACTGAAGTAGCAGAAATACTATAATCTGTGTTACTAGTCGCCAAACCGCTAAAAGAAAAATAAAGGGTCGCGTCGGAAGAACTTGTATAGGCCAATGTTGCTGTTACTGCACCCGATCCTCCATCTTCGCTAAAAGAGGAACTGTTGCTGCTTAAAGTTACGTTGGGAACATCCTTGAGGGTTAACGTGGACTGTTGAGTTCCGCTTTCAGTTGCTCCACCTCCAGAAACACTGCTGATGTCGATAATGATGGTTTCATCGGTTTCATAAGCTGTATCTGCTAATGATGTTAACGTAGAGGTACCACTTGTTGATCCTGAGCTTACCGTAATGCTGCTCACTTGAGTATAGTCTGTGCCACTGGTAGCGGTGCCACTATAATCCAGGTTAACCGTCACAGCAGAAGTTGTTGCGTTGCTCAACGAGGTTGTGATCGTAGAACTTTCTGCTTCGTTAATGGATGAAGGACTAATACTTAAAGAGACAGTAGGTGCCGAATCATCGTCACTGATCGTAATGGTAGATTGCTGGGTTCCGCTTTCAGTTGCTCCACCTCCAGAAACACTGCTAATGTCAACAACAATAGTCTCACTCCCTTCATAAATCGTATCTTGTATTGCCGTTAATGTAGAGGTACTACTCGTGGAACCTCCACTTACAGTAATACTGTTGTCTACGGAATAGTCTGTGTTACTTGTGGCTAAACCACTAAATCCAAAGTTTACCGTTACCGCGGAAGATGTCGCGTTGCTCAACGAAACTGTTGCAGTAGAAGTTCCTTCGGCTTCCGCAATAGACGAAGAACTAATACTTAAAGAGACAGTAGGTGCCGAATCATCGTCACTGATCGTAATGGTAGATTGCTGGGTTCCGCTTTCAGT
>JADGAT010000045.1:36677-38533 GCA_015231885.1 SAR324 cluster bacterium
TTGCTCCACCTCCAGAAACACTGCTAATGTCAACGACAATAGTCTCATCCCCTTCATAGGTTGTATCTTGTGATGCTGTCAGAGTGATTGTGTTAGACGTTGACCCTGCTGCAATCGTAATACTGCTGGCAGAACTGCTGTAATCTGTATTTTCGGTAGCAGTTCCACTTAAAGAAAAACCAACCGTTACGGCAGAATTAATTGTGGAACTCAACTGGGCTGTTACATAGGTAACTCCTGAAGCTTCTGCAATGGAAGATGATGTCGTACTTAAAGAGACCGTAGGAGAAGACACAGCAATAGTGAAAGTCTGTGTGGTCGTATTTGTCCCATCGCTTGCACTCACTGTTATAGAAACATCACCAACATCTGTTGATGAAGGTGTTCCTGCCAGTGTAATGCCTCGGGTGATTTTACGGAATGCATGGTTGCTAGCATCACCAAAATAAATATCGCCAGAAGAGTTGAGAGTAATTCCGTTAGGGCCGTTAAGATACGCATCTGTTGCTGCCCCCCCATCTCCAGCGGTACCCGAAGTCGCTGTACCCGCAATAGTTGTTATGATAGAAGTAGCCAGAGTAATCTTTCGTATTCGGTTATTTTTTGAGTCTGAAAAATAAAGGTACTTGTCATCGGAGGAAATAGCCAATCCTTTTGGCTCGTTAAGTTCGGCCCCGACAGCCTGAATTCCATCGCCGTTAAAACCTCCCGTACCACCAGCTCCTTCACTTGAAATTGTTGTAGAACCAGCAATAACCGTCGTTTCATAAGTGCTGGTATCCATCACTCTGATTAGATGATGGTAGCGTTCGCTAAAATACAGTTTGCTTCCGTCGCTGTTAAGAACCGCTCCATGCGGAGCATTAAGATTTATGGAAGTTCCAGCAGTGGGAGTAGTGGGGACCGGATGGGAAGCAACATGTCCCCCTGAAGTAGCCCCGGCAACTCTTGTCAATGTATTTGCCGTGCTGTCATACTTTCGGACTATATTGCTGGATGTATCGAGGATGTACATATTGTCGCTTGAATCAATGGCAAAATCCCAAACTTGATGAACCGGACCTGCAGTAGCGGCTATTGATGCAGTTTGGGGTGTGCCTGAATAATTAGCGGATCCTGCGATTGTATAAATTTTGCCGGTAGACGCATCCACTTTTCGTATCGTCAAAGTACCATAGTCAGAAAGGATTAGATTATTATTGCTATCAAACCGAATCGAGTCCACTTCACATAAAGTTACCGACGTGGCTAAATCTCCATCTGATCCGTACCTGGTGGCTTCATTCGTATCAAGAGTACCAGTACCACTGCTGTTAAACGAACACCATGTAGTTTGAGCACCCCCTGTATAGACACCCAGTTGGCCGGCGACTGTCGTGAGTGTTCCGGTAGTTTCGTTGAGGTAGCGGACAACATTTTGCTCATTGTCGGAGATGTAAAGTTTGCCGTTATTATCAAATTCCAGAAAGTTCGCATATCGATGTTTTGCATTAAGGGCCAAAGATCCATCCGCACCACCGTCAGAATTACCTGGGCTGGTAGTACCACCGGCAGGTGTCCCAATCGTACCCAAGGTTCCAGAGACAGTGGTAAGCGCATTGCTGGAGCTTGCGCTCAGCCAACTCGGCAAGGTGGAGGTTATCGTGTATGTCAATTCGTCTCCATCAGCATCCGTTGCACGTGCAATATAAGTATACGTTTGATCCTCTAGAGCAACTGTAGTACCCGACGTTGAAAATGTTGGAGAAGCTGCATAAGAGAAACCTGAAAAAAGAATGCAGGAAATATTAACGATAAAATTAAGTGTAATTTGAAATAACTTAAATGCCTTCTCATGGTAGGACAATTCTCTTAGG
>JADGAT010000046.1 GCA_015231885.1 SAR324 cluster bacterium
AAGGCGTTTTATCGGGCGCATAGCTTGCTATGTAACTGGTAAAACAACGCAGAATATCGATGAAAAGACAAGTAGATTTGCTAAGTTATTGTTTGAGCATGCCTGAATGTTTTTCAGCTTTTAAAAGGCAAAAGACAGTTGAAAGGATCGGCGAGCTTCTTTACCGGAGCCTGCGGTTTCTCCTGTTTCTTCTCCATAAGCGGCAACCTGAATAGTAATGAAACGGGCAAACACAAAAGGGTTGATTTCAAAACCGTAGCTGAAATATCCCTGATTGTATCCAGAGCGAAAAGCAAGAAAACTGGTACCAGAATCAATGGGCAAGATACCAAATTCTATTCCCGTATGGATGCGTTTGGTCAGGTCTCGATCACTGGTTCCTTCCATGGTGAGGTCGCGCAAATCGAAAGCATAGAGCAATCGAAAATAATCATTACCAGGTTGAAAGGAAAATCCCACGCTATATTCAGTGGGAACGGCTTTAGGGTAAGCGGCTCCTGCAAACGTCATACTTCCCAGGTTTTGTGCGACTGCTCCGATGGTCATGCTCCAATCGCCTTCCACTCTCCAGTGTATCCCAATGTCGTACCCCTGTCCATTGGCTATGGTGCCGGCACCACTGTACTGATCCGTCAGATCTCCGGTATCACTTCCTGCAGTAATGAGGTTGTCCAGGGAAATTTCAACAGGAGGGTATAGAGAAAGGCGCTGCACCATTCGCATGGCAACCCCAATAACTAGGCCTCCTCGACCAATAGGAAATGCAAGTCCATAGGTCTGCACCTGATCGGCTTGTGTATAAAAACTGATTTCGGGTAAGACTGGATTCTCAAAGGCGAAACCGAACTGGACTTCTCCGAGGGCAGATATCCCAAAAACAAATCCATCAGCAGGAATGAGGATATTGGCATTGATCAAAAAACGCAACCGTAGCTTTTTTCCCAGGGCGATTTCCAGGGTATCAGCTGTACTGGAATCACTGAGCTCCTGCAATTCGCTGGTCAGATTGATTGCATCATCAGAAACTTCTCCGAGCAGTCCCAGACTGACAAAAAAATTATCCACTCCAATCAATCCGGCAGGATTGTACTGGAGGGCATTTTCATCATGACTCAGGGCAATTCCTACGTTTCCCATGCCCTGGTTGCGAATTCCCTGCCCTATGCGGTTGAAAGGTTCCCCAAAGGAATGGGAGGTTCCAGCAAATATCAAGAAAACTGCAATGCAAAGGCATTTTTTCATAAAAGGCCTCAGGTGATACATTTCAGTAATATGGGTGTAAATTAATTAATCATACGTTAGTAATGCATGAATCTGACCCATTTTTGCTCTTTATGGGGCTGCATTATCTATCAGTAAATCTTTCGTACCGCATCGGTTGTTTGCTGATACGTTTCCAGTACGTTGACCATGGCGGTGCAGCAGCGTAAACAGTTTGTCGGTTTGCAGATTTTAAATGCCCATCATATTGCTTGATGTCTCATAAAGCAAGCGTAGATAGCTTTCCAGTAAGCAGTAAAACATGTAGAATTTGATATTTTTACAAAATTTTGTTTCGCTCGAGAGTTCTTTTTCTTTACGTAGACGCAAGTGGGTGATCTCCTGGTTCAAATCATCAGGAGGTTTTCATCCATCCATAAGCAGACTCTGTCAT
The DNA here is from genome assembly GCA_015231885.1 of SAR324 cluster bacterium. Lineage (GTDB taxonomy): Bacteria > SAR324 > SAR324 > SAR324 > NAC60-12. Next base: position 1,655 of record JADGAT010000046.1, read on the forward strand.
GAGTTGTCCCAAAGAAGGGATCCATTTTTCAGGCACTTTGCCCAAAAAATAAGCAATTATCACCAATGATTATTTATAAAGCTAATAAATTCAGTTGCTTAAGTTTGGCATACATTTCGCAGTATATGTAATTGAAAATTCCGATCGAATTAAGTATCATTGGATCTTCATTTGTTTACTTATCCTTAGGAAGGCAAAAATAATAACATGCGAAAGTTACGCAGGATTTTCATCGAGATTCAAGGCGTTTTACCGGGCGCATAGCTTGAACCGATAAAGCAACGCAGAAGATCGTTGAAAAGAGTAGATTTGCTAAGTTATTGTTTGAGCATTCCTTAGATTGGATCACTCGAGGAAAACCAATCTATATGATCAATGCCTAAATCTAAAATATCTTTGGAGATATAAAATATGAAAAGTAAGTTGGAATATATTTGGCTAGACGGCTACAGGCCGACTCAGAGTCTGAGAAGTAAAACACTGGTCCGTTCCGATTTTGGCGGAACGCTAGAAGAGTGTCCGATGTGGGCATTCGACGGCAGCTCAACTGAGCAGGCCGAAGGCGGTTCGTCCGATTGCCTTTTGAAACCAGTTGCAATCATTCCTGATCCTGGCCGTAACAATGCCTATCTTGTAATGTCAGAAGTATTGAATGCCGATGGTACACCACATCCATCGAACGGTCGTGCTACTATTGATGATGATGATGATTTCTGGTTCGGTTTTGAGCAGGAATATTTCCTGTGGGATCCAGTAACCAATCTTCCTCCTGGATTTCCTCCAGGTGGATACCCTCCTCCACAAGGTCCATACTATTGCTCGGTGGGTGCACGCAATGCCTATTGCCGTGATCTGATTGAAGAACACCTGGATATGTGTTTGGAAGCAGGCTTGAATGTTGAAGGCATCAATGCGGAAGTGGCTGCAGGTCAATGGGAATTCCAGATTTTTGCCAAGAGTGCCAAAAATGCCGGTGACCAAATTTGGCTTGCTCGTTATCTGCTGGAACGCACTGCTGAAAAATATGACCTCGCCGTTGATTGGCATCCCAAGCCTCTGGGTGACACGGACTGGAACGGTTCTGGTATGCATGCTAACTTCTCCAACGGCACCATGCGCGAATCCGGCGACGAAGGCATTTTTACCAAAATCTGTGATGAGTTTGCCAAGAATGTAGGTATCTGCATCAGTGTCTATGGTGCGCATAACGAACAACGCTTAACTGGTAAGCATGAGACACAATCTATTGATCAGTTCAGCTACGGAGTTTCTGATCGTGGTGCGTCGATTCGTATTCCGGTAGGAACGGTTGACGATGGCTGGAAAGGCCGTCTGGAAGATCGTCGCCCTGCTTCTAATGCGGATCCATACAAGGTTGCTGCTGTCATTGTTCAGATTACTAAAAAAGCACTGGCCTAATGCTTAGTCGAAAAATCACCGGTGTGGGCAACCACTCCGGCTTTTTTTAAAAATCAAAACCATGCAGGCTATAGTTCTTGTAGCCAGTTTTGCTGCAGGGTGCGTAAAATTTCATCCATGGAAGCAGGCCTTGCAGCAGGTTCCTTATGGAGGCATTGAAGGCATAACTTTTCAAGAGCCTTCGGTACCTTGTATTTAGTAACCTCGGAAGGTTTGGCTGGTTCTTGATTCTCTACCATATCAAGAATTTCATAGGTCATGTCACTATCAAATGGGAGTTTACCGGTTAAAAGTTCATAGAGAACCGACCCCAGACTATAGATATCTGTACTAAAATCTATATTCGGGTCACGACGAATTTGTTCCGGAGACATATAACACAATGTCCCTTGCAACTTTCCGCGGCCAGTCATGGATTCCTCTGAATGGACCACGGCCTCACTTTCATGGGTATCATCATCTGTTGTACTGCCATCTTTTCTCCAGACCTTTGCAAGTCCCCAGTCGAGCAATAACACCTCATTAAAACGACCTACCAGTATATTTTCTGGTTTAATATCGCGGTGGACCACCCCATGTGCATGTGCAGAGGCCAAGACATGGGATATTTGATCGATCACTTCGATCAGTTGTGACAGATCGTAACGTTCCCGGTAATCCATGATTTCTCGCAAGGTATAACCGTGTACCAACTTCATGGTGAAGTAATAATTACCCCGATTGTCCCGACCAATCTCATAAGTGGGTATGGTGTTGGGGTGCTGCAGCATGGCCGATATCCGGGCTTCACGCAGCAAACGCTTTTTCTCGATTTCATCATCCACAAATTCTGGACGTAATGTCTTATAAGCAACGACCCGGTTCAAATGCAGATCTTTGCAGGATTTGATCAATGATTTTCCGCCTTTCGCAATCGTAGCAAGAAACATGTAACGGGTGTTTTGATTAATTACATCAGGGAGAGGTCTATCCGTGTCTTCTAGAAAGACTTTACTGTATTCTTTTGGGGGTTGTCGAAACTTGTGCATGATGTCTTTATTTCAGGCTGCTTTATTCAAGTGTGCATTTTTCAATAAGATAGATGAGCTTTATTAAATAAGCAAGGCGGCATCGATCCTTTTTAATTTGACTATTTGGAAGAATACTAATATATAATCTAGTTTTTCAACATCCAGGAAAAATAAATTTTGCTCCATAATGTTGTTTTTGAGTAAGGTACATTTGATGTGATGACGTCCTCATGGCAGCTTGAATTATTTAAGCAAAACTTCCTCGGTTTTTATAGAAATCCTATAACCTTGAATAGATAATATTCATAGATGTCATCTGAAAGGGAAAAGTCAGCATGTCAAGAAAATCAATACCACGTCACCGCATTTGTCGCCGTCTTGGTGTTTCTGTTTGTGGGGCCGTAAACTGTCCTCTGGGACGTCGACCAACTCCCCCTGGCCAGCATGGTGCCATGAGACGCTCTAAGGATACGCAATATGCGCTTCAGTTAAAAGAAACTCAGAAGTTACGAGCCTATTATGGAGTTTCTTCCAAGCAGTTGCGTCGTTATTATGCAGAAGCGGCTACTTCGAAGGAGCAGACCAACATCGCTCTGGTTCAAAAGATGGAATGCCGTCTCGATAATATGGCATACCGGATGGGATTTGCCTGCAGCCTTCGTTCTGCACGTCAATTGGTTGTACACCGCCACCTGATGGTCAATGGGAAAAATGTGAACAAGCCCAGCTATCAATTGAAGTCTGGAGATACCGTTCAATTGAGGGAAAAAAGCCAAAAAATTGAACGATACACCGAATGGTTTAAATTTTATGATCACAAACTTTCTTATGTGCAGAAAGATGTGAGCAAATACTCGGGTTCACTCGTTGAGATCCCCACAAGAGAAGAGATTCCTATTCTGGTGGAAGATCAGCTAGTGGTCGAATTCATGGCACGCTAACAGTATGAGTCTCACTTTTTCTAGATTGATTCTGGAAGAAGTGAGAGACTATTGATTTCAATAGCCTCCACCTTCTTCCAAATCAACGTCTTCCTCCTGTTTAATCATAAACACGCTGCCTACATCAAATGCTCCTTTTTGCAACGCAGAATAGAGTGATGCCTCTTCTCCCAAACCTTTATTTTTTAGGCGTAGCTCCATATCTTCAATTCCCATGTATAGCAATTCCACTTCGACTAGGTCAACATCTTTGATTCGATAAATGTTGATGACATCCTTTGATTCATTACTGACAGCAAGCAGATTCAGTTCTGAATTGAAACTAAAGACAGAAGCTTCTTCTCCTAAGGTTTCTGAGTTGAAATGTTCAATGGCTTTTTGAATATATTTTTTTTGTAAAATCGAGCTTTTGGAAGCAGCCAAATTGGAAGGGATGGTTTCGGTACTTCGAAAGTTTTCAAAAGTGGCCAGATGACGCATGTTTATATTCTCAACACGGTCCTTTTCGAAAACACGCAATGAGTTGAGAACTCGTCTTTTTCCTTCGGGCATTTCAACTTCCAGGGCAGGAGGTGTGCAGGCCGTCGCTATAATGATAATGCTGATTCCAATGGTTATCCACAATTTATATTGCATCAAGGGTCTCCTTACAATGGTTTGGTAAACAATCATGCGATTATAATTCTGTACCACAAAATTTACAACATTTTGCATCAGTATCATGCCCTTCAGCAGCACATTCACGGCATACTCGTGTGGTGATTCTTTGCTTGGAAGCCAATGTGATTTCAGCGGTAACAATTCCTGTGGGAACCGCTATAATGGCGTAGCCTAAAATCATAATAAAACTTGCCAGTGTCTGTCCAAGGTCTGTCTGGGGAGAGATGTCTCCATATCCAACCGTAGTCAGTGTAACAATGGCCCAGTAAATGCCGCGTGGTATGCTGGTAAAGCCATGTTCCTCCCCCTCAATGACATACATGATGGAACCAAACACAATAACGATTGCGAGTACTGCATACAAAAAAACTTCCACTTTGCGGCGGCTGGCATGCATTGCTTTCAGCAGTAAATTAGCCTCGCCCAGGTAAGTGACCAGTTTTAAGACACGAAAGACACGCAGTACTCGCAAGATTCGGATAACTGTCAGGTAATGTGTTCCCGGAAGAAAAAGAGCCAGATATGTCGGAAGAATGGCCAGTAAGTCAATAATGCCAAAAAAACTGGTTGCATATAAAATCGGTTTTCCCACACAAAACAAACGCAAAACATATTCTATGCTGAACAGAATGGTAAAAAACCACTCCATCCCATACAAAAGATCTCCGTACACTTCTCGGACAGCAGCGACACTGTCGAGCATAACAGTCAAAACGCTCAATCCAATATTGACCATTAACAGAACATCAAATAATTTACCTGCGGGTGTTTCTGCTTCAAAAATTATTTCATGGAGAATTGTTTGCCATTTTCTATGACCGTGCTTTTGTTTGGCCTTCTCCGCATCGAAAAAATGTTTCATACTAACTGGTGGTGTTGCTGGTCACTGGTTCAATCCTGATATTTTTAGCAATATCAAATGGCAATGTGACCTGTCCTGTCTCTGAGTCCAGGGTCACCGAATTGGTGGCTTTGAGTATTTCTATGATGGTGTGTTCAGAACCCGGCACCACTGATTTTTCATGCAGGTATTTCAATAAATCTTCAGATTCTTCCAAATATTCATTGATCATCACAATTTTTATTTGCATACCCGTTGCGGTTTGATCCAATGGAATCGATTGCTGCAGAGCCGGATCACTGTGTCCTTGTGTGGGAACTCCATGAGGACAGGTTGCTGGATGATTTAAAAACTGTGCCAACTTTTCCACCACTAGCGGAGTCATGGCATGTTCTAGTTGGTGGGCATGTTTGTGAACCTGGTACCAGGGGATACCCAGCGTATTGCATAAAAAAGTTTCTGCCAAATGATGTCGAATGACCAAATCCTTGGCTTGTGCTTCTCCTTCCCCCGTCAGTGTAATATTTTTTTTATGATCCACCTGAATCAACAGGTCTCTTTGCATCCGGGATAGGGTTGCATGGACAGTGGATGGGCTTGACTGAATACGGGTGGCTAAATGTGTTGCTTTCACTGGAGTTTCTATGGATTGCAGAAGGTAAATTTCTTGCAAGTATTCTTCTACAACAATGGATGGTTTTTCTTCGTTCATGGGTTATGATTAAATTAAAAAATTGTGGTAATTATTGACAATGATGGATTAATGTAACAAATAGTTCAAAAATATTCCACGATTTGATTGCTCCTGGACTTGATCGCTTTATCTCCAATTTATGATTCTTCTAAAATCAATTTTCCAGTATTACTCTAAATTTCCTACCTGGTATCGTCTTGGATTAGGCTTGGCTGTCCTGCTTCTTTTCAATATGACGGCATGGCCTAACATGAAGTATGGATTGGAAAATTCAGTGGAAGCTTCTTATTTTTGGGTAGATGAGGGACGTCATATCGAAACCCTTGAGCAAATGCAGGACAACCATTCTTTGCAGCTGATCCACAAGGCTTATACCGCATTTTATTTCAACCTATCCTATCTGACTGCCTGGATATTCAATGGTTTTCAAACTCCCATTTCCTCCACCTCTTTTGCTTTGGGACTGAAATGGGTTTCATTAATCAGCATCAATCTACATTTGTTGGTGGTATTTCTATTGATCTACCACGCCGTGTTATCTGTGGAATGGGCAATATTCGGAATGGCCTTGCTGGCGGGACAGCGATTCAACCTCCTGTTTGCAACCCGTATGCATCCAGAAGGACTGATGCTGCTTTGCACGGTATTGACCTTGTACAGTGGGTATCAACTGGTGATGACAGGAAAACAGAAGTATCTTTGGTGGATGGCTGCCAGTGCTGGTTTGGCAATAGGGACCAAATTGCAGGTAATTTTTTTGATCCCCTGGGGGGGATTCGTCTTTTTGTTGGCGGCCTGGAAATATCATAATGATTCCCTTTTGCGCAGTCTCTCTGCGGCGGGCTTGTCTGGCATCGTTTTTATTCTCGCCTTTTTTGCAGCAACTCCCTATCAGGTGATTCATCTCCCTGATCTGGTGCAAGGGGTTTTGGGAGAAGGAGGAAACATCACGGATTATTATTCAGGACGTTATAGTGCATGGAAGTGGGGAACTGTGATCAGTTCCGAGTTGAATTTAGGACCATTTTTTACCCTGCTTTTTATTCTGGCGCTCCTGATTGGCATGAAGCGGGTAGTCCATCAGTGGCGTCAGTACGGAAAGTCCATATTGGACAAGGGACCAGAAGTGTTGTGGGTGCTACAGATTTTATGGATGATTGTTGGAGCCGGTTACATTATCGCAACGTACCGTGTTTTTACCAACCGTTACCTGATTCAGGTTCATCATTCTTTCATCCTGATCATTCTGCTGGGATTGTTCTGGTGGTTTCAGGAAAAGGCTCCTTTTTATCGAGTATGGATTAAACTCCTGGTGGCCTTGTGCCTTTATGGGGGAGTTCAGGGACAATGGAGGCATACCAGGAGAGATGTAGAGAGGCGCGAAACAATCCATGACCGAATGGAGAAGCATCGCCAGTTTGGCAGGGAGCTGCCTCAGCATGTGCCTGTTGATGCTAACATTATTCATACGATCCGGGTGTACATTTCCAACCGCCAATATCCTTATGCACGAGTGCTCTTTGGGGATGTTACTGAATTGTTGATGAACTCAGAATTTGATTACTTGATTGTCAATAACAATTACCGTCCCGCCATGAGATCGGTTGTCCCGATGAAAGGGTCATTACAGGATACTCAGGATGCTGTAAACTTTTGGGACAGTTTGGCAAGAGACGGCATCCAGGGGACATTTGAAGTGGTTGCTCACTATGCAAAAATTGATGTGACGATTTATCAAAAAATCAAACAGTAAGATTGTTTTGACATCGTCTTATTTTTGATTATTATGGATTAAAATTTTGAGCAGTTTTTGCTGTCATTCCTACGAATAATCATTGACAATCAAAGGGTGGACTCATATGGGACAATTGAAACATCATTTTTTTGTATGCCAAAATAACCGACCTCCCGGTCATCCAAAAGGCAGTTGTGCAGAACGTGGTTCTTTTGATGTAATGGATGCTTTGTACCAGCATATAGAAGAAAAAGAGTTGTGGGGGAAAGTAAAAGTTACCGGCACGGCATGCCTGGGGCCTTGTGATCGAGGAGCTGTTGCGGTGGTATATCCTGAAGGAGTATGGTATTCGATCCAATCGACAGATGATGTGGATGAGATCATGACAAAGCATGTTGAACAAGGGAGTCCTGTCGAACGTATCCGTTTCGACCCAGAAAGCATGTGATACCAATTTGCCTTTCTTTGATACGGAACGCAATTGAACAAAACAGCCAAGGCATTCGATATCATTCGTTTTGAGATACGCTATTGTTTGGTAAATTTTAACGAAAAGCGCGACAATCTCAGTAAAATTGTTTCAAATATGCCAGATCCAGTTGCCCTTTTTAAACTTTTAAAATTCCTAATATGCCTTCCCATTATTGATCTGAGCTGCCGTCCCCCAATCGAAACCAATTCAATTTATTGAAATTAGTAGAAGACTACGGGTGTAAATCCGTAGATGAATGCAAAAGCCAAAGTGTGTACAGTATCAGATTTTTTGTTGATACTGTACATACTCAGCAAAGATCTAAAAATTAATGCCGAAGGCAACCATCCCGAGGGCCACGGGCGTGAGCCCGTAGGGTATTTATCCAATCAATTCCAGCTGTTCGCCCCACCGAGTAACTGGGGCATAGCAGTATATTTCATTCAACAAATTTTCACAAAATTTTTTCTGTATCTACCGATTTTAGTATTCTAGCGAAGCGCTGCAACTTTTAAAAATGGCTTCTCAGTAGTCAAAAAATCGTTAATAAAACTATAAACCCCCGGCTCTGCCGGTGGTTTGTGACACAAAAAAACATTTCAATCCACAGAAAAACGAGCTGTACTGCGAGAGGAAGAAGGGGTCGATTTCCAACACATTGCGACTGAATGAACAGAGGATAAATATTTTAAAGCACTATTTTGAACAGAAGTATCATCTGCCCAGCCAAAATGCCAGTTGATTCATCAGTTTTGTATTCATCCCAAATTTGTTGCATTGTCCATTGGTTGTGACTGGCTTGCTCAGGATAGCGAGTCACAACCAATCATCCATGCCATTTTTATCTGCAGCAAATGCTTGTTTACTATTTTTAAAGACAATGGACAGTTGCCCGGGTGAGTGTTCGTAGCGTTTTAGCATGGAGAGAATACCATCATGGATGAATTGTTTGCGGGAGGCTTCCAGTTGAACACATAAGGCTCTCCACTGCTCTTGAGTCAGTCCTGTGATACGGACCATCCCATCTTCATCCTTTTCAATACTCACGTCTTCCAGCATGGGGAAATCGTTCATTTTCTTTTTGTATTGCAGCAAGATTTCCAGTATATCCCGCTCTTCACAGGTTAAACGATTCATGTGATGGTGTTGGTTTTGTAATAGATGAAAATTATATGAATCCGGAATGATAAATCACTTTTTGTAAAGCATTGTTTTTATAAAATAAATTTTAGCTCCGGATTCGCATAAAAATTATAAAAGCGTAGCAATCAATTGGAAGCCCACTCCTAAGGCTAAAAAGAGCACTCCCAGGTGTTTATTTCCCTTTCCAGGCAAGGTGCTTATTGAATTTTTTTTCAATTCGTATGGCATATTTTCTCTGTTTTTGGTTTGATATTGATTTCTAAAAATAAGATTACAGTATGATGCGAAAACCATGCCTTCAGTAGCATGGCTTGATTGCCTTCACATCCAGTTTACAAAAAATAAATAGTGGATTTAGTAGAAAATAAGAACAAAAATTGCTATGAAAAGGGTATGAAAAAAGTTTTAATTGTAGACGACAGTGAGATCATCCGGCATGGAATTGCGAAGTTGCTGGATCCATTTGATGTTCAGGTCATTCATGCCATCAATGGGATTGATGGTGTGCGTAAAGCGCTGAGGTACTGCCCGGATTTGATTACCATGGATGTGGAAATGCCTCACCTCAGCGGCATCCATACCACACGAATTCTGGCGATGCTGCAGTTGGAAATTCCGGTGGTATTCATTACGTCCAAAGACAATATTCAAGAATATGTTGAGCAATACCCCAATGTCTATGGCTATTGCCTCAAGCAGGATCTTAGGCAGGCTTTTCCCATCATCATTGAAAAAATGATCCGGGAAAAATCCAGAGGCTATACCGACCTGACCTATCCGCTAACACAAAAGGAAGTTCTGGATTTATTGAGTCTTTCTAACCGCAAGAAAATCCTGGTGTTGGAAGACTCCCACATGATGATGAGCGTCATGCTCAAGCATCTGGATCATACCAAATTGTACGAACTCTACCATGCGCCCAATGGGTTGGAAGGAATTTTTAAATCGGTTATCATTCAGCCTGATTTGATTTTATCTGATATTGAGATGCCTGAAATTGATGGAATCACGATGGCCCAAACGCTTTATATCATTGGCAGGCCTTTTCCTATTGGATTCGCATCAGCAAAAAGTGATACAGAGACCTTAAAGAAAGTCATGAAATTGAAAGGAGTACGGGGGTTTTTAATCAAGCAGGAAGTCTTGAAAGATGAGTCCTTATTTCAGCAGAGAATTGAAGAAATGATGCAAATCACACCAGAAGAAAAACAAGCATTGCAGCAGGACTACGAAAACATTGATATCAATAAACTGCGGGATTCTGGAGAGACAAAAGGAGTTTTCCAGGTGCGCTACAATCCCGCTAAAAAAGCACAATTACGTAAAAATCGAGGTTGATTCACTTGATTTCAAATTCCTTGAGGGCTCATGTATACTATTCAAAATATAGTTGTCATCAAACAAAGCAACGACACATTAAAAATTTTGCATGCTGCCGGCTACAAAATAATAGAGGCTCGCGATGGCATTGAGGGAATCCGGAAAGTCATTCGTTTTCGTCCGGATTTGATCATCACCAAAATAGAATTGCCTCATCTCAATGGCCTCTCGATGATAAATATTTTAGACACCTTTGCCATTCATACTCCTGTCATTTTTACTTCCTCCAGTCCGCTCAATGAAAAGCGTGCCCGAAAATTCAAAAGCACCACCGGGTTTTTACTCGACACCGCAGTCAAAGAAAAGCTAGCCGACACTATTACTCACTGTGCCTCCACTCACACAGAAAAATTTTTGGATACCCAATATCATTTTCGCCAGCACGAATGGGCCGACTTGATGGGAGTTTCCAATCGAAAACGCTTGCTTTTGGTCGAAGATTCTAGTCTGATGAGACAGTTCAGCCTGAACATTTTAGACCCTACTGATGAATTTGAACTGTATAGTGCCGACAGTGGTTTGGATGGTCTGATAAAAGCCTTGTTGACCAAGCCGGACTTGATTTTGTCTGATGTGGAGATGCCAAAAATGGACGGAATCACCATGAGTCAGGTTCTTTTTATTCTTGGTAAACCATTTCCCATTGTGTTTTTGAGTGCAAAAGAAGATGACCGCATCATCAATAAAGCAAAAAATTTAGATGGAGTGATCGGTTATATCGTCAAAAATCAAGTAAAGGAAAAAGATGAATTCCTTCGACAAATTCGAGACCATCTCGAAATGGCGGCAACACTAAAAGAATCATCCCAGCAGTCCTATGAGAAAGGTTCGCTGGATCAGTTGGCAAAAACGGGAACAGAACAAGGCATTTTGCGTCCAGGACAAAATTTGAATGTATCTCCATCAGCACAGAAAAAATTATCCCAGCACCATAATCAAGGTCTGGGGGCATTTTGGAGCAAACCTCAATAATTTCGTCTATGTCTTTTTGATAAATTGATCCATGCCAAAAATAGAAAAAATAGAAATTTCAGCAGGACTTTATTGGATAACCATTGAAGATGCCAAATTAAAAATCCTCTGCGGTTGCCCGGAAGATAGCGTCAAGCACATGATGAAACGAGGCTTGACCATGACAAAAGAAGAGGCTGGAGTGGCCTTTGAAACAGGCCCGAATGCTATTTTACTTTCCGATATTTCCATTCAGAATGGGAAATTTGCCAACCTGGCAGAATTTCCGGTTTTACAGATGCTCTATCGTCAGGGCATGATTCTCCCAAACCACCCCAACAATAATGGAAGCAAACCCATCCTGATAGGGACTGCCGAGCAGGTCGACACACAAATGGAATACATCTATCGAGGAAATTACGGGTTGGTTTCAGAAGAAGAAATCATAGAGACGGGGACTTCTCCAGAACAAGCTCATGAGATGATGCGCCTGAAATTGAAATTTGCTTTTGGCGCCATTCGTAACTCAGACGAGCTGCTGGACAAACGAGTTGTAGGCAGCACCCCTGTCGAGATTCAAAATGGTGTGTCGATCCACCGTCTGCAGATGAACGTTTATGAGTTTCACTATGAGAATGAAGCGGTCCAGGTTAATCTGAATTTACCACCCAATACGACTTATTCTCCAACATACCGCCTGCACTTTCATAATATCGAACGGGAATATTTTGGAATTATCCATTCTGGAGAAGGAAATGGGTGGGATATCCACCGGCCCTGTATGTCCAGCATCCTCATGTTCCAGGGAAAAATTTATTTAATTGATGCAGGGCCTAATCTGCTCAACAACCTCACCGTACTGGGAATCAGCGTCAACGAAGTGGAAGGCATCTTTCACACACACGGGCATGATGACCATTTTGCGGGCATGACCACTCTGGTACAAGCCGATCACCGAATCAAATATTATACCACCGCTCTGGTCCGTCATTCGGTATTTAAAAAATTATCGGCTTTGATGTCCGTTGATGAAAAACAGCTTTATGATTATTTTGAAATTCATGACCTGGCTTCCGATACCTGGAACGATTTAGCAGGATTGGAAGTCTATCCCATGTTTTCTCCACATCCCGTAGAAAACAGTATTTTTATTTTCCGGTCATTTGGAGAAAAAGGCTACCGGTCTTATGCCCATTTTGCCGACATTGTCGGTATGGACACATTGAAGGGAATGATTGAGGACGATCCTGCCAAACCGGGAATCACTCCAGCATTTTTTGATGATGTCCAATCCCAGTACCTGCAGCGCGTGGACATTAAAAAAATTGATGCGGGAGGCGGTTTGATCCATGGGGAAGCAGAAGATTTTCGTGAAGATGAGTCCCAGCAAATCATGCTTTCTCATACAGAAATGGATTTAACCGAATCACAAAAAATGATTGGCTCCGGTGCTCCTTTTGGGATGGTTGATGTTTTAATTCCCGGAGAAAAAAACTATTACCGTCAATATGCCTTCACTTACTTACAGAGCTATTTTCCAGATGTGCCCCGCCACCGGCTTGAGATGCTGCTCAATAATCCCATTGTGACCTTCAACCCTGAAAGAATTCTGATACGATCAGGAGAAGAGCATCAAGAAATATATTTGATGCTGACCGGCAGCGTCGAACAAATCCAAACGCAACTGAAAATGTATAACATCCTGTCGGCAGGCTCACTTATTGGAGAAATGTCAGGATTGATCGGAATGCCTTCTATTGAAACGTATCGTGCTCTCAACTTTGTTCAGGCAATGAAACTGCCCGTCAGTATGTACATCGAATTTGTGAAAAAAGCTGGAGTTTATGAAGAAATTGAAGAGCTGCAAAGCAGGAGGGAATTTCTGCAAGCATCCCATATCTTTGGAGGCGGGCTGTCTTATTTGGCACAAAACAGGATTGCCAACGTGATGGAAGAGATTTCCTATTCACCTGGAGATATCATTTCCGGGCAGTTTCACTCGGCCATCCTGCTCGTTATCAAAGGAAGCATTGAGCTTCATACAGATGAAAAACACATCGAAACTTTAACAACGGGAGGGTGTATTGGAGAAGAAGAAGTTCTTTTTAATACCCCCAGCCACTTTCATATAAAGGCTACTGAAGATACAGATGTTTACCAGATTCCGGGCAATCTGCTTTTAGACATTCCAATTGTACGCTGGAGACTTCTAGAGATATTCGAAAAACGACTCCAGGCGGCAACATGATCATCATTTAACTATTATTCCAATCCCTTCGGTCAGTTTTTTCTCACTGCCATTGATTACCCAATCCCAATCATGCAAGTATTAAAGTTTATAATTTTCAGCATTCTGATTTTTACTGGAGTTTCCAGTGTATCAGCACAGCGATCTAATGACTGGATAGCCATCAAAGATCATACCATCGTGATAGAAAATGGAGGCTGGACGTTTCCTGTAGAAATTGCATTTGTGCCAAACCCGGGTTCGAATCCAAAAGATCCGCTCTACTATGTGTCCGAATTACGGGGAACGATCAAAGTAGTGACCAATGACCGCACAGTGCTCACCTATGCCGAGAATGTCAACACCTACCGCCCACCTACTGAACTCCCTAATGAATTAGCAGAACTAGGGCTGGCAGGCATATGTCTTGATCCTGCGAATGGGTATCTCTTTGCAACAACACTTTATGCTAGAAACAGCGCACTTTACAACAAAATAGTCCGCTTTGAGCACGAAACCCGCAAATTTGGAACCAAACCAAAAAAACATATTGAATTGACACGTATTTTTGACAATGATGAATCTGGAACTTCCCATCAAATTGGAAAATGTGTCATTGGGAAAGACGGGAAACTGTATGTAGGCGTGGGCGATGGTCATGCAGCCCACAAAGCCCAAGGACTTGACAATCCCAATGGCAAGTTATTGCGCATGAACCTGGATGGTACCGCACCCAAAGATAATCCATACTACAGTGCCCAAGATCCTGAGGGAGTGGCAGGATACATTTTTGCTTATGGACTGCGTAACCCCTTCGGTATCGCCCTCGACGATCAGGATATTCTATACATCACAGACAATGGCCCCAATCGAGACCGTCTCATTGAAACCATTCCTGGAAAAAATTACTTGTGGGACGGCACCAATGAGAGCATGCGCGGTGACAGCATCTGGAACTGGTCTGGATCCGTAGGGCCGGCAGGTGCCGCTTATCTTGGCGAAAAAACAAAATTTCCTTACTGGCGAGGCCGTGTTTTGGTCTCCCAGGGAGGCAGCATCCAGGCCCCCGGCCCCAGTGAAAAAGGCAGGGTGACCATCAACAGTTTTCCTGTCAAAGCCGGGCGTGGACTGACAGGCAAACCTGAAATTCTCGTGTCGTATCGAGGCAATTATATGCAGCTTCTGGTTCCTGTCGCAGAAGGACCTGATGGAATCTATTTTTCAGGTTTTTTCCCTGATCCCGAAGGCGAAACATACATCTACAAACTCATCCGTCAGGAAGGAAAAGTGCCTGACATGAAATCCCTGTCAGGATCTCAACTTTTCCAAAGCAAAGGATGTGCAGGATGTCATAAAATTAATGGAATTGGAGGTCAAGCCGGACCAGCACTGGACGGCCTTATTGACCGCCTGCAGCAGCGTCTCAACAGTGCTGAGTACGAAAAACAGCTGGACGAAATCGACCAGCTTGATACTCCGGTCCATGTCAAGTACCGCAAAGCACGTGAAGAAATCCGCAGCCTGACTGGAGAAGAAAAAATCAAATTCTGGCTGCAGCACCGTATCACCGAACCGCGTTTCGATGTACAACTTTCCCAAATGGCGGCCCTTCCTACTTCTCCAGAAGAACTGGAACAACTCACGGCCTACTTGATGACATTACGCAATCACCAGGAACGTGAACTGAGCGAATTTGAAGAAATACATCGCCGCTTTCGAGTCTGGTGGGACACCGATTATAATGCAAAACCGACCGTCGGCTTTATTGTAGGAGTTTTGATTACATTATTATTCCAGTTTTTAATACGCAAACTATGGCGTCTATTGAGGTCAATATGACAATGTTAAGATCATCTGATAATCGCATGCTCACCTTTTTATTTCTGACAGTCACCATCATCTTAATAGTCAGTTGCAACACGGCAACAGATGCCCCGGAGCCTCTACAACAGGAAGTCATCCGACAGGAAACCGTGCAGGCTGCTCCCCAATCCATGAAAATGGCAATCATGGGGAAGCACATATCACAGGTACGCTCATTCCCTGGTTCAGAAGTCCCCAGACTCCCTGCTTCGCACTCTCAGTTCAACACAGAAGAGTACCAAAAAATGGAAGAAAATCCATTTTTAGAGGCTGCTACAAACCCTCTTTCCACTTTTTCCATTGACGTGGACACTGCATCTTACAGCAATGCCAGGCGCTTTATCAATCGGGGTCAGTTTCCTCCCAAAGATGCCATTCGTATCGAAGAGTTCATTAATTATTTCACCTACCAGTACCAGATCCCTGTAGACAAGCATCCTTTCTCCATCTACACGGAACTATCAACAGCCCCTTGGAATTCGGCCAACCAACTGATCCACATCGGCCTTCAGGGAAAAACTATCCCCAAAAAAGAGCTGCCTCCCAGCAACCTTGTCTTTTTGCTGGATGTCTCAGGATCCATGCACAGTCCGCATAAATTACCATTGCTCAAAGCTGCATTCAAATTGTTGCTGCAGCAGCTCAGTGAAAAAGATCGTGTCTCCCTGATCGTTTATGCCGGGGCGGCTGGAGTTGTGCTGCCTTCTACACCAGCAAGCAAAAAAGAGACGATCCTGGCAAGCTTGGAAAAATTAAGAGCAGGCGGCTCTACGGCAGGAGGAGCAGGAATCCAGCTGGCTTATCAGATAGCAAAACAAAATTTTCTTCCTGCAGGCAACAACCGTATTGTTTTAGCAACCGATGGGGATTTCAATGTGGGTGTTTCCAGCACCGGCGCACTCGTTCGACTGGTGGAAGAACAGCGAAAGTCCGGAATTTTTTTAACCGTACTCGGCTTCGGGATGGGCAATTACAAAGATGACCGCATGGAGCAATTGGCTGATAAAGGCAATGGCAACTACGCTTATATTGATAATCTACTGGAAGCCCAAAAGGTCCTCGTCAAGGAGATGGGAGGAACTTTTTTCACCATTGCCAAAGATGTTAAAATCCAAGTCGAATTCAACCCTGCTAAAGTGAAAGCCTATCGACTCATTGGCTATGAAAACCGGATGCTTCGGAAAGAAGATTTCAATGATGATACCAAAGACGCTGGAGAAATTGGAGCAGGACATTCTGTAACAGCACTGTATGAGGTCATTCCTGCTTCGACAAAGGCAGACCTTCCCCAAACAGACCCTTTGAAATACCAGGAAGCAAAAGTGAAATCAGAAGCTTATCAAAGTGATGAGATCATGACTGTTAAATTTCGATACAAAGCTCCCGATGGTCAAAAAAGTCAGCTCATCACAAGGCCACTTCTGGATAAAAAGCAGGCATTGGAAAACACAACCAATGACTTCCGTTTTTCGGCGGCAGTCGCTCAATATGGACTGCTGATGAAAAATTCGAAATACAAGGGTGATACGAGCTTTGACAACATCCTGAACCTGGCCAAACATGCCAAAGGACCGGATATGGAAGGATACCGTGCTGAATTCATTAAACTGGTTGAAATGACTAAGCTTCTTAAAGCAACTGAATGAATAATAGGCATCAACCCGATCTTTAGCCTTTTGCTATTTCCTTTCTCAGTTTTTCCACATCAGCTTCATGGATATAGACATACCGAGCTTTTCTTTGTTTTGATATGCCCAGGTTATCAATGTGTCGATTGAGCACCTTTCGGCTGATGGATAATTGCTGTTCCACATCACTCAATGAAACCAGGCCCGCAGTATCTGAAGCAGCAGTCTTTTGTGGTTTTTGCGTTTTTTTTGGGGATTTTGAAGGCTTGCTCTTGGCAGCAGCCGGAGGTTCCGTCGAGGAGGCATTACCCAGATGGACGGTATTGATTTCTTTTATCACCACAGGGGGGTCTTCTGCTTTAGTTTCTTCAGAACCGTGACTTTGTTCAGCAGGAGGATTGCCGGGGACAGACGGTTTGTGCGAACCTGCAAGAAAGTCTGCAGTTTCCTGCCGTGCCTGATATTTAGACCAGACGATTGTCCAGCCGGCAAGATACCCCACCACTGTCATCAGGGTAGCGACCGTGTAATTGGGGCCTGTGTCAGTAAAAGCAAACCCTAACCACACAACAATAAAAAAACCTGCAAATGCAGACAACATCGAAATAAAAATACGCATTATTTACCTCCGTCAATCAAAATTTTTGTTTTCCTTTCACCTGGACTATTCCAACAGCATCCCTTACCATTTCAAACTAGAGTAAAGAGCCTCCTTATAATACACCTTTTGCTGGAATTTGAGCAAGAAAATTAACAGTTACCTATGAAGAAAGGCCGTCCTTCAGCAGAAAAATGGCACTTGTATTGCTGGAATGCACAGGATGGTTATCTGGGATTGCCCAAAAGACAAATCAATATTTCACCTCTGCATCCCTGCCTGCTGCATGTTGCTTTTCTCAAAGAAGCTCTTCTCTGTTTAGTCTTAGAGTCATCCCCTTCAACACAATCGGATTTGAATTATTATAAATTTTTTGATCTTTATAACGAACACGAATTGTCTCAGAAATTTTCAATATCAGTAACACGATTGACAGGAGATGATCGGGCCCGCTGGCTTATCAAACATCCTGTCCTGGAGCAAACAGAAGGGCAAATGGACAAGGTCATTGAAAACATCCTCATCTGGCACAATACAGAAATTAAACGAATCTTGAACTACCAGTATCGATTTTAGTTCAGATTTTTTTCACCCAACTTCACAAGAGCTTCCACCTCGTTGCCACATCCTATGTAGTGCACATCATCAAAAAACTGTGTTTTGGACATGGCAATTCCCCTCCCGTGATTATCAAATATCCGGTTTTTATCAAAAGACAAGTATTTCTTAAAATCAAATCCCTGTCCTTGATCCTGAATATGCAAACGAATCTGACTGTCGGACTTGTAAAATTTAAGTATGCCATATTTTTTTAAATTTTTTTCCTGCTGCAAACGGTTTTCTATTTCTTCCTCCAATTCCATGTTCTCTACCAGAACGGTTTTTTCATCATAACTCAAACCTAAATTGCCATGCTCTACCGCATTGGTCAACAGTTCCAATAATCCCTGCATCGTACGCAAAGGATCGGGACAGACCTGAGAAAGCACTCTGGCCAGATTGTCAACATCTTCAGGGGTTTGGAAACGAAAAACCCCATGCTCCATCATTTCCAGCGAGCGTTCTTCCTGTTCCATCTTCTGGAGCATCTCTCGGTATTGGGTCAGATCATGATATACCCGCTGCAGCACCCCTAGAAAATTTTGCAGACTCAAAGGTTTCAGAATGAATTGGTCAATTCCCATATTGATGATTTCCATCAAATAATTGGAGTCATCATGTGCCGAAACCACAATGGCAGCTTGATCACGGTTGATCCTTTTGATATGTCCCAACATTTCTATTCCATTCATGACCGGCATATGGATATCAGAAATCACAATATCAAATGGTTTCTTAGCGAAAATCGCATCCTGGTAGAGTTCCAGTCCTTTCTGACCATTCGATGCAGAGGTGAGATCATGAAAAAAATTAGAAAACAGCTGGGCTGTTTCTATTTGCAGCTGTTCGTCATCTTCCACATACAAAACTTTTAAATCTGAAGTCAGTTGTGCCAATTCACGGATATTGCTCATGAGCACTCTCCTTTATGTTCCATTTGCCATAAACTCTGAACCTGATAAGGCGAAAATAATAACATGCGAAAGTTACGCAGAATTTTCATCGAAATTCAAGGCGTTTTATCGGGTGCATAGCGTGTTATGTCACCGGTAAAGCAACGCAGAAGGCCGTTGAAAAGACGAGTAGATTTGGTAGTTATTGTTTGAGCACTCCTAAGGCTCCTACAGGTAATTGAATTATGAATTTTGCTCCGCCTTGTTCATTTTGTGCAGACAAAACTCCCTTCAAATGTTTTTCTACAATAGTTTTGGACATATACAGCCCCAGGCCCGTTCCATTCAATTCGTCTTTGGTGGTAAAATACGGCAAAAACAGATTATCCATGACATCTTCGGGGATCCCTCCGGCATTATCCTCAATTTCCACAACCTGATGCTGATCTTTCTGGTACATTCGGATTTTGATGGTTCCATCCTTAACTTGGCGTTCGGTGATGGCATCTTGTGCATTTTTCAAAATATTCAAAAAAACCTGCATCAATTCATTGGAATACGTTGGAATTTTTGTTTCAAGGCTGCAATGCTGCTCCAACTGGATATTTCGGCTCTCCAGGGACTTGCCAATAAGAGCCAGGGTGTTTTGCAGCAGATCCACAAGAAATACTAAATCTACCTTCTTTTTTGTACTAAAAAAGTTTCTAAAATCATTAATAGTATTGGAAAGATACTGAGTATGCCCAATAATTTTTTCCAGATTCTCCTTACTTTCATCCTCCTTCATGATACCAATTTCTTGTTGCACCAGCATATTTCCAGCAATGGTACTGATGGTAGAAAGCGGTTGTCTCCACTGATGTGCAATCATGCTGATCATCTCTCCCATTTGAGCATGACGTGCCTGCTGGACCATGATCAATTCCTGCTGCTGCATTTCTTCTTCTGCCTGCTGGCGATTCAAGGCCTGGACAAACACATTGCCTACAATCTTCAGCAGTGTCATGATCTTCTTTTCTTTTTCCCATGTCTTCTCTTCCCGAAAAGACTCCAGCCCCATCAGTCCCATGATGTGTTCGTGCTGTACCAGAGGTACCACAATAAGGGATTTAATATTATCCGTAGAAATAGATTTTTGTGCAATTTCTGCAATCATCTGGGGAAGCATTAAAACAGAATGCTCCGTAATTTCCTCCATAAACCATGAACGCAGTTCAACCGACTGTTGTTCCAACTTTTTTTTTGAGGGGGGAGTGTCCCCGGCCCGATACCACTCCATCAACGATTCTGTCCTGTTCCCTTCATCAGAAAAGAAAATGGTATAACTGTAGTCCACATCAGTAAATTCACCTACGAGCTGGAGTGCACGTCCCATTTCAATTTTCAGATTTTTTGGTTGAGCTTCAATAAAACCCGTGGATATGTTGGTGACTAAAATATCCAGTGCCACTTGATATTTGAGATTCCTAATTGTCTGTTGATGCGATTCCTGTGCTGCTGCCAGCTGTTGCCTGAGATGCTCCAACTCGTTAGATGTGCCCATGTCGTGATCAATCCTTAAATTTTTTAATGAAGTCAAATACCTGCCGCAGCCGATAAAGGTATCCATTTGCCTGAAGCCACTCCTTGTGGAGACGTGCAGGGATTCCGGCATACCGCTCTCCGTCCCCCACACTTTTTGCCAGCAGCGACTTGGCACTTACCGTGACATGATTCCCAATCTTCAGATGACCTGCCAACATGGACTGCCCTCCCATAATCAGATGGTGTCCGGTTTTGGTACTTCCCGCAAAGCCTACCATTCCAACAACCAAGGAATCTTCTCCAATCTCCACATTATGCCCAACATGGACCAAATTGTCGGTTTTTGTTCCACGCCCAATCCGCGTCACTCCAAAACGCCCACGATCGATCGTATTGCATGCTCCAATTTCCACATCATCTTCGATCAGGACATATCCTACCTGTGGAATTTTATGATGTTTTCCTTTGTGAGTGACAAAGCCATAGCCTTCAGCACCAATCACAGTGCCCGCATTCACCAACACCCGATTGCCTATCGCCGTATCATCGCAGAGGGTTACATTGGGATGCAGCATACAATCCGAGCCGATTTGACAGTCATCTCCAATGACGACACCTGCCATAATTACAGTACCGGAGCCTACAGTGACCCGATCTCCGATCACCACCCTTCCTCCAATCGATAAATTTTCGCCAAGTTGACAATTGCTTCCCAGGATAAGAGAGGCATCGATGGAGGGTTTGTATTTTTTGGGAGGATGTAAGAAATTGGTAATCTCCACAATCATCATGTCCGGGTATTCAGCAAAAATCAGGGTTTTGCCAGGGAGCTTCATATCCTCCCGACACACCAGCACTTCGACCGCAGACTCCATGGCTTTTTTAGCAAAATGCTCATTTTCCACATAGGAAATACCATGTAACTCTGTGCTTTCCAGACCACACGCATGAGTGATCAAGGCTTCCCCATTGCCGGCATACAAAAGCCCAAACAGTCTGGCCAACTCCGCAACCGTCCATTTTTTCATGATTGAAAACTCGCCAATATCTCTGCTTTTGTAGAATAAATTGAAAGCAGCTTGTCCAAACGAATCCTGGTCAATTGTCCGGTCAACTTCTGACTCAATTCACAAAGTACCAGCTTCTTTTGTGACTGCTGCAACTTCTTAAAAATCGTCACAATGGCTCCAATTCCAGAAGAATCAAACATCGCTACTTCTTTAAAGTTTTTGACAATGCCTTTGATGTCATCATTGGCAAAAGCCGGTTTTGAACACTTGCAAACAAATGCAGGATTGGTTCTTTGCTTCTGCTCAATTTATCTATAACCCAGTCATAACTAAAAGGCAATTGATCAAGTAGAGGAGACACACTATATCTTTACTTAGCCAAAGAGTGCGAGTACGATAACATAAACACATCATCCAGTGGATCTCGATGGAGATCAAATAATCTTAAAGAAAAAAGTCATGTTAAAAGTTTCAAACCGTAGTCAAATCTCATCATTTATTGTAATGGATGTCATGCAGTCTGCCGCAGAACAAGAAGCGCTGGGACGTGAAGTTCTGCACCTGGAAGTGGGGCAGCCCAGCACACCTGCTCCTGAAAAAGTTCTGCAAACCGCCAAAAAAGTCTTCGATCAAGATAAACTGGGCTACACCGTTGCCCTTGGCATTGATCCGTTACGTGAGCGCATTGCCCGCCATTATCAGGATTTTTACAATATTTGTGTATCGACACAAAACATTGTAGTCACCAGCGGTTCCACAGGAGGATTTATCCTGGCCTTTCTCACAGCTTTTAACGAAGGTGACCGAGTTGTATATGGCTCCCCGGGGTACCCCTGTTACCGTAACATTTTGACAGCATTGGGCATCGAACCTGTTGAAATTTTGACAGGTCCGGAAACTCGCTTCCAGCCAACACCCGAATTAATCGAGCAAATCGAAGAGCCTGTTGATGGACTTATTGTAGCAAGCCCTGCTAATCCGACAGGAACCATGATCGATAACACGGAAATGGAGACTTTATCCAATTACTGTCAAACCAAAGGAATACGTCTCATTTCTGATGAAATTTACCATGGAATCACCTATCAGCATCCAGCCGTATCAGCGTACCGCTATTCAAAAGATGCCATCATTCTGAACAGTTTTTCAAAATATTTTTCCATGACAGGATGGCGACTCGGATGGATGATCATTCCTGATAATTGGATACGCCCGATTGAATGCCTGGCACAAAACTTTTATATTTCACCACACACCTTATCCCAAATTGCTGGTACTGCAGCATTTGATTGTTATGAAGAAATCAATGGCCATGTGGCACGGTATGCAAAAAACAGAGAAATTCTGCTCAATGAATTGCCCTCCGCAGGTTTGGACAAACTGGCACCTGCTGACGGAGCTTTTTATATCTATGCTGATATTTCTCATTTGACCGATGACAGTACAGGCTTCTGCAGCCAACTGCTCGTAGACACAGGAGTAGCCGCCACGCCAGGAATCGATTTCGATCCCTCTCGTGGTCATCAAACCATGAGATTTTCTTTTTGTGGAAAAACCCATGATATGATAGAGGCTGCCAAACAACTAAAAAGTTGGATTGGACAAAAAACATAAAAATCTAGTAACAAGCTTTAATGATCTGGAACAACGCAGCAAATGACCGATGCAATCAAAAAACGGATTTTAATCATTGATGATGATCCTCACATCAGGACAAACCTGCAATTTTACCTGGAAGACCAGGGATTTGAGATAATGGTTGCGGAAAACGGGGAGATGGGAGTGGACGTTTTTACCAAAGAACATCCTGATCTGATTCTGACAGATTTGTACATGCCGGAAATTACCGGATTTCAGGTATTGGAAAAAATTAGAGACATCTCTCCGCTAACTCCTGTTATCATCGTTTCTGGCGCAGGAACAATTCAAGCCGCCTTAGAAGCCACCCGTCTGGGAGCATGGGACTTTGTTGTTAAACCAATCCAGGATATGTCTGTTGTCGAGCATACCATCAATAAAGCGCTGGAACGCGCAAAACTACTGGAAGATAACCGGCAATACCAGGAACATCTGGAAGACATGGTCATTCAGCAGACGAAAGACCTGCGCGATGCCACTCAGACTATCCTGGAAAACGAACAGCGCTACCGCTCCATTTTTGAAAACATCCAGGATGTCTATTTTGAAGTACTCTTCACAGGAACCATCATGGAGGTGAGTCCTTCTATTGAGAAAATGACACAGTATAAACGCGAGGAACTGATTGGGCAACCCATTACCACGTTATACGCAAACTCCAAAAGTCGTGTAGATATTTTGAAAAGACTGCAAGAAAAAGAAGTCCTTTATGATTACGAAATTATTTTTAAAAACAAAGATAATTCTACTTTCCCCTGCTCCATTAATTCAAAGCTCTATTATGACGACCAAGGCAATCCTTTCAAAATTTGCTCTTCGGTAAGAGATGTGTCCAAGCGTAAGCAAACAGAAGAAATATTACAAAAAAATAATGTATTTCTGGAAGCCCAGGTTCAGGAACGAACACGCGCATTACAACAGGCAAAAGAGCAAGCAGAAAAGGCTAACCGGACCAAATCCCAGTTTCTGGCCAATATGAGCCATGAAATCCGCACGCCGCTCAACTCCATTGTAGGCTTCAGTGAGATTTTACTAAATAAATCCGCACAAACAAAAATTCCTATAGAATTCAAACAATACCTGGAAAACATCAAATTGAGCGGGCAGCATCTTTCTGAAGTCATCAACAACATCCTGGACCTCTCCAAGATCGAAGCTGGTAAAATGAACACGTCAGAAGAAGACCTGAATCTCAAAAAACTTTTTGAAGGAATTTTCCATATCAACAAAGCACAAGCATTGGAAAAAGACCTTCAATTTTCTTATGAATATGATCCCAAACTTTCTCTCAATATCAGGTCAGACCGTCTCAAACTCAATCAGATTCTGATGAACCTGACCAGTAATGCCATCAAGTTCACACCAGAAGGAAAAAAGGTGCATTTGTCCGTCTCAAGAGACGGCAATGACATTTTATTTGAAATCAAGGATGAAGGGATTGGTATTTCTCCAGATAATCTTGAAAAAATTTTTGATGCATTCGTCCAGGAAGATAATGCAACAATTCGGCGCTATGAAGGAACAGGGTTGGGTTTGTCAATCACAAAAAATATGGTGCAACTGCTAAAAGGTTCCATCCATGTAGAAAGCACGGTTAACCAGGGCTCCACCTTTTCTGTGAGAATCCCGTTCAAAGAAGCAGAGAAATCCGAATATCACCAGCATGCGTCTCAAAATTATTATTTCATGCCGGATAATCTGGTTCTGCTGATAGAAGACAACCCCATGAATCAGCAGGTCATGGAAACTTATTTTGATGAATTGGCACTCTATCTTCATCTGGCAGAAAGCGGGTATAAAGCATTGGAAAGATTAAAAACATGGAAAACTCAAAATCGTTTTCCCGATCTGATTTTAATAGACATGCACATGCCTGGAATGGATGGGATTGAAACAACAAAATGCATTCAGGATGAGATAAAAGAGGACATTCCGATTGTCGCCATCTCTGCCGATGCTTTTACGGGGCAGCAAAAAAAAGCATTGCTGGTGGGCATTAAAGATTATGTAACCAAACCCGTTGATTTTGGACACCTCGTTACTATTTTGGGAAAATATTTACGAAAAGCCCCTTCTGCTGAGCGGCTTCATTCTCCATCCCTATCCTCCTTACCAGAACCTCTCAAAGAACAGTTAGCAGAGCAATTCGAAATGCTGTCTCAAACCCCCATTTATCTGCTCGATCAAGTTCTGGAAAAAATAAATTCTATCCGCTCTCTGTCCCCGGAACTTGCATCGGAGTTACTGTTTCGTATTGAGTCTGCTGCATACAATGGCGATATTGACAAGTACACAACGATGATAAAAACGCTGTGCCAGAACAAGGATGACTAGTCCAGGCTTTTTGTTGCAATTTCATAGACATCTGAAGATAGGTTTGTCGTATGAAGAACTTCTTCCAATTGTGCTTTCATCAAAATTTGTCGTTTTTCATCATGTTTCCGCCAGTGGCTAAAGCACCCCAGCAGGCGGGCGGCTATTTGGGGATTGAGGACATCGAGTTCAAGCACACAATCTTTGAGAAATTGATAGCTTTCTCCATTTACCTGGTGAAAATGAAAGGGATTGGCATGGCAAAACACCCCAATGAGAGCACGCACTTTATTAGGATTCTTCAATTCAAACGCAGGATGAGCCATCAATTTTTTTACTTCATCCAATGTGCCTGGCAAAGGCGATAGTGCCTGCAGTGAAAACCACTTGTCAATGACCAGCGCATCTCCTTTCCACGTTTCATAAAATTTTTCCAGTGCAGTCACGTGTTCCAAGCATTCTTTCTGCCCCAAAGCCGCTAAAGCCCCCAGTACATCGGTCATATTTCCAGACTCTTCAAACTGCTGCATGCCCAGGCTGCGTATATCTGAATCATCCAGACGCATCAAATACGACAAACAGGTATTTTTCAATCGGCGTTTTGCCATGAATTCCGGTTCAATGCGATACGGCCCTGAATCCCTGGTCTGATGATAAATGTTTAAAAATTCTGTTTTCATTTGCTCTGCCAGAGTATCCCGAACAAACCCACGCACATGATGGACGGCATCCACATCAATCACATCCATCATCTCACCAAGATAGGTTTCTGGAGGCAGCATGAGAGTTTCCGCAATCAGCGATTGATCCAGATCTGAAATGAGCAGTTTGCTAAATGCTTCAATAACATGACGGCCCAGCGACAGTGATCTTCCTTCCTGATAATCATGGACTAAATTCAGCATCGTGTTGACGGCAAGCTGGTGTCCGGCTTCCCATCGATTGAATTCATCACTGTCATTTGCCATCAGAAAAGCCAATTCCTGGTCTGAATGATCATAGTTCAGCTTGACCGGTGCCGAAAAACCACGCAGCAACGAAGGCACTGGCGGATGAGAAATCTTAAGAAAACAAAAGGTTTCTTCATCTTTACACACATTCAACACACGAGACGTCTTCATTTCTGAGGAATCTTCCCCTTTCAGAAGTAAAGGAAAATCATTCCCCTGCGCATCCAGCAGCCCCACCATCAAAGGAATATGAAACGCATGCTTTTCCTCTTGTCCTGGCGTGGGTTGACACGATTGTTTTACAGTCATGGTATAAATCTGAGCATCAGCATCATGAGAAGTACTGATATCTAATACAGGTGTCCCTGCCTGCACATACCAATTGCGAAATTGTTTCAAATCGCTTCCCGTCGCATCTTCCATAGCCTTGACAAAATCTTCAGTGGTTACGGCTTGCCCATCATGCCGTTGAAAATACAGATCCATTCCCTGATGAAAACCTGATTTTCCTAACAAGGTCTGCATCATTCGAATGAGCTCAGCGCCTTTATTGTAAACAGTCGTTGTATAAAAATTATTGACTTGGATATAGGCGTCTCCACGCACAGAATGAGCCATGGGGCCTGCATCTTCTGGAAATTGAACCGCACGAAGCATCCGTACATCATTAATTCGCTGCACCGTCTTTGAACCCATATCCGCGGAAAAGCACTGATCCCGAAACACCGTCAACCCCTCTTTTAAACTCAATTGAAACCAATCCCGACAAGTGATGCGGTTTCCCGTCCAGTTATGAAAATATTCATGAGCAATCACGCCTTCAATACTGCGATAATCGTCATCTGTCGCCGTTTCCGGTTTTGCCAGGACATATTTGGAATTGAACACATTCAATCCTTTATTCTCCATGGCTCCCATATTGAAATCATTGACTGCCACAATCATATAAATATCCAGGTCGTATTCGCGGTCATACACGTCTTCGTCCCACTTCATGGACTCTTTGAGAGAATTCATGGCATGCTCGCACTTATCACGATTCATTTTCTCAACAAATATCTGCAGCACAACAGAACGTCCGGATCGCGTCCGAAATGTATCTTCGAGGCAGACCAAATCGCCGGCAACCAGGGCGAACAAATAAGAAGGTTTTTTGAAAGGATCCTGCCACTTGACCCAATGCCGCTGATCTTCTAAAATACCCCTGTCGATTAAGTTTCCATTGGATAGTAAGACTGGATACTTTTGCTGGTCAGCAGTGATTGTCGTTGTATAACTTGCCATCACATCAGGGCGATCCAAAAAATAAGTGATTTTTTGAAAGCCTTTTGCCTCACACTGTGTACAAAAATTTCCGCTGGATTTGTACAAACCTTCCAGCGATGTGTTTTCCTGCGGCTTGATTTGTGTCGTAATTTCCAGGGTGAATGATTCAGGAACTGATGGAACCGTCAATTTTTCTGCATCTGATGAATATTGGTGTTCCTTCAGTTCTTGGCCCTCCAGCACAATCGATTGAAGCAGCAGATTTTTTCCATCCAGAACCAAAGGGCGGGAACCATTTTTACGGTCATAGTTGCTGACCATAGTCAAACGGGATCGCACCGTGGTACTGTCTTCGCAAAGATCAAAATCTAATTCAACCGTCTTGATCAAATAATCGGAGGGTCGGTAATCTTTCAAATATATTGTTTGTGGTGTATCTTGTTGCATTGTTTTTACCAATAAGGATCATGCCAAATGGCTTCAATGAATAACGCACTGGCTGCATAAGCACCCAGTGTCATCATAGGGTCGTAACCATAACCATACCCACCATTTTGAATAATAGTGACGGTCTCTTGTTCCGGTTGTTCTGTGTACTTTTCTAATTCTCGCTCTTGTTCCTGCTGCTTTTGATAACGCTCCTGATTGATAGCAGCCCCCTGCTGGATAACATCTTCAAGCACTGAATATCCAGACACAGTGCCTTCTTCATCCTCATAAGACAATTCGTCTTCGGTAATTTGGCTGCGGACAATATCTTCCAATTCCTCAAACAAAGTCCCCATGGCCATATCAAACTTCCAATCAGGATTTTGAAAAAATGATTCATCACTGAGCATTGCCAAAAAGACCATGCGGTACGGATCAATGCCTTTGAAGATAGCAACAGCCACCCGAAGATCCGCCCAGCAGTCATCCTCTAAAAAATCAGATTCTTTATCAGCAAATGTTCCCTCACTTAGATTCACATGAGAATAAATATCAAAGTGTGTTGCATAAGAAACCTGTTGATCCAGCAACTTCTGATAGAGTTGCTTTCCGGCCTCAGTAACCATATAATAATTATCCTCTCCCACGCCAATCAATCCTTTGCTTTCCATGACATTGAGGTACTTTTCGAGCAGTTTATCATCATTATCCATCAATGAGGCATGAACGCGTGCTTCCCCTGCAATCATCCGATCCAGCAGAATCATTCCGGCAAACTGCTGCTGTTTTTCCTCATCTAGCAAAAATTTTTGTTCAGATGCCATCGTTGCTTCCTTTCAGTTAAATTCTATTTGGTCGTGATGTGGTTTATTACGATGGTTTGATGTAAGAGAGAATATCAAGCCCTGCAACTCTTTCAAATTCATCGGTGTTATCTGTCAATACAGCACAGTTATGAAATAAGGCTGTTGCTGCAATGATTAAATCATGTGTTCCAATCATTTGCCCCTTTTTGGCAAGAGCCATAAAAAGACACGCATGTATTCTTGCGACCTCTCTATCAAACGCCAAGACAGGTACTTTTCCCAGAATGAACTCAACAAAAGCAGACCGGCGAGCCCTTTTCGCCTCATTATGAGCATAATGAACCCCAACTAATAGTTCTGAAACCGTGATAGAACTCATGTATACATCGCCATGCTCTTTCCATTGTGAAAAATCTATGGGCGTCCCTGACCGTTCTGAAAATATAAAAACGTTTGTATCTAACATTAACCCCATTGACTCTTCTCCAATGGAATCGTCTTCCGAATATTTTCTAAATCGTTTGCAAAGCTTTCTGAATCCTCTCCAAGTGAAGGAAGTTCCGAAAATAACTTATTTAAATCTTTTACTTTTAACGGAGACTCAGAAAGAATCGGGGATATTCTAGCAATCACCTTATTTCCTCGCTCTAATTCGACACTTATTCCCTGGTAAAAAACTCGATTCAGCAGATCTGAAAATTGGCGAACCGCTTGCGTCACACTCACACGCTCCATGGTCTTCTCCTATTTGCAATACACGAGAAATCATATAATATGATTATTATACTATTCATACGAATCATAGTAAAGGACTCATTGCAGCCAGGATAATTTTTTAGACCAAACAAAAAGCAGACACTGGTTCCTAAATAAACCATCCTAAAAAACAAAAGTTCATTGCTTTCCTTGCGAAAAACTGTTAGCCTTTTCCAGTTATTCACACTATACCATAATGATATTCAGTTAGAAGTTTTTGTAGAATGCAGGATACTTCTCAATCAGACCTAAATCAATATACAGTCAACATCAAAGGACAGCAGTTTTCTGTGTCCAGCAGATATGCAGAAGAAGAAATTCGCCGAGTGGAAACATTTCTGCTCAAGCAAATTGACGAAATTGCTGCAAAGTCCGATACTTACAATTTAATGAGCTTGATCACTCTGGTTGCCTTGAATTTATCAGATGAAGTGTTGCATTCTAAAAACCGTGCAGGCTTTAGCGATCATGTCAGAGAAAGCTTGATTGCGATGTGTGATCGCCTGGATAGTGTCGTACAAAAAAAAGAAACTGAACAAATTTCTGCAGAATAATCACTTTTGTTTTTCAAATTTTCATTTCTTCTGCTACACTCATAATAATAAGGGGTTTTTATCAATCCTCTCAGAGAATCGGTGAAGATATTTCCTGCTATTCTCGTGATGAGCACTTTTGCTACCTTATTTTAATGTAACGGGATTTGTCCCTGGAGGTGGTGTGCATGCCTTATTATTAAGGAAGCCTTAAACCTCTACACGCTATCCCACCTGGAGATCCAGGTACAGGAGTTTTCACACGGTTTTGCGGCAATATCTTCACTTTCCTGTTTTTTATACAATAGGGTCTTTCAGCCTTCCTTCTTTACGCAAGTAGATATATATTTCCCGACAAATCCAGGCATCAGTTGCTGCATAGTGGAGTTGAGACAACGTCAATTCTTTGCCCTGCCAGTTGCTCAAACGTGCGCCTTTGGACACCCTCACTTTCAAAATAATGGCGGCTAAACTTCTCAATCCCAGGTTTTGCATGCCAAGCTTTTTGGCCACTTTGGACAAATCAATGAATCCCCCCGGTTTGAAAAAGGACAGCCGCTTCAGTGCCTTCAGGTCATCATGAATGGCAATGCCAAACTTATAAATGGATTCATCCTCCAGCAGGGTTTTGAGTTCACTGGACAGTTCAACAAGATTCAAACGAAATAAAAAAACATCTTCGGCTGTTGCCAGCTGGAGCAGAGACACCGCATAACTTTCTCCTTTTTTAAAAGCAGGGCGTGTTTCGGTATCAAAGCCCAGGATCGGTTCCCGTCTCAACTGGGCTACAGCACTCGCCACATCTTTCTGCTCAGTGATCAAGTGAATTTCTCCGTCGAATCTTGCCAGGGGGAACGTATTGATCTCTTCTTTACTGATCTGACTGGGGAGCGAGGGATTAACCATATTATTTCTGTTCTTCTTTACCGTCTTCCTTGAGTTTATAATAGTTCAACTTTTGATCTTCCTTCCTCAATTGATACCATTCCTGTACTTTTTTAAAGACATCATGATCAAACCCTGATTCTGGAAAAACATCATAGGATTCGATATGTTGTTTGTGTTTGGATTGGTTGGCAATGTTGTTTTGAAACCGTTTGTTTTTGACATCCCGAATCACTCTTTCTTTAAACTCTGTATCCAGCATCTCACTTTTGGATTCCATCAGCAGCTTTTCCAGCAGTTCAATATGCTGCCCAAACAAATCGGTTCCATCTGTTTTTAGAGGCAGGGCAAAAAAGTCCAGCAGGATAATACTGCCTGCATCTTTTTCAAAACCAAAAGGAACTTTATGATACAAGAGGGTTTCATACCACAAGCAGTCGCCGAGCTTGTTCATCTGGACTGATCCATCTTTTCCGGTGATTTCAATTGGATTTTGGGTCGCAAAGCTGGAGCGGCAAAACAGAAAATTGTCGAGGGATTTCATTTCCTCGTCACTGAGTGCACTCTCGCCTGTGAAAGAAAAACTTTTTACTGCCTGGATTTTCTGTTTGGCAGGAATGGGCAAAATAATAAACGATTTGAGTTTATAGGCCACTTTGCTGTCACGAACCTCGATTTCAAATTCTTTTTCCATCATCGCATTGAAACCATCCTCTTCTTCCTTCAAAAGAACTTTCAATTTTTCTTCGGCATTGGTAGGAATTTCTTCCGATAGGTCATGCATTGTGCTTTGCACGCCTTTCATCACATCATGCACATTCTCCATGATCTTAGAAGCCGCAGCAGCATCCGCAGATTCGTCTTCTATTTGTTCTTTCAGGTTCTTCAGCATTCCCTGCACTGTATTTTTCTGATTTTCAAAATACTCTTTTTTGAAATGCCCTTGTGCCGAACAAGTTTTATCATACCCACTCAAGGCAGACAGCGTATCCAGTTCAAACTGATCAACTGAAGCAATATCCGGCACTGCTGTAATATCCGCTGTTGCAAGCGCGTCATTCATGTTGATTTCTGCTTCCATGAACATTTCAGTAGACTCCGAAACTTCCTTCTGTTTTTCGGTCATTTGCGCCCGTTGTTCCCGCAGATCAACCAGATGTTCCACAAACATGGCCCTTCTTTTTTGTATGTAGTCTTCAATATCATTTGAGGTAAGCGCCTTTTTTCCTGTAGCCTCAGCCTGCTCTTTTTGTTCTGCCAGCTTCTTCTTAAGTTCCCGATCTTTGATGTAATTTTCAGACATGATGGTTTCCCCTTCTTCAAAACTTCCTTTGGCGCTGCGCAGCTGCGACAGGCTTTTCTTGAATCTGTCCTGTTTCTGCTTTTTCAGGAGCTGCTGCTGCGTCTGCATGTTTTTTTGTGCCTGCATTTGCTGAGGGGCGGCAAATGCTGCAGAAATAGCCTGTGCTGCATCCGTATTAGCAGCATCGGCAGAAAGAAAATCAACCAGTGCCGGAAATACTTTCGGGTCCTTCCAATGGTACAATTGCCAGGCAATGCTCTGTACATAAAACTTGTTTTGTGTGCCGGCAAAGACCATTTCTAACAATTTTCTTCTTTTGTAATTGGAAAGTTTGATAAAAAGCTGCATTTCCGGCGTTTGATTGTTATTGCGAGGCAGCAGTGTTTTTTCATCATTCCGGAAGAAGCTTGATCCTTCTCTGCTTTCCTGAACGGTTTGAAAAAATTCATAGATTTCTGCTCGGTTTGGAGAGTAAGCCGCACCATGTTTTGTTTTCATCGATTTGATATACGTGGCAAAACGCCCCTGCATGCTTTCAACAATTTTCATGCCTTTCATGATTTGCTGCTGAATTTTCGGATGCTTTCTGTAGGCATCAATGGCAAACGTGTGAAGGTCCTGATAATTCAACGGCATTTGCTTCACCTGATTGACCTGTTCTAAGGTTCCAGGAGAATTCTGAAATCGCTGACTCATGAGCGCATGCCACTTGTTGAGGTCCGCAGCTCCCAAAGAACTGATATACAGTTTCAACTTGCGAAGTTCCTGATCATGCTCAAAACAGATATCCAGGATATCAAACCAGACTTTCAAGGCCGCGTCACCTTGTGCATTTTCTGGATTATAACGATTTTCCAGGCTTTTGTAATGGGTAGAGCGAGATTTTTCCATTTGTTTGTGAAGTGTTTCCAAAAAACCAGCAAACAGCATCGGCATTCGAATGGAGCAATGGGTCCCCACTCTTTCATTTTTGGAGCGGTCATCGATCCCTTGCAAAACCCACAAGATGATCAAGAAATAGGATGAAAATATTTTACGCACTGCCAGCAAACAACGCATGTGCGTCAAACACTGCTCGTCATTGGGAGATATGTTTTCTGGAAAAAGCAACCCTTCTTGCAGTTGTCGAATATTCTGCATCATGGCCGCAGGAAACGAAATACTTTGCACGGCCTCTGAGCTGACGTCGACGATACGATTTATTTTTTGTTGAAACTCACCCAAAGATTCCTGACTTTGAAACAAAGCATTGACAAAAATGTTGTACTTCAGCTTGGCTTTTGCCTTCAAACCATAATGCAAAAGCAGCATCTGCAGAAACAGATCAAGCAAACCATTGTATTCCCCAAGTCTTCCTGCAACAGCAAAAGGAAGGGTGATGTCCTGAGCAATCAAAGTCTCCAGCAGAGCCTTTTCATCGGAGGCTTCAAATACCTTTTTAAAATCGGGAATCTTGGAATACTGCAGGATTTGCTTTCCCAAAGCATCTTGAAGTTCAGGAAGATTCATCAACTCTTCAAAACGCTGTTCTGGAAATGCCAGACCTGTCGAATTATTCCGCACTGCTTGTTTGAATGCTGCTGTTATTTTTAGGATATCAATTGTTCCTGAATTTTCCATTTCCTATCGCTCTTCTTTTAGTTTTCCAATGTTGTGCGCTGCTTGAATCAAGTCCTCATTCTACAACAGTATTTGCAATTGGCTCTGCAAGATCAAGTCGATACTGATCTAATATTTGCCCATCCCCCCCTGGGCGAAGCATAGAAACTATTGTCAAAAGGAATAAGAAAATGACGAATAGCATGATAAAAAACCTTGTAACTATTTCTAGAAATTGGATAAATTGGGTGAGTTTTTTTACATGTAAGAGTTTGTTCAGAACATTTCCTATTTCGTAGGAAAATTTACTTCCCAATAACCCCATACAAAATAAGGTCTTATGCCCGTAGTTAATTTCGAACAATATGGACAAATGCTGGATAACGCCAAAAAGAACCATTTTGCCTTTCCTGCAATCAACATAACCTCAACAGAAACAGCAAATGCGGCTTTACGCGGTTTTGCAGAAGCAAAAAGTGATGGAATCATCCAGGTTTCCACAGGTGGTGCCGAATTCGCCTCCGGATTATCCGTCAAAGACATGGTCTTTGGCGCCATCACATTGGCAGAGCATGTGCGGCGTGCTGCAGAATACTATGATGTCTTCATTGCTTTGCATACCGATCACTGTGCTCCTAAAAAAGTGGACGGTTTTTTACGGCCTTTGATTGCAGAAACAGCAAAGCGGCGTGCTGCCGGTCAGCCTAACCTGTTCAACTCCCACATGTTTGATGGCGCTGAATTACCGCTTGATGAAAACATGAAAGTGGCCACAGAACTGCTGGAACTTTGCGCACAAAATGAGATCATTCTCGAAGTAGAAGCCGGCGTTGTTGGCGGAGAAGAAGATGGTGTGGACAATACAGCACTTGGTAAAGATAAGCTCTATACCACCCCGGAAGACATGGTACAAGTCCATGAGTCGTTAAACGGCAAAGGCCGTTTTATGTTTGCCGCAACATTCGGCAATGTTCATGGTGTCTACAAACCTGGAAATGTACAGCTGAAGCCAACCATCCTGAAAGAAGGACAAGATGCGGTGACTTCGAAGTATGGGGATTCTGCATCATTTGATCTGGTTTTCCACGGCGGAAGCGGCTCTCTGCTCTCTGAAATTCACGAGACATTGGGTTACGGCGTTATCAAAATGAATATCGACACGGATACTCAGTATACGTTCACCCGTCCGATCGTGGACCACATGATGAAGAATTATGATGGTGTGTTGAAAGTGGACGGTGACGTTGGTGCTAAAAAAGCATATGACCCGCGCGGTTATCTGAAAAAAGCGGAAGAATCGATGGCACAGCGCATCAAGCAAGCTTGTGATGATCTCAAGAGCACCGGACAATCCATTTACAAAAAATAATTAATGGTTTTGTAATTTACCAGTCCTCCTCCGTTTCGGAGGAGGATTTTTGTTTCTCATTCGCTCTCCAGTAATTTTTTTTGCGGTTCAGTAGCCGGAAGTGTCTGCTGGATTTTGGCAGGCGAAACAATTCCCCTCTCATCACCAATATTAAAGAATCCCACAGCATCTTGAAGGGACTGAGCCTGGGCAGACAGTTCCTCAGCAGTCGCTGACATTTCTTCAGCCGCTGCCGCATTTTGCTGAACCACTTGATCTAATTGCTGAAGTGCCAGGTTTATTTGTTCGGACCCCGTATTTTGCTCATTACTGGATGCGCTGATTTCCTGCACCAGATCCGCTGTATTTTGAATCCGCGGTACCAATTCCGACAGCAACCGTCCTGCCTTATCAGCAACAGTCAGACTCGATGAAGACAATTTAGTGATTTCTCCTGCCGCCATTTGACTGCGCTCTGCCAGTTTACGCACCTCCGAAGCAACCACTGCAAACCCTTTGCCTTGTTCTCCCGCTCTTGCCGCCTCAATGGCTGCATTGAGGGCCAATAAGTTGGTTTGCCGAGCAATTTCTTCAATGATGTTAATTTTACCGGCAATCTCTTTCATGGCAGTAACGGTTTGCAGCACAGCCTCCCCGCTTTCCTGAGCATCCGAAGAAGCGGCCATGGAAATTTGCTCGGTCTGCCGGGCATTATCGGCATTTTGCTGAACATTGGCCGTCATCTGCTCCATGGCTGACGATGTTTCTTCCACCGACGCTGCTTGTTCGGTAGCTCCCTGAGACATTTGCTGAGACGAAGAGCTCAATTGAGAACTTCCAGCAGCCACATTATCCGTGGCATTTTTGACCTCGCCAATGACCTGGCGCAAACGCCCTAGCATGTTTTGCATGGCCGTCATCATTTGTCCTATTTCATCCCTTCTGTCTGCAGCTATGTCCACGGAAAGATCTCCCTCTGCCAGACGATTGGCCACTTCAACCGATTTTTTTAATGGCCCTGTGATACTGGAAGTAA
>JADGAT010000047.1 GCA_015231885.1 SAR324 cluster bacterium
TGAGGAAGAATCTCTTGAAATGGATACCGAAATGGAAGACGATGAAGAGCTGCTTGAGGAAGAATCTCTTGAAATGGGAGAAGAAATACTTGAGGAAGAGCCTTTTGAATTAGAGACGGCGGCCGAAGAAGATATGGATGAGTCTTTATTTGATGAACCTATGGATGTCGAAATCGAAGACGATGACGCACTTGCCTTTGAAGAAGATACAGAAGAAAGCATATTCGAAGAAGAAACTGGTGAGGTAGATGAGACTGCAGCTATTGAAGACGAAATCGATATTTCAGAAGGTATGGATGAATCTTTATTTGATGAACCTATGGATGTCGAAATCGAAAACGATGACGCACTTGCCTTCGAAGAAGAAACTTTAGAAATAGATACCGTTTCTGAAGAATCCCTCTCTGATACTGCTGAAGTAGAAGGGATTACCAAAGAAGATATTTTTGAAGAAGAGCTGGATATGGATGTATCAGCACTTGAGGACACTGAAAGCGATTCTGAAGAAAAGGAACCGCTCCAATCTTCTGATGTTCTTGATGCAGAAGACATGGTTTCCGAAGTTAGTGAACTGGAAGAAAAAGCACTTTCTGAATTGAATGATTTAGACCAAGAAATGACAAATCTAGAAGAGAAGGACTACGATTTGCATTTAGAAGATATGGACAAATCAGCGCCCTCAGAAGAACAAGAACTAATGACGGAAAATTCCATGGAAGGAGAAGAAAATATGGAACATGTAGAATCATTTGCAAACACCCCTGCAGCAGCAAAAGGATTTCAAGCAACATTAGAATTGGATAATAATGATTTTTCTGCTCCTGAAGGAGAAGAGATTGTAATCCAGACCAATCCAAAAGGAAACAAACTATCAGAATCATCCAACCTCTCCAAAGAGTTAGGAAGAGTAATGGAAGACATCATTACTACCTCTGTTCAAAAATCTTTGCAGGAGGCCATTCCAAGCTTAGTTGATCAAATTGTTGAGAAGATCAAAGATCAGAAGTAATTGAGATTCACATTCGACAACCCTTAGGAAGGCGAAAATAATAACATGTGAAAGTTACGCAGGATTTTAATCGAGATTCAAGGCGTTTTATCGGGCGCATAGCTTGCTATGTCACTGGTAAAGCAACGAAGAAGATCGTTGAAAAGACAAGTAGATTTGCTAAGTTATTGTTTGAGCATTCCTTAGTCAATGGAGGAAGGTATGGGTAATTTGAATGCGTCTATCCGACAACCTGCTGTTGCAAATGCATTTTATTCAGGCAACTCCTCCATTCTTCGTACCCAGATTCAAGAATTTCTGGAGTCTGTTCCCCTCACAAAAAATGCTGTCCCCAAAGCTATTATTGCTCCTCATGCGGGATACGCTTATTCCGGTCCTATCGCAGGTTTTGCCTATAAACCACTGCTTCCAGCCAAAAATCAAATCACCCGTGTGGTCCTCCTAGGCCCCGCTCATCGCGTCTATGTTTCTGGCCTGGCCGCTCCTTCTGCAGATTATTTTGCCACTCCTCTTGGAGATATTCCCATTGACCAGCAATCCATTCAAGAAATCATCCAGCAATTTGCTTACGTACAGACAATGGATGCAGCACATGCCGCAGAACATAGCCTGGAAGTCCATTTACCTTTCTTACAAGAGATTCTGACAGAATTTAGCCTGATTCCTCTAGTAGTTGGAGATGCAGCAAGCCTCCAGGTAGGAGCCGTATTAGAGGCGTTGTGGGGAAATAAAGAGACGTTGATTGTGATCAGTTCCGATCTTAGCCACTTTCACGATTATGAAACAGCCAATCGCCTGGATCTACAGACAGCAAA
Source organism: SAR324 cluster bacterium (assembly GCA_015231885.1). Classification (GTDB taxonomy): domain Bacteria; phylum SAR324; class SAR324; order SAR324; family NAC60-12. The sequence continues at coordinate 1,825 of JADGAT010000047.1, forward strand.
AGCTATCGAACAATTTGATGGGGATCTCCTCGACCATGACAGTGCCTGTGGACGCAATCCAATTAAAGGATTGCTGTCTACTGCCTCCAAACACCAACTGAAAGTCCAGCGGGCTGATCTTCGAAATTCAGGAGATACTGCAGGAAGTAAAGATCGAGTGGTAGGCTATGGTTCCTGGTTATTCTTTGAGGATTAAATAAAATGGCTTTATGGCAGCTCACTGAGAGACCAATACAAGTTAATCGTTCTCACCACTTCTACAAATTGTTGATAATCTACTGGCTTGACCATATATCCTGCTACTCCTAAACAAAAACTATCCACTTTATCTTGATCTTGCTTCGAGGTTGTCAAAACGACTACTGGAATTTTCCGCAGTTCGTCATCATTTTTTGCAATTTTGAGAAATTCAATGCCATTCATTTTAGGCATGTTCAAATCCAGCAGAATGATACAGGGTCTTTTCTGACCAGGATCCCTCAAAAATTCAAGAGCCTCTTCACCATTAGAGGAAACATGCATAAGGTTGTTTACATGAATTTCCTTTAATGCACGCTTCATGGTCATGATATCGACTTTGTCATCCTCAACAAGTAAAATTGGGTTGTTACTGTTCATCATCATTTCCTTTCTTTGGAAAGGTAAAGAAAAAAGTCGTTCCTTCACCAGGTTCTGATTCGAGCCAGATTGCTCCACCATACATTTCAATAATTTTTTTTACCAGCGTCAGCCCAATTCCTGTGCCTTCATAGTCATCTTTGGAGGCTAAGGTTTGAAAAATCTGGAATATTTTTTCATAGTATTTTTGATCAATCCCTGGTCCATTGTCCTCAATGCTGAATTTCCATTGGTTTTCCTCATCCTGACAATCAATACCAATCGTCCCCTGCGGCTTATCCATATATGTTATCGCATTACTCAACAAATTCTGAAATACTTGTTCCATTCGTGTAGCATCCGCAAAAATAACAGGCAGCTCCGTCTTGACAGATACTTGAATATTGTCATTGAGATCCAGAATTCCAATCACTTCTGCAGCCAGCATATTGAGATCGACGCGCTCTTTTTTTTCCTGGACTCGTCCTATTCTGGAGTAAGAAAGAATTCCTTCAATCAGAGAATACATCCGGGAAACGCGAGACATTAACAAATCTGTGAGTTCCTTTCCTTCTTCACCCAATATCTCACCATAGTCTTGTGATAACCACTGTGCCAGCTGCGCGACTGCGCGGAGTGGAGCCTTTAAATCGTGAGAAACAATGTAGGCAAAATCCTTTAGTTCGTTATTGGCTCTTTCCAACTGCGTGGCGTACTGTTCGATTTGTTTTTCTTTCAGCTGGCGTTCTGCGATTTCTTTTTCCAGTTCCTGGTTGGATTCTTCCAATTCCAGCCGTGAGTGATTGACATCCTGCATCAAGTAGGTAAGTGCATCTTGAGATTTTTGAATTTTTTCTGCCTGGGTCTTTATTTCTTTGGTACGATCTTCTACCATTTGTTCCAGGTTGTCTGCGTACTCTTTGATTTTTTCCTCTGCTTGTTTTCTGTCTGTGATATCATGCACAGACAGCAGTACCTTGGACCAGGAATCCTCATAGCCCGGCGCGATGGATAGATGAAGGTGGATATGTATTTTTTCTTTTTTCAAAGTATAATTTTCAGTTTCAGCAACAAATGATGTGTGCCCCTCAGCCAAAGCAATCAATTCGTTGCGAAATATCACAAAGCCTGCTTCATTAAAAATATGGGGCAGGCCTTCCATCAATTCTTCCTTGCTTTTTGCCTGATACATGGCAAGGGCATGCTTATTGATGGATAGGCGTTTAACCAGCGAGGCACAGTGTGCTAATTCATCAGGATGTTCCTCAAAATATTTATCGAAATTTTTGATTCCCTCAGCCCGTAGTTGATCAATACGCCCTTTGACTCCAGAACAATCCTCTTCCCAAAGACTGATGGGCATCTCTTCAAATAATAAACGATATCTTTTTTCACTCTCCTTCAGTGCTTCTCCTGATTTTTCCAGCTCGGTCACTTTTTGTGTCATTTCATGAATCAACTCCTGCAGACGGACAGACATTCTATTAAAAGCCTCGGCGAGTAAACCCAGTTCATTACTGCCTTTAATATCCACTTCAGCCACCAGGTTGCCTGAACTGATTTGAGATGCAGCGTCCGTAAGTCTTCGCAAAGGAAGAACTATCTTCATGGAAAAAAGAATTCCTATTCCGATAGATATAACAACTGCGAGGAGCAATGCAAATCCCATAAACAGAAGTTTTCTGTATAATGACCTATACGCTTCCGCAACAGGAAGTTCAACCACAACAAACCAGTGGGAACCCTCTATTAGAGTGCTGGCTCCTATTACTTCCATGCCCCGCAGCCCTTGATATGTCAATACAGGTGCAGTTGGTTCAGCAGTAATTTTCTGAATAAAAGAATAGCTTGACAAGCTTTGCCGATTGAAAGAGTCCGCAGGCACTCCTTTTTGCGCAATTAAAAAACCTTGTTCATCCATAATATAACTGTAACCGGTCAGGCCCACTTCCGTGTTGTCAACAACAAACCACAAAAATCCCAGGTTGATTTTGGCCAGTAATGCTCCTGACACCTCATCCTGCTGATTACGAACGGGGACAGCCATTGTGATAAAGGGCTGCTTCACCAAAGGATCCTGTTTAACAGAACTCAAAAAATCTTCTTTTCCATTGAAGGAATGTTGGAAGGCCCGTAAACTCAGGGGATCTTCCCATGATGTTTTTCCATAGGGATGAACTGTCGCCATCACCTGTCCATGTCGATTCATGATTGCGACAGCCTCATAAGCACTGTTATGCCGAGTGAGTGCTTCTAAAAAATGCTGTTGAATCTCAGGAGATAGAGCATACAACCCGCGCACTCGGGCCAAATATCCTAATTTACTCTGTAGGTCATCAAGATAAGCATTGATTTCCTGTGCCGCCACCTGGCTCCGTTTGTGCTGGATATCATACAATAATTCCACTTGAGCATTAAAACTCATCACAATCAACAAACCACCAATACCAAGTATTCCTAGCCCTACAATGAGCGGTAGACCATATTTGAGCTGGTTAGCAATTGAAAAGCCTCCAAAAGATTCCATAATACCTTTAATTTACGGTGTTAAATCTATTTTTCCTAAGATCATATCTTTTTTACCGCCTTGATTTTTGCTTCCTCACCCGGAGTCAATAATCCGTAATAGGGCGCAAGATGATGCACTCCTTCCCGTAAACCAAATCTGTATTGTTTACCCTCCCAACGCCCTTTTCGCACCAGAATAGCCCCTTTGAGCAATAGTCTAGGGAAATCCTGGACAACACTTGTTAGAACCGCTTTAGGAGCTAAATCATGCAGATCTTCAATCCACCCAAACGTATAAATCCCTTCTTTCTCAGCCATAGATTGATCGACATAACATCAACGCCTGCTTCAATTTGTTTTTTTATCAACATCAATCTTGCGAGGTATCAGCATGGCCACTTTAAACGACTTCCTTGCCACAAAACGATTTTCTTGAGACGAAGCATTCTGCAAACCAGTGATGCTGCTCAGCAAAAATATGGAAACAATCACAACACAGAGTTTTTCATAAATTTTGCACATGCTGCCCTCTTTATTGTTTTTGAATTTGTTCCAGAATTTTTATTTGTTCCCGCAATTCCTTGATTCGGAATTCACGTCCCACAAAAAGTTCGTTCATCTTTGTCAGCTTTGCATTCTTTTCTTCCAGTTCTTTAGTACGTTCTTCAACCATTATCTCCAACTGCTCACGATATTGCTTCAATGCAGCCTCTGCCTGTTTACGCCTGGTGATATCCTCCACAATAGCAATATGATAATCAGGAGCTTGATCGACTGCCCACATCGCAGATACATTGAGCTGTACCCATACGATGGAACCATTCTTATGAAAATAACGTTTCTCCATAGAAAATTCCCGGATTTCACCAGCCTTTAATCTTTCCATGTTTTCTAAATCCAACAACAAATCATCGGGATGTGTAATCTGCATAAAAGCGATAGTCACCATTTCATCCAGAGTGTAACCAACAATGTCACAGTATTTTTGATTGATCTGCACAAAATTTCCCGTCTGAGATTCAATCAGGGCCACTCCAACAGAAGCTTGTTCAAAGATCGCTCGAAATCGTTTTTCACTTTGCCTCAAAGTTTTCTCAACCTTGAAAAAGGCATCGAGATTCTGTTTGAATTTTTCCTGCCAATCATTGATTACGATGACAACCTGATCAAGTTCGTCGGGACTGGATACAACGAATGGTTGGTGACTTAATGTCAAAGATTGGCCTGAGTCTATAAAAGGAATCAACCCCGTAGGCTTTCGTCGGTTGATGTAGTCCGTAATTCGAATCAAACGACGGATGATCAACCATTGCACAATAAAAAAGATGAAAATAGAAACCAGGGACATTTTCAAAGCCTCAGTCCCCATGATCACAAAGACTCGCTTGAATAGACGCTGATATAAGTTTTCCAAACTGACAACAATTCGCAATTTCCCCAAATCAACGTTTTGCCCATTAAAGGAAAAGGACAATGGGAACTCTCGAGACAGTGTGTTTTCTATTTTAGGCATTCCGGCAGAACGGATAGATTTTTCCTGAGAAATGATTTCCAGATACTGTATATCAGGCAGCTGCAAAATTTCATTCAGCTGTGCCTTCAACCAGTCTGCATCCGAAACCTGCAAACTGTGGCTAATCTTCTGAAGATGACTGTCTTCGATTTGCAGAAGACGTTTTTCAATGACATTAAGCTCGGCAGAATAATCAGAATATAAATGGAGTGCTGTCGCCAGGAGAGTGGCCAATGAACTAAAAACAAAAATAGAAAAGATAAGTTTCCAGGTGATACTGTTTTTACTATTGGAAAAAAGAATCATTGAAAATCCCTTAAGAAATTCAACTGCTGCCAACGAAGAAATTCATTTTGACAGACAGACATTAACTCCCTTTGCCAAGGAAGATAAGCCGATTGTACCATCTCTCATTAATTCATGCTTTCATGTGATGTAGCAGGTTTTTTATTAACTTGGAAGAAGTAAAGCAATCGATCTTTATTTGGGCCATATTCCTTTATGTACAAAAAAGAATGCTTGTGCTAGAAAATAAATAAAGAGATTAAAATGGAGAAAAAGGAATGATGGGAGAAAAAAAAGCAAAACTGCTTCTTGTTGAAAACGACAAAGTCGATCAACTGGCGTTGGAACGACTGGCGCGAAAAGAAGGATTTCCATACGAATACATGATGGTTGCTTCCATCCAGGAAGCAAAAGAAGCACTTCATGCCAGTAGTTTTGACATGGTCATCACCGATTATTTACTGGATGACGGTACTGGATTGGAAATGCTGGATATCGCCCAGGAGACACCAGTTGTTTTTGTAACTGGCAGCGGCGATGAAGAGGTGGCTGTAGAAGCCATGAAAGCAGGAGCTTATGATTATCTGATCAAAGACCCAGAAGGTAATTATCTTACCGTTCTGCCACTGACTATTGACAGCGTCCTCCAGCGAAAACAAGGAGAGAATGAACTAGAGCAATATAAAAACCATCTTGAATATCTCGTAGAAAATCGCACACAAGCCCTGCAAAGGAGTGAAGAGCTCTTGAGAGAGACCCAGCATATTGCAAAAATAGGAGGATGGGAGTGGGATCTCGTTAGCAACAAATTATGGTGGTCCGAAGAATTGTATCAGTTGTTTCAGATCTCCCCCAAAGACTTCATCCCTTCTTTTGAAAAATTTCAGGAATTTGTCCATCCAGAAGATCAAATACACATTCAACCGATTATAGATGCCCCGTTAACTAAAAAACAATCCTTCTTCACCGAATACAGAATCATTTTGCCGAATGGTTCTGTTGAATTCTTTCAAACTCAAGCACACCTGGATTTTGATGACCAGCAGGAGCCCATCCGGATCATTGGAACAACACAAAATATCAACAAACGAAAACAGGCCGAATTGCGGCAGCAAAAGTATGAACAAGAACTGTTTCAAATCATGGAGGCTATTCCTATTGGCATCTATGTCCTGAATAAAGAGGGAAAACCTTATTATGCCAATAAAACGGCGCAACAAATTTTAGGAAAAGGTATTATCTCCAACGCATCTCCTGAAAAGCTTCCCGAAATTTATCAGGCCTACCATAAAGACACAAAGGAGTTGTATCCTTTTGAACAACTGCCTATCATCAAGGCCCTCAACGGCATAAGCAGCTCTGTGAACAATGTGGTCATTCATCAGCAGGATAACAAGATTCCCTTACAAATCGATGCCAGTCCCATACTGGATAACAAGGGAAACGTGGATTACGCGGTGGCCGTTTTTCAAGACATGACCGAAAATGAAAAAAAAGACTCCGAACGGCGTGATCTAGAATTTCAACTTTATCAATCACAGAAAATGGAGGCCATTGGTACGCTCGCAGGAGGAATTGCTCATGATTTTAATAACATCCTCCAGGCCGTTTTTGGCTATATGGGGCTGGCCTACAAAACCCTTCCTCAAGGCAGCTTGACACAGAACTACATTGAACAATGCATGAGCGCCGCAAGACGAGCTAAAGATTTAGTTCAGCAAATCCTGACATTCAGCCGGCAGAGTGAACAGGAATTCCAAGCCATCAGTATTATACCAATGATTAAGGAATCTCTGAAGCTCTTGCGTGCCAGTTTACCCACTACTATTGAAATTGAAGAAAACCTGGATCCCGAATGCGGCAATATTTGGGCAAACCCTACTCAGATTCACCAGGTGCTGATGAATCTCTGCACTAATGCCGGCTATGCGATGCGTGATAGTGGTGGAGTCCTCCGCATTGATTTAAAACAAGTCGACCATGATATTGCAAATAACGCAACTTTGCAGGATTTAGAAGAAAAAGCATACGTCCAGTTAACACTCAGTGATACTGGCATAGGAATGAATTCAGAAATAAAAGAGCGTATCTTTGAACCTTTTTTTACAACAAAACCAAAAGAGGAAGGAACTGGACTAGGCCTGTCAGTGGTTCACGGCATTGTGAAAAACCATGGAGGTACCATCACTGTTGAGAGTGCGCCAAATCAAGGGACTACGTTTCAGCTGTTCTTTCCAATAGCAACCCAAAAGCAAACGACCACCCAAGATATTGACAGCGCTGGAATTGCATCAGGACAAGGGAATATTTTGCTGGTTGAAGATGAGCCCATGCTCATAGAGATTATTACAGAGTGGCTGGAAGATTGCGGATACCAGGTAACCAACACAACCAGCAGTACAGAAGCTCTGGAAATATTCAATGCATTGCCCGATTTTTTTGACATGGTTTTAACCGACCAAACAATGCCCAGGATGACAGGAGACCAACTGGCCCAGGCAATCTTCAAAGATCATCCAGATCAAGCCATTGTCATCATGACAGGATTCACCCATAAAATAGATCAGGAAAAATCAAAAAAAATGGGAGTTCGGCAATTACTGATAAAACCATTTGAAAAAGAACAGCTGGCAGCAGCAATTCAAAAAGTCATCGCTAGATCTGATTAACCCACGAGGTGAGGTAAAATGCAGGATTCGCTTTCTGACCAATTGACAGCAGCACATAAAAAACATTTGTTACGCTTGGCCAAAAAATCCATTCAGCATGGCCTTCAATACAAAAAGCCTGCAGAAGCAAATACAGAAGACTTAGAGGGCATTTTAGGGGAAGACGGAGCTTCTTTTGTAACGTTGCACAAAAGAAAAAGACTCCGTGGTTGTATTGGGTGCCTGGAAGCAAGACGTCCTCTGGCAGTTGATGTGCTGGAAAATGCATTTGCTTCGGCATTTCGCGATTTCCGTTTTCCAGCATTACAGCATGACGAACTGGAAAATCTTGATGTCAAAATATCCGTCTTGAGCAAACCGTTTCCTATTTCCTTTACGTCTGAAACAGACTTGATACAGCAGCTGCGCCCTGGCATTGATGGGCTGATTTTGACTGACGGGTTGAAGAGGGGCACGTTCCTGCCAAGTGTCTGGCAAGAATTATCCTCTCCGGAAGAATTTCTTCAACACTTGAAACAAAAAGCAAACCTGCCTTCCAATCACTGGTCCGATACAATAGCGGTGGCACGTTACACGACCCTGGAGTTTGGAAAAGACGATGAGTAAGCCCGGAAGACACTGGCATCACTTAGCAGATGGACGCATTCAGTGTGATGTTTGTCCCCGCTATTGCTCTTTAAATGAAGGACAGCGAGGGTTGTGCTTTGTTCGAAAGCGTGAAAACCGTCAAATTGTCCTGGATACCTACGGACGCTCCAGCGGATTTTGTATTGATCCCATTGAAAAGAAGCCCCTCAACCATTTTTTCCCAGGAACCCCGATTCTGTCTTTTGGCACCGCCGGATGTAATCTAACCTGCAAATTTTGTCAAAATTGGGACATCAGTAAATCCCGTGAAACAGACCGTCTGATGGATCAGGCCTCCCCGGAACAAATTGCTCGTGCTGCCAAAAAAGAAGGATGCCTCAGCGTTGCCTATACTTATAATGATCCGGTAATTTTTCTGGAATATGCTGTTGACATTGCACAAGCCTGCAAAGCATTAGGAATCTATTCTGTTGCTGTGACCGCAGGTTATATGACGGCAGCTGCACGACATGAATTTTATCAGTACATGGATGCGGCCAATGTCGATTTAAAAGGATTTAGCGAATCTTTTTACCAAAAACTCTGCGGGGGGCAGCTGCAGCCCGTCCTGGAAACTTTAAAATATCTCAAAGAGGAAACCGATGTCTGGTTTGAAATCACAACACTTCTCATTCCAGGGCAAAATGATTCAGAACAAGAGTTAGAAGCCATGACACAATGGGTTGTAGAAAACTTGGGCCACGGAGTACCCATGCACTTCACTGCCTTTCACCCTGACTGGAAAATGACCCGTCTCCCTCGCACCCCTGCCTCCACTTTACTGCATGCCCGTGAAATTGCTCTGAAAAATGGAATCCATTATGTGTATGTGGGCAATATCCATGACAAATCAGGATCCAGCACTTATTGTCATCATTGCGGGCAAACTTTGATAGGACGGGACTGGTATGTTTTGAGTGATTGGAATTTATCCGATACCGGCAACTGCCTTCAATGCGGGACACCCTGCCTGGGAAAATTTGATCAACAACCAGGAAACTGGGGATCTCGAAGAAAACCTGTCCGCATGTCTTCTTAGGAATGCCCCAAAAATAACTTTCCCATTTGTTGGCCTTTTTCTCACTCCTCTTCGTTGATAAATCGCCCACGTAGACCAGCTACGCAAACGCTTCATCGCCTTGATGAGTAAAAAAATTCTGTACAAATTTAGATAAGTTATCTCTATCGCCTCCCTTATTTTTTATAGGCGGTCAATAAACCGAATTTCCTTGGTTTTTGGAGGAACTTCCAGTGCCCTGCCTCGTCGCTCTCCCCATTGAATATTCATAGAAAATGTCGTGAACGTGACATCAAGGACCGTGCTGCCGCCACTGTCGGTGACTTTAAACGTCTGAGTTCCCAATTTCAGATTATAACCTTCCAGAGCAGGCAAAGGAAATTGAAGACTGGCCGATATTTTCTGCAATTTAAATCCTGCTAACTGCTCTTCTTGTATCCCATAGCTGATGTCAATCAGCGGAGGCCAGACGAATCGGGTTAAAGCTCCAGCACGATTTCCATCTGTACCAGACTCTCCCGCAGCATTGTTCTCTACCTCACTGTACTTCCCATAATCTCCTAACAGCTGGAGAGCTGTCCCCTCGAATTCAAAAATATAACCCACCCCAAACAGCAGTAGTGATGGCTCTTGAAAGGTTGCTTTTTTATAGGAGGCTCCAGCTGGCAGGTTTTTTAATTTTTCAGTATCAAATCGGATGGTTGCTGTTGTGGGAGCTCGATAGGTGATTCCAATATCCATTTTAGGAATCAAGTTGGGAATCAAAATACCATAGTCCAAAGAGTTATAGCTCGCATTTCCAACAATATCTATTTTACCTCGAAAATCAACCGTACTGTTTGAATCAGAAATCGGTACAAGTGCGGCTGCGTTAAACGCAGAAATATCATGATCAAAATTATGGGAATTGTAGCGCACTCCAAAAGAAAAACCTGGTAATGTCATTCCTACCATATAGCTCCAAGTGTTCCAATCCAGTTTTTCTGTTAGAGAGCTCGTTTGATTATTGACCTCATTTAACGGATTTCCATCAAAATCCAGAAAATCTGCATCTTTATATATTTCGCGGTAATCATCAATTCCCATTCCAATGGAAAAATCCTCCAGAGGCCAAACAAATACAAAATGGAGAATGCCTATGCGTGCCTTGCTGTAGCGTATTCCAGAAACGCGGGTCTCTCCGTCAGGAGCTAATGGAACTGCATCTGCTCCATTTAGCTCAAATTGACTCGCAAAGGACGAAAGCTCTTTGTTCGTTGATGATTCTTTACCATACCAATTTCCTCCCGCAACATATTCCAAATGGAAGCGGTCAATCAAACCAATGCTCGCCGGGTTAATGGTCGCTCGTGTATTGCTGACACCTCCAGCAAAATCTTCCAATTCTGCAGCAAGCACAAAAGTCGAAAAAAATAAGAAATGTATCAAGATAATAAAGGAACAATTCCCAAGGCAAATCACTGCCCGTTTGAGTCTGATCACTGCACCCTTGTTACAGCCTGAACTACAACCTGTGATAGAAAAGTTGACACATCGCCTCATGCTTTCCTCAATCCAGTCCAGATAAGGTTGTTCAGTCCTCATGGTATTCAGCACGTTCAAAGCCTGTTTTCTGATTGAATTTTTGGATAGAGCCATTTTAATTTGCCTGATTTTAAGTTAATCGTGCAAATTGCTTTCAAATTTGGTAGAAATTTCTTTTGCTTCACTACAATCATAGTTCGGATCGTTTTTTTCATCCCTACACCTGTGCTCTGACAAAGAAGCTTTCACTGCCTTATCCAAAACTTTTTGTATCATAATTTCAATGACAAGACAAAGCTCATTTACTCGAGAAGAGCTCACTCAATGCGGACATGGACACATGTTTGGCGAAGGAAATGCTCGTTTACCAATAAAAAATATGCTCATGATGGACCGTGTGACTAAAATAACAGAAGATACAGGTCCTCATGGAAAAGGAGAAATGATAGCAGAATTAGACATTAGACCAGACCTATGGTTCTTTGACTGTCATTTTCAGGGTGACCCTGTGATGCCTGGATGTTTGGGGCTGGATGCCATGTGGCAACTGATTGGTTTTTTTCTTGGCTGGAAAGGCTTACCCGGCAAAGGCAGAGCCCTTGGGGTGAGCGAAGTTAAATTCAAAGGACAAGTATTGCCCACAGCCGAACAAGTGGTTTATACAATTACAATGAAACGAGTCATTATAAGCCGACTCATCATGGGAATTGGCGATGGCACTATGTCTGTAGATGGTCGTCAAATTTATACAGCAAAGGGATTGCGAGTCGGATTATTCACTTCAACCGATGATTTTTAATTTTCTGTAAAAAATCTGTTACTACCTGCCTTCCGAAGATATTTTTTTGCTGCTGAACAATGGGTTTCTTAAACCCAGGGATCGCTTTGTTAAAAAAAATCTGGTATTTTCAAACCAGGAAAAAAGAAGAGCGGTAGAAAATGAACTTGAAAACGTGCTAAATTCTATTGGAGTAATCAATGGCGAAAATCAATACTAATTACCGAAAGCTGGCAGCTGGTTATCTGTTTCCCGAAATCGGACGTCGAACCGAAGAGTTTATTACAAACAATCCTGGAACTCCCGTTATGAGACTGGGAATTGGCAACACGACCGAACCCTTAACACCTCATGTATTGGAAGGGCTTCATAAAGGCGTTGATTTATTGTCAAAGGTTGAAACCTACAGTGGATATGGTGATGAGCAGGGGATGGCTCAGTTGAGAGAGCTGATCGTTGATCTGTATTCGAAATATAGCGTCACGTTGAATTCACAGGAAGTCTTTGTCAGTGATGGAGCAAAACCCGATGCAGGAAATATACAATCCATTTTTGGAATTGATAATGTTGTGGCAGTTCAAGATCCTGCATATCCCGTCTATGTGGATTCTAATGTGATCGCAGGGCGAACCGGAGAACACCAAAAAGAAAGTGATCTCTATGACGGTATCGTTTACATGCCATGCAATGAGGACAATCACTTTTTTCCCGCAGTTCCAGAACAAAAAGTTGACCTGATCTATATCTGTAACCCGAACAATCCCACAGGCTACACAGCATCAAAAGAAGAGATCAAAACTTTCGTGGACTACGCACGAGAGAACAAAGCGGTTATTATCTACGATGCGGCTTATGCGTCTTTTATCGCTGACCTTGAGCTGCCAAAAAGTATTTACGAGATTGATGGTGCCGATGAGTGCGCGATTGAAATCAACAGTCTCTCAAAGAACGTTGGTTTTACAGGAGTGAGGCTTGGTTGGGCGATTGTCCCTCAGAAGTTGGTTGTCGAAGGGACAGACGCTGGCGAAGTGAATAAACTTTGGAATCGAAGACAATGCACCTTTTTCAATGGTGCTTCAAATATTGTGCAACAGGGTGGAATGCATGCATTTTCCGCAAAAGGGCTGGAAGAGTCAGTGGAAATGGTTGCTTACTATATGAATAACGCAAAAATTATTCGTGAAGGCCTGATCGATTTAGGTTTCACCGTATACGGCGGGGTTAATGCGCCTTATGTTTGGCTGAAGACTCCTAATAACATGGATTCATGGAAATTTTTCGATAAGCTTTTGATAGAAACAAGAGTTTTGGGAACTCCGGGTTCCGGTTTTGGCCCGTCAGGACAAGGATTCTTCCGATTGAGCGCTTTTGGACATAAAGAAGATGTCGAACGAGCTGTTGAAAGCATTAAGAATAACCTTAAATTATAACAGAAGGATTACTGAGAATGAGTGAAAAAAGAGTTCCATTTTCTTTGGAGCAAGTAAATGCTCTTGCTAAAAATCATCCAACTCCTTTTTATATCTATGATGAGGAAAATTTAAGGGGTAACATTCGACGGCTAAATGATGCTTTTTCCTGGTGCGAAGGATTTAGAAATTATTTCGCAGTAAAAGCATGCCCAAATCCTGAGATTATGTCCATCCTGAAAGAGGAAGGAGCCGGAATTGATTGCAGTTCGATGACCGAATTAATACTTTCTGAGGCACTTGGTTTTAAGGGTGAAGAGATCATGTTTACCTCGAATGACACACCACTCGAAGAGTTTCAGAAAGCAGTTGAAATGGGGGCTGTCATCAATTTGGACGATATCTCTCATATTCAGTCACTGGATAATATTAACTATCAGGGTGATTTTGCTTGCTTTCGGTACAATCCCGGAAATCTTCGAGGAGGTAATGCGATCATTGGAGAGCCCGTTGAAGCAAAATATGGTGTGCCTGATCATACGATCGTTGAGGCCTATCAATTGATGAAAGATCGTGGGGCAAAACGATTTGGTCTGCATACGATGTTAATTTCTAATGAGCTCAATGAAGATTACTTTGTGGAAACAGCCGAGATGATCTTTGAGTTGGTGAAACGTATCTCAGATGTGTTGAATATACAATTTGAGTTTGTGAACCTGGGTGGCGGAATCGGTATCCCCTACCGGCCAGAAGAAGAAGCCATGGATGTGAAATCAATTGGTGAACGAACCCAGGCACTTCATAAACAATTCATTGTGGACCAAGGATTAAAACCATTGACTGTCTATTTGGAATGTGGTCGATTCATCTCAGGCCCAAGCGGATATTTGGTTTCCAAAGTAAGGCACGTCACAGAGAAGTATAAGAAATATGTTGGTTTGGATGCGTGCATGACGAACTTAATGAGACCCGCATTATATGGAGCTTATCACCATATAACAGTTTTAGGAAAGGAGCAAGAAGCCAGAAATGAAACCTATGATGTAACGGGATCATTGTGTGAGAACAATGATAAATTCGCGATTAATCGAAATCTCCCAAAAGTCAGACCTGGAGATATATTGGCAATTCATGATGCAGGTGCGCATGGTCATGCAATGGGATTCAACTACAATGGAACATTGCGTTCTGCAGAGTTTTTAATGCGAACCGATGGACGTTTTGAAATGATTCGTCGTGCCGAAACAGCACGGGATTATTTTGCTACCTTGAATTTTCCAGGAAACAAGTGGTCTGTTTTTTAAGGGCTAATTAGGAAAATCAACACTTCCTTTGAGTGCAGGAACACATATTAAATAAGGAGTGAGGATTAAATAACTTCCAACCACAATTCCTCCTTTAGTAAAGGAAGGAAGGGTGGATTTTCAAAAGAATGGGAAGTTATTTAATTCTGATTCCTAAGCAAGTGGACAAGAGAATAAATGACTTGTCAAGCAGCGTGGTATTGACTAGATTAAAAGGATTCATTTTCTTAACATTCCCGTCAACTTGATAAAAGCTTGCCGGCTTCTTTCTACCAACATCTTTCACCAACCAATACTATGATTCAACGATTATTACTTATCCTAATATGCCTATGCCTTTCTGTGCCTGTTTGGGCAATTGATGTCAAAAAGCTGGCAGATGGATTGTATGCAGAAATGAAAACTAATAAAGGAACCATTGTTTTACAATTGTTCTATGACGAAGTTCCTAATACCGTCGCTAACTTTATAGGACTCGCAGAGGGTGTGAAGCCTTGGAAAGATCCAATTACCGGCAAATCAAAAAAAACAAAATTTTATGATGGGTTGAAGTTTCACCGTGTTATTAAAGATTTTATGATTCAAGGAGGAGATCCTTTGGGTAATGGCACAGGAGGCCCTGGTTTCAAATTTGCAGATGAATTCCACCCGGAGCTGCTGCACGACAAACCAGGAACATTATCTATGGCCAATGCAGGCCCCAACACAAATGGCAGCCAATTCTTTATCACACACAAGGCCACTCCCTGGCTGGACAATAAACATTCTGTTTTTGGTTTGACCGTTGAAGGAATGGATGTTGTCAACCAAATTGAAACAGGAGATTCCATCCAAAGTATTACCATCATTCGAAAGGGCAACGCGGCCAAAGGCTTTGATGCAGCAAAAATTACAGCAAAGGTCACACAACTAGACAAAAAACTTGCTGAAAAAAACCGGAAAGTCGTACCAAAGGCTACCGGAAAAATAGATAAGGCCCGTATCCCAAGTCCTAAACAGAAAGAGCGTGAAGAAGTGGCAGCTCAGATGCTAGTCGTCACCTACAAAGGATCCCGGTTGCCCAAACCGAACATTTACCATGATAAAGAAGGGGCTCTGAAAATTGCCGAGCAGCTGACAGATCTTGCTCGTAGAAAGGGTAATGATTTTGAAAAGCTGATCAAGCAATTTACTGATATGCCTAATCAAACTCAGGTAGCATTCCGCAATGAGCCTCATATCCCCTCATTTTTCAAAACGGTTTTACAGTTAAAAGAAGGACAAATCAGCGATCCTATTGACTCTCCAGTCGGTTATATAATTTTTAAAGGCATCAAAGCAAAATTTGTGGAAGCACGTCATATTCTGATTTCTTACAAAGGCGCTGCTCGCTCTATGCAAACCCGCAGTAAAGCAGAAGCAGAGAAAGAAGCAAAGAGGCTCTTAGACGAATTGAAAAAAGGAAAAGATTTTGCTGAGCTGGCGACAAAACATTCCGATGGGCCGTCAGGCAAAAAAGGAGGCTACTTAGGCCGCTTTGCCCAAGGCACCATGACACCCGCCTTTGAAAAGGCCGTCTTTGCTTTAAAACCAGGAACAGTCAGTAACCTTGTTGAAACTGAGTATGGTTTTCATATCATTAAACGCGAAAAATAAATAATTACTATTGATCACTCAAAATTGTAAGGAGTACCCATGAATGCAACACAACTGGCAGAACAGTTTCGAGGACGCGGCCCACTTATCAATATTGTTTTAGATGGTTGGGGAATTGCTGAACCAAGTGAACACAATGCCGTTTATCTGGGAAAGACCCCGGTGATGGACCAGTTACTGCAAAAATCTCCCAATACTCAATTACTGACTCACGGTCCTCATGTTGGCCTTCCCAGCGACCAAGACATGGGAGGTTCGGAAGTGGGACATTTGACAATGGGTGCCGGTATTATTATTGAACAGGGCCCTACCTATATCAAACGTCTGATTGATACGGGAGAGTTTAACAAAAGTGAAGCTCTACAGGAACTGACAAAAAATTGTCTGGATCATCAAACACCTATGCATCTGCTTGGTTTGCTCTCTGACGGCAACGTACATAGTCATGTGGATCATTTCATTGCAGTCATTCGTCATGCTTTTACAGCAGGCATCAAACAAGTCTATGTTCATGCCCTACTGGATGGCAGAGATACCCCCATCCAATCGGCCTTAGACTATGTTGATCAAATAGAAAAAGTATTCGGCGAACTGAAATCACAACGACCTGATATTGACTATTCATTTGCCAGTGGAGGCGGTCGAGAAGTAATTACAATGGATCGGGACACCAACTGGTCAAAAATTGAAGAAGGTTGGAATGTGCATGTGCGAGCACAAAGCCCAAACCATTTTTCATCCATTACCGAAGCAATTGAGCATTTTCGAAATAAAGAAGACGGTGTTGTTGATCAAAACCTACCTAGTTTTGTCATCGCCCGTAATGGCAAACCCATTGGTCAAATACAGGATAATCATGCGTTAGTCTTTATGAATTTTCGTGCAGATCGTGCTATTGAATTCACACGTGCAGTGGTTGACGACGATTTTCCACATTTTGACCGGAGCCCTCGTCCCAATTTATTGTTTGCAGGAATGATGGTTTATGACCAAGATACACAAACTCCTGAAAAACATCTGGTTGGCAGCAGCGTGGTAGAAAATCCTTTTGGAAGAAGAATGGTGGAACTGGGACTCAAGCAGTTTCGACTAACAGAAACACAGAAATACGCTCATGTCACTTTTTTCTATAATGGAGGGTATCGCGATCCTTTGGATCCTAAAATAGAACATTATAAATTGATTGATTCTGACAAAGTGGCTTCGTTCGATCTGGCACCCGCAATGAAAGCCGCTGAAATTAAAGACCAAGCCGTCAAATTCATTGCATCCAAAGAATATGCTTATGGATTGGTTAATTTTGCCAATGCCGATATGGTCGGTCATACTGGTAGCTTGGAGGCAGCAATCACTGCAGTCGAAGCAGTTGACGCAGCGCTTGGAGATATCGTCACAGCTATTGATAAAGTGTCCGGCATGCTTGTAATTACTGCGGATCATGGCAATGCCGATCAGATGCGAAATTTCAATAAAAAGAAACAAGAGTGGGAACGCGATACCAAGCATTCGCTCAATCCGGTTCCTTTTATCATTTATGACCCCTTGTATAAAAATGATTACCAGCTCAAACAACCAACAGAATCTGAAAAAATGAATTTAAGCCAGATTGCTGCAACCAACATGATTTTATTGGGACGCACTGTGCCTTCTGATATCAATGATTCATTGTTTTTGCTTTGATTGTGGAGTTGCTCATTTCATCAAAATCTAAAATAAACCATTCCACGTGTATGGATTTAAAAACACTTAGGAAAGCGAAAATAATAACATGTGAAAGTTACGCAGGATTTTCATCGAGGTTCAAGGCGTTTTATCGGGCGCATAGCTTGCTATGTCACTGGTAAAGCAACGCAGAAGATCGTTGAAAAGACAAGTAGATTGGCTAAGTTGTTGTTTGAGCATTCCTTAATTTTGTGAGTCAACATTGAGATTCACACTAAAGTGTTTTTAAATTGAACGTCCATACACGTATCAAATTCAATCATCCCATGTAATTTAAGGAGTATCCCGTTATGGCAAATGTATTGTGTATTGGGGCCGGATATGTCGGAGGTCCGACAATGGCAGTGATCGCCAAATACTGTCCTGAACATCAAATAACAATTGTTGACATCAACCCAGAGCGAATTGCGCAATGGAATTCTGATGACCTCCCCATTTATGAACCAGGTTTATTAGACGTTGTTCAGGAAGTACGGGGTCGAAATTTATTTTTCAGCACAGATATTGATAAAAAAATTCGAGAAGCTGATATTATTTTTGTTGCCATCAATACTCCTACAAAAACTTATGGTGAGGGAGCAGGCCGTGGAACCGATTTGCAATACTGGGAACAGACGGCTCGTGCCATCCTTGCGAATACCCAAAAAAAGAACGTAATTGTTGTAGAAAAAAGCACACTTCCAGTTCGTGCATCTGCCGCCATGGACCGTATCTTACATTCAGAACAAACGAACACCCAATTTGAAGTCATCTCGAATCCGGAGTTTCTTGCTGAGGGCACTGCTATCAAAGACTTGAATGACCCCGATCGTGTACTGATTGGAGGAAGTGACACAGAATCGGGGAAAAAAGCCTGTCAAACCGTTGCGGATCTTTACGCCCACTGGGTACCAAGAGAAAAGATTCTTTTAACCAATGTATGGAGTAGCGAGTTATCCAAATTATTCGCCAATGCCATGCTTGCCCAAAGAATTTCATCAATCAACAGTATCACGGCCTTGTGCGAAAAAACCGGAGCGGATATTACGGAAGTCAGCCATGCCATTGGAATGGACCAACGTATTGGCTCTCAATTTTTACAAGCCAGTATTGGTTTTGGAGGATCCTGTTTTCGAAAAGATATTCTTCACCTGGCTTACCTGTGTGAGCATTATGGATTTCCTGAAGTCGCTGAATATTGGGACAGTGTCGTACGCATGAATGAATACCAAACAAGCCGTTTTTTCAAAACAATCCTTACCAGCCAATTCAACTCACTGGCAGGGAAAAAGAACGCAATCTTTGGGTTTGCCTTCAAACCAGATACAGGAGACACCCGTGACACTCCGGCTCTTCTCCTCTGCCAGAAGCTGCTGGGAGAACATGCCGCCATTAGTATCACTGATCCAAAAGCTTTGAAAAACGCAAAAATAGATTTGGCAGATATGGAAGGAGATATCACTTTTGAGCCGGACCCTTACAAAGCTGCTGAAGGAGCACATTCGCTTGTGCTGGTTACCCATTGGGAAGAGTACCGACAATTGGATTATCAACGGATTTTTGAATCGATGGCAAAACCTGCATTTGTCTACGACGGACGCAACCACTTAGACCATCAGAAATTGTTTGAAATTGGTTTCAATGTATTCCCACTTGGCAAATTACCATTGAGCCATTTGGAATGAAGGCTTGGAGTTATGGAAAAATATGACCCGGTTTTAGTGGTAGAAGACGATTCCAAAATGCGACGTCTCCTGATCAGCATTGTCAAAAAAATAGGATACACCAATATTGTGGAATCAGACAATGGACAAAAAGCATGGATGCTGCTCAACAATACTGAAATTGGTATGATGATCACCGATTTGCACATGCCTGTAATGGATGGATTAAAACTGAGCCGAATGGTTCGTGCCAATGCAAAATACAATCACATCCCTATTGTCATCGTAACGTCTTCTAATACAAAAGAAAGCATTATTAAAGCGGCAAAAGCTGGAGTTGACAGCTACGTTATCAAACCCTTCAATCTGCAGCAAATTACTGAAAAAATTGATGCAGCAATTGTCCACCGGGAAGAAAAAAATGTTGCTAAAGAAAACAAAAAAGGTGATTGAAATTCTGAACACCTTCGCAGCCAGCTCAAAACCAATAAAAATGCATGGAAGAGCTACTTTTTCATTTTGCTGAACCAATACACCAATTTCTGTTTGGCAGCATCATTGAGTGAGTAGAGTATTGGAACCAGGATCAATGTCATCACCGTTGCGACTCCCAGACCATACATAACCGCATAGTTCATTGGCAGCCAGAATGTCCCTGCTTCTGATCCAAAAATAACAACATTGGGCCAACGGTAAAAATTAATATCCATACCCATGGTGATCGGCAGTAAGCCCAAAAGCGTAGTAATCGCAGTCAATACAACAGGACGTAGACGAACCATCCCTGCTAAAACAATCGCATCATGGCACGAATGCCCTCTTCTTCTCAATTGATTGGTGTAATCAATCAGGACAATGGCATTATTGACCACAATGCCTGCCAAAGAAATAGTTCCAATACCTCCCATCAAAATACTAACCGGGAGGCCATGGACAATCATTCCAAGAAAAACACCGCTCAATGAAGCCGCAACCGAAGCCAAGATCACAAAAGGCAGAACAATGGAATTAAACTGTGTTACGAGCACCATAAAAATTAAAAAAATAGCAACAACAAAGCTCTGTATTAAAAAAGCCTGGGACTCTTCCTGCTCTTGATTGGCTCCAGTGTAAGATATTTTAATGCCAAGTGGTAGTTGCAAATCCTCAATACGTTTTTGGACATCTTTTAACACATCAGCACCCGAACGATCTTTAGAAGTGTCCCCTGCTATTGTGATGACTCTTTTTAAATTAGCATGGCGGAGAGACCCCACAGCAGGACCGCGTTCAATGGCAGCCAACTCATCCAAAGGAATGGAAGCACCCCCTGGCGTCATGATATACAAGTCCTCTAAATCCGTATCATATTGACGGAACTGCTGGTCAAGCCGGAGAATGATATCATATTCATCTTGACCGACCCGGAAGGTAGACACATCTTGTCCATTAAAAGCTGTACGAATGACACTGGCTACCTGACTCACCCGTAGGCCATGACGAGCAATTTTGTCACGGTCAATAAGTACCTGCAGTTCAGACCGGTTCGTGTCATAGTCAATTTCCAAATTAACTAGGCCCTCAACAGTTTTGATTTTTTCTTCAATGCTTTCAGCAATCTTATTCATTGCTTGATAGTCATTTCCACTCAATTCCATATTCACAGCACGCCCTGTAGGCGGTCCCATTTCCTGCTCTTTCAAACGGAACTCTGCGCCAACATACGAAGGCAGCAATTTTCGAACGGCTTCAATTACTTCTGTAGGACGCATTTCTATCCACCCCTGCCAATCAGGAAACGCTATGCGGATGGTACTACTCCAGGGTTGATTGGACTCCCCCACATTGGCAATGACGGCATCAGCATATTTCTGATAAGGCAACACCTCTTTTTCAATTTGTTTAACAATTCGATCAGAAGTTTCCAAATTGGTTCCAAACGGAGCAGAAACCTTTACAACGGCACTTCTAGGCTCTTGTTTAGGAAAAAACTCTGTTTTTCCCTCAGGATTGCTGACGATGAAATAAAAAAGTGCCAATCCCCACCAGAAGCATCCCATGAGTACTAATGAAATAAAAGGATGGTGGAGTGTCCAGTCCAAAACCGTACGATATTTGACCAGCAGCCTTGACTGCTCTACCATTTCTGTTTCGTCAAGGGTCCCTTTGAGCTTTGGACGCTTCATTAAAGTAGAGCAAATCACAGGATTAAAAATCAATGCGACCACCAAAGAACATGTGAGCGTGATGATGAGGGTTTTGGGTAAAAAATTCATAAATTCCCCCATAATTCCCGGCATAAAAAGCAGAGGGAAAAAAGCCGCCAGCGTCGTAATTGTAGAAGAAATAACAGGTAGTGCCACTTCACTGACTCCAATCACTGCCGCCTCTTTTCTTGGCTTACCCGACTGTACATGACGATAAATGTTTTCAACAATCACAATGGCATTATCGACCAGCATCCCCAAAGCAAGAATGAGGCTGAATAAAACAATAAAATTCAGAGTAATCCCCACCCATTGCAAAACCATGAAGCTCATCAACATCGAGAAAGGAATAGCTACCCCCACAAACAAAGCATTTCGTCCTCCCATGACCAGAAGCAGCACCACACATACAAAGATAATACCGGTCATGATGTTGTTTTCCAAGTCGCTCACCAATCGGTCTACAAACTCAGCATTATCCTGCAGCAGAGTATACTCGACTTTCCCTTTATATTTTTCCCTTTCTTGTTGGACAATGTCTTTAATTTGCCTGGAAATTCTTGTTAAGTTCTCACCCGTCCTTTTCGAAATTTCTAAAGAAACCGACTCCAGTCCATTCAAGCGAGATCGGCTGTCCAGTTCTTTAAATGTAAATTCGACGTTGGCAACATCGCTGATCTTAATTGGGCCAAAACCAGGAGCCGTAATAATCATATCCTTGATTTCCTCTACGGATTTTACTTCCCCCGGAACATTAATGAGATACCTCATCGGTCCAATATTCATCAGTCCTCCGGGGATACTACGATTTTCCGCAGCAACTGTATTAGAAATCATACTGAGATCGAGATTGTAATACCGCAGTTTATAAGGATCGGCATTGATCTGAACTTCTTTTTCCAGTCCACCAATGCGGTTGACTTCTAAAATACCAGGAATTCCTTCAATGCGGTCTTTGAGATCTTCTGCGATCAGTTTCAAGTTAACCAGCCCAATTTTTCCTGAAAGATTGATAATCAGAATGGGTTCTTCGGACAAATTGATTTCTTTGACGATGGCATCCTCTGCATCTACTGGAAGTTCGGGTTCTGCACGATCCAAAGCTTCCCTCACTTCATCCAAAGCATCATCAATATTAAAATCGGGAGTAAATTCCATTTCAACAACAGCCGCACCATCTGTTGAAGTGGATTTTATTTTTTTCAAATGATCAATATTTTGTAACTCCTTCTCCAGCTTATTAGTGATCTGCGCTTCCACATCAACAGGAGTCGCCCCCGGAAACGGGACACTGACAATGATGTATGGAATTTGAATATCAGGGTTGGCCTCTCTGGGCAGAGAAAAGTAAGCAGATGCTCCTGTAATGATTACCAGGAGCATCAAAATGTACATAGTAGACGGTTTGTGAATAGCAAACGTACTTGGCTTGAACTCCATAAATTGTATTTCAGCAAATAGGGAAAGGAGGCCGCTTTCGCCTTGAAGTCAGGCATAGCGGAAGTAAGTGAAGAAAATTATTTCGTTTGTTGTCGGGCTGAAGAAACGTGAACCTTCTCTTGGTCAGCCAGAAATTGATGACCCGTGACCACTAGTTTTTCACCTGGCTGCAATCCAAAAATAACCTGGACTTCATCTTTGATAATAGTGCCCAGTTGCACAGGTTTTTCCAAGGCAATTTCATTGTTTTCTACAAAGACAATACGACCATGCTCTCTTTCCAGGACAGCATGACGAGGAATAATGATTTCATTGGCTACAGCAGTAGTGACCATTTCCACCCTGGCCATCATGCCGGGCAACAGTTGACGCTCCGAGTTATTAATAATGATTTCTGCAGGAAAACTGCGGTTTTGCAAATCCGCTTCCAACCCCAGTGTCTTTACCTCACCTGTGAAAACGATTCCAGGTATTGCATCAATCCGTATTTTCACTTTTTTCCCAGGCGTGACAAACATCATTTCTCTTTCAGGAATATGAATAGAGGCCAACACTCTGGAGATGTCCATGATTTCAAAAAGCTCCTGCCCTCTGCCAACCACTTCTCCAATATTGATTGTCTTTGATTTGACCACACCAGAAATGGGCGATTTCACTTTCGATTGTTCCAAATCATACTGAGCAATTTCCAGATTGATCTTCTCTACATCCCTCTTTGTTTTATAACTATCCAGCTTAGATGCAGTGGATACCTGCCGATCGAACAGTGTTTTTTCTGTTTTATATTCTGATTCTGCGAACTCATAATTGGCACGAGCCAGTTTTTCCTTTAATCCTAATCGCACTGTAGAAATATTAACCAGAACTTCTCCTTTTTTTACCGATTGCCCTTCATCAAATCCAATTTTTTCTGCAGTACCATCTGCCTCAGAGCGAATGGATACACGCTCAAACGGCTCAAGGTATCCAACGTATGTACTTTTAAGTTCCAATTGACGCGCAACCAATTCCAAGGTTTCTACATTAGTCGCAGCCGTCTGCTTTTCTGCCATCCCCCCTTGAGGCAGCAGAACAATGCTGAATATGAAAAACAACAGTTTGAACTTTTTCAATGACAAATGCATGAAACTTCCTGAAAGTAAGGTTAATTTTGTCGAGGCAGTTGATATTGTTCGAAAATATCCCCCGTAAGAACTAATAATGACAGATAGACTTTTTCATAGTTAATGAAGCTTTGGATTTCATTGCTCTGTGCTGAGATAAGTTCTTGCTGCGCTTCGGAGACATCAAGGCTCGTACTTTGGCCCAGACTCTGTTTTTCAATTTCCTGGTCCAGTAAGGTAGCCGCCAGCTCACGAATCGCAATAGCCTGCTTTATATCCCTCTCTGCAAAATCTAAACTTCGCTGAATGGATTTTAATTCCACATACAGTTGGTCCTTAATACTGGAAACTTGAATATCCAATTGAGTACGTTCCAATTTTTTCTGTTTGATTTGCTCAGCAGTCTCATAATCATATAAGGGGACCGACCAGGTCAGTCCAACCTGATACCCATTGAGCTCGAACTTGCTGTACGCATCAAAAGTGTTGAAAAGCTCTTTTTCAGCACCACTCCAGGTGTAGCTCAGGTTTAAATCTAAATCAGGATCGTCTTGATCATGAGCTTTCTCCAAATCATATTCATTGATCCGGATTTGAGATTTCAGCATTTGCAAATCTGTAGAATTGTTTAGGACTTTTTCCAGAAGTGATTCAAACCCGACTGGGGCTTCATGCAGCTGCGGACGATCACCCGGTAAAAACCCATAAGGCAAGGCCCTTAAATCCAGAGCGATCCTGACCTGATCTTCCACCTTTCGAATATTGTTTTCCACTTCAGATAAACTCTGTTTGTTTTTAAGCAACTGAATTTCGCTTTGCTTGACATCAGTCAATTTGGCAACACCCAAATCCTGTCTGATTCGATCTTCCTCGAGCAGTTGTTGAGAAACTTTCACCGCTTCCTGCAATACTCGCTTGGTTTCCCATAAGCCTGCTAAATCCCAATAAATTTGTGCAAATGCTTCAAGAATTTGCAATTTTGTATCATGAGTGCTCACTTTACTATCCTTCATTTTGAGTTCACTCTTATACAAAGGAATATCATTGATGTCTCCCCAGCCTTGGAAAATGGGAACGGACATGCCTAAGGTCAAGGAAGAAGAAAAAACGGCATCTTTGTCTTCGAATCCGTCCTCTAACGAACCGTCCTCTTCCTCTGTATAGTATCCCTTATTTTTACTGGAACTAGCTGAAAGTACGGCCGAATAGTTAATTCCATTGGAAGTTTTCTTAGACCAACTGGAAGAAACACTATTAGCATTATTCACATTATACAAAAGATAAGGAGACGAGCCCTCGCCGGAAAAATTAGCAGAGGCACTGGTAGAACGCTGGTGTTGGAACTTATTTACCCATGTTGGATTGAACCGTTTCTGCGAGGCCAGCAATTCACTTGCTGCCACTTCTTGTCCTAGCACACTTGATTTAATCTGTGTGTTAAGGTCCAATATCAACTGCAGTGTATTCTTTAAAGACGATTTAACGACTTGTCGCTTATCAATTTCTATAATCTCTAAACCAGGAATGGCTGCTAAACGCTGGAGTAACTCCGGATCAATGGTGTCCTCAGCAGAAGCACTTTGTGTAAAAAATAAAAACACACCTGCTAAACAGATTGTCCAGATTCTTAAAATAGATATTTTTTTCATTATTTCAACGGGGATAATTTAAAATTACATCAAACAAACTCTTAACTGGTTGTTTGTAACAAAACATTATGAAGCAAATATGAAGACAAACTAACAAAATTTACCACAGAATACTTTCTAAACCGTCACATTTTGGCACAAATCGAAACAAAACAAAAAATTAAAAATGAAGCATTTATTTTTCACCAGGCGTCTCCATTCAATAGAAAAGTTTGTATATCGAAATAGTTGATGGTAGTTTCTTGAGTAAGAGAAAAACAAAAAACAATCAACTTGTTTTGAATGAACATTAATAAAAATGCAGACACAGGAATTATCATTAGAGTTTGACGTTGAAGAATTTCCAGAGATGACTTCGGAAATCCGACAATGGATTGCTCATGTCATGGGTGGAGCCGTAATTGTTGACAACAAAGTCGATCCACAAGAAATTGAATACGTGAACCAAATTTTTGATAAATTTGGGGAGCAGCAACAAATGCAGGAAACTTTTCAGCAAGTGATCCAGACCCAACACCCTATCACGATCCCTCCCATTGAAATGCCTGCAAAGCTTTCAGAATTAGTTTTCAGGTGTGTTTTACGACTGTGCATCAGTGATCGTCATTTAAATGCAAAGGAAGTGCATTACATTCAAACAGTAAGTAATGTTTTGAAAATGGAAACCGCAACAAAGCGCAGCATGATCAAACAGGCTATTTTTCAATCCAAAGAAAAATTCTTCAAACACTTGTTAGCCCGTTTAGAAAAACAGGAACGTTACTGGCTGGCAGCAATGATTCTAAAAATTATTTATGCAGATGGTAAAGTTCACCAAAAAGAATTGCCTTATCTCAACCACGTCGCCGAATTGCTAGCGGACTCTCCCGAGTTGATAAAATCCGTCAAAAAAGATGCTGCCAACTACTCATTGGCAGACTTTGACAAAATTTGCCTGCCCGCTGAAATCATCCCTGATTTATTGGAATATTTACTTCGGATTACTATGAGTGATCAAACATTTGATCTCAACGAGTTGGAACTGCTTTATGAAATTGCAAAAACACTTGAGTTTGATGAACTGCTGTTGGACGAATTGATCACATCCGTTAAATCGGATCACCAGTTTTTATTTACATAATGGTTCAGACTCTACCCACTTCGTTTAAAGCGTTTTTCCAGTTCCTGGTAGGATACTTCGATCAATACAGGCTTTCCATGAGGAGAAATTCCTGCCAACCGACTTCTTTCCAGTTGGATTACCAGTTTTTCCAATTCCTCTATACACAGCTTATCTCCAGCTTGGATTGCTGAACAGCAAGCCACTTTTTCCTGTATGTTTTTATGGACTTCCTCCGGCCGACGATTTTTACGAAACAACATGAGCTCATCTACAATTGATAAAATAGCTTTTTTGCATTTATTTTCCGACAACATGGATGGAATCGCATGAATCGAATAGGTGGTCTTCCCGAAAGGTTCAATCTGAAAGCCCATTTTATTAAATGACTGCAGATATTGTTCCAGTAAAATGGCATTCTGCGGACTGAGCTCCAGCAAAATAGGAACAGAGAAAGATTTTACTGAAATATTTCCTGCATAAATCGCTTTTTGATATGTTTCTAAAAGAATGCATTCCGATGCGGCATGCTGGTCAATCAAAGCCAAGCCTTCCTGTTTTTCTACAACAATATATTGATGGTTCAGTTGCCCCAGTACAAGCGATTTCTGGTTCTCTTCAGACTGATGCGAAGACTTGAACGATTTGATTTCTTTTGCAACCGGATCCAGTTCCGTTCCCTTGTGTTCAACAGGTGGTTTTCCTGTTTTCTTTGGTTGTGGCAAAACTTTATGGACTGCAGGAGGATCTATAGAATTGAGAGAAAATATTTTTTGTGTATCGGAAAAAGCACCTTGCTCAATAGGTATTTCCAACTGCTCTTGGAGAAGAGGACGTTGAACCGGAAAAACAGAAACTTTTTTTTGCGACACAGAGGAGGGGAGTTGACTGCCAAAGTGCCGTTGATGAGAAGCTCCCATTAATGTTTTATTCAATTGATCCACCAAAATAGTGTGGATCAATTGACTATTGCGAAAGCGAATTTCGGTTTTTGCTGGATGGACATTTACATCGATTTCTGAAGGATCTAAAAATATTTTTAAGAAAAAAGCAGGATGCTGATTTTTCATCAGCAAGGTGCGGTATGCATCATAAACAGCATGGTTGACCGCTGGACATTTGACAAAACGATCATTGACAAATAAATATTGCCAGCGTTTGCTTGACTTGGAGCCTGTGGGTAAAGAGATAAACCCTTCATAATGGAGATATGTTTCCTGGTGGTGTGCCGCTGTCAGGGTATCCTGAAATGGCTCACCAAACAGCTGATAGATCCGTTGTTCCAGACTTTGCCCTTTTGAAAAACTAAACACCAATTGTTGATTATGAGTTAAGCGAAATTGAATATGGGGTCTAGCCAGTGCCTGATGCACAACTGTTTCTTGGATATGACGGAATTCGGTGGAGGTGGTTTTCATAAACTTCAGGCGAGCAGGAGTATTGAAAAACAAATTTTGAATCGTAATTTTTGTTCCTTTAGGAAAACCTGTTTTACTGATCTTCTCCAGACAACCACCTTTGATAGAGAGAGAAGTGGCTCCCTCCTGCTCATCATGACAAGTCAACAACTCAAGGTGGGAAACGGATGCGATGGACGCCAATGCTTCTCCTCTAAATCCCAGTGTCTGGATTTGTTCCAGATCCTCCTCTGCGTATATTTTACTGGTGGCATGGCGTTCTATTGCCAAACGAGCATTTTGTTCATCCATCCCAGAGCCATTGTCTAAAATAGAAATAAAATCCTTACCTCCATTTTTAATAGTTATCAAAATTTGATCAGCCCCAGCATCAATCGAGTTTTCAATCAACTCTTTCACAATAGAAGCAGGACGTTCTACCACTTCCCCTGCTGCAATTTTATTGATGAGTTGTTCTGGTAGAATTTTGATTTTGGCCATCGAATCAGACTTATGCATATTCACTTCACTTCTTCTGAAGAGGCCGACTCATCAGGCTGTGAGGCAATTTTATATTCTTCTGATGCCCATGCGGCTTGATCATCAATTTGGCAGCGGCTTGAACAGAAAGGACGGAAAGGACTAGATGACCATTCTACAGAGTTTCTGCATTTTGGACATGCTACAGTTATTTTTTTATTATCGGAGTCAGACATATATCAGTTGATTTGTTTAAAGGCAGGAAGGAATAGTTTGAGATGTGATCATTGTGCCAGGCACACAGGCTAGTGATTTTGGCCAGGTTCTTCATTTTTTTGCAAACCCAGTATTTCAATTTTTTTGCGTAAGGTATTTCGATTGATTCCCAGAATTTTTGCACTACGGTTCTGGTTCCATTTCGTTTGTTCTAACGTCAACTTCAATAAAGGCCGTTCTACCTGTGGTATGATCAAATCCATCAACGCCTCTCCCCCTTGCTTGACGTATTCTTCAACAACATGCGTAATATGTTGATATATCATATCTTCTAAAAGAGTTTCTCCTTCTTCGACATGCGGCTGGTGCTGAATAATATTATGGGGAATGCTGTCTATCGTAATGGTTTCTGTCACATTGGTAATCATCAGGCTTTTGATAACATTTTCTAATTCTCTGACATTACCAGGCCAGTGATAGCGTTTCAATTCTTCCATTGCATCCGAAGCAACACGCTTATTA
Source organism: SAR324 cluster bacterium (assembly GCA_015231885.1). Taxonomy (GTDB): domain Bacteria; phylum SAR324; class SAR324; order SAR324; family NAC60-12. The sequence continues at coordinate 31,149 of JADGAT010000047.1, forward strand.
CAGATTGCTAATTCATGAGCCCCTTTGCGAAGAAAGTGTTCAACCAATAACGGGATATCATCTCGTCTTTCCCGCAATGGAGGAATATATACGGAAAAAACATTGAGACGGTAATACAAGTCTGTACGGAAAAGCCCCTCTTCAATTCGTTGTTCTAGATTCTGATGGGTTGCGGCAATAACCCTCATATTTGTCTCAATAACCTCATGCCCGCCAACCCGCTCAAACGTCTTTTCTTGTAACACTCGAAGCAGTTTACTTTGCAGCTTGAGGGGCATGTCACCAATTTCATCAAGAAACAATGTCCCGGAATTGGCCAATTCCAGTTTCCCTTTTTTACGCTCAACAGCCCCTGTAAATGCTCCTTTTTCATGACCAAATAATTCGGACTCCAAAAGTTCGGAAGGAATAGCAGCACAGTTCAATGCAATAAAAGGCTGGTCGCCCCTTGCAGAATGCTGCTGGATAGACCGAGCAATCAACTCCTTGCCTGTTCCGCTTTCTCCCAGGATCAGCACAGTCAAATCGGTAGGAGCCACCCGACCAATTGCCTTGTACAGACTGTGCATTACCTTTGTATTACCAACCAGCGATTCTCCCGTATCACGTTTGGAAGAAGACGTCGATTTGCTGGAGTGCCGACTGTTGCCAATGACCTGTGCTGCCTGTTCAACCAAACCCTCAACATCTTCAATATCAAACGGCTTGGCTAGATAATCATAAGCTCCCATTTTCATTGCGGTGATGGTGTTATACATCGTACTTTGACCTGTAACCACAATGGCAAGCAAATCCGGGCACTGCTTCAGTGTATCTTCCATAAAAGAGAGACCATCTTGCCCCGGCAGATTGATATCAATAAAAGCGATGTCAATGGCATTACTGTCAATTATAGCCTTCGCCTCTTCAGCACTTGCAGCCAAATGAAGAGAATATCCCAACTGAGAAAGCGTTTGCTCTAAAACCCACCGAATGCTCTGTTCATCATCAACAATCAAAATTTGAATGGAATGCTCCATATATTGTTTAACTTTCTGGTTTTCGGATATAATTTTCTAATTCATCCTTGAGAAGGCGAATGCTCAACAAAGCATCGGCCCCCTTGACGGGTTCATTTGGCCCGAATTCTCCTCGAGTTTTGTTGGTGACCGTCATGATATTACGAGAAACTAAAGTACGTGCGGCATTGTAGTAAAAAGCATCCGGGCGGACATCAGGCCAGGGAGAAGTGTCGCCAATGAATCGTGTGGATAAAGAACGATCCTTGGTCACTTGAATCAAAATATCTTCCAGCATGATGGCAAATTCCGAACGAATGATTGTTTCATCAGGATAGAACAAATGTTGAGGACTTGCTTCCAGTCCACGAACCCCGGTATCTAGAATTTGTTCAATATCACTGCGAAGCGGATGAGCTTCGATATCTGTCGCCACTGGAATTTCCCGTTTTTGCTGCGTAACAAACTGTTTTGTCGGAGGCTTGAAGCTGGTGTTGTATTTTTGTTTGGCAGCATCACGACCGTATAATTGGGGTAAACGCAATTCCTCTACCAGCATCGCTGCCATATCACCCCTTGTGAGGGTGGGACTCCTGGAAATTCTCTTTCCTAAACGACTCCCGGGCTCCGCACGGATCATCTTCTGCAATTGTTCGAGTGCCTGGTCGGCTTCACGAGTGAATCCTAAATTCAACTCCAAAACTCTGCTGTACTCCGTTATTGCCTTACTAAATTCTGATGCATCTCGGTAAGCTTCTGCCATATAAAAGTGGGGTTCTGCTCGTAGGTTCGAAAATTTGATATTGTCCTCATCCTGATAAAGATCGACTGCATCCTCAAAATGCCCTTCAGCATCATCGAGCCAGTCTTCTTCAGCCTTTAGCATAGAAAGAACCCGAATGGCCATCACATGCGCATGGGCTTTTTGACGATCATTTTTGGCATGATCAAAAGAGCCGTCCAACAGCTCCATTGCCTGCTCAGCATCCTTCTCTTTTTCTTCAGCTGATTTCCCTGCCAATGTCGTTTCATGAGCATTGACCAATGCCTGCCCTGCCAACGCTGGTGAATACTTATCGTCTATTTCCAGAGCCAGACGAAATTCCCGGCGAGCGTCTTTCCATCGGTTGTCTTTGATCAAATCCCGTCCTCTTAATGCATGATGTTCGGGATCATCTAATTTAGACTGCTGCTTTCGTAATTTAGGCTGAGATGAACAACCCGCAATCCAGAGTGTCAGTACAAACAATCCAATGACACAAGTTAACCATTTTTTAGTAAACATTTTTCCTCCTTCATAACGGTAGGGAAGCTTCAATTTTTTAAAATTTTCTTTTTAGGAATGCTCAAACAATAACTTAGCAAATCTACTTGTCTTTTCAACGATCTTCTGCGTTGCTTTACCGGTTACATAACAAGCTATGAGCGCAATAAAACGCCTTGAATCTCGATGAAAATCCTGCATAACTTTCGCATGTTATTATTTTCGCCTTCCTTAAGAAAAATCCAGCTGATACAAGGTTTCCCTATTTGGAGCAGCAAGTGATTTAGATGGTTCAATAGTGTTTCTTTGTTATGCCGTCATCCGAGCTTTATAGGTTTCTTTATCCTCCAGCAAATGGTTGATTTTCTGGATTTCGTCACTAGGGATTTTGCCCTTTCCTTCCAGAAATTTGAAAAACTGCTCTAATGAGTTCTGCATACTGACTAAATCATCCACGACAGGGTTGAGATTTCGGATAAACCAATTCCCCAGAAAATTGTCCAGCATCTTCGCGTTCCATTCTTCCACAGGGCTCGTAGCAAAATCTTCAACAAATACTTCGACATCTTCTACTATACGCTCTCGCTGTTCCTCATCCAACTCGGCCAGGGTTTGCTGGAAAGACTCCATCAATCCTTCATCAACTTGAGGTCTTTCCACAACTGCTGCTTCGAAGGATTCCTCTGCTTCCAGAGTCTCATCTTTTACTTTATTTAGAGCCTCTACCATTTCTTCAATAAGTTGCGTATGAGTTTTTTCATAGTCTTCTACGGCTTTTAATATTTCCGTACGCTCCAGAGTCGTTCCTTGTACATCAGCCTTCGACCGTAGGTAAATGGCGATAATCAATGGATTGATAAAGTATGGCATTTCTTGATGATCCAAAGCATATAAAATTCCTTTAACCATCAGATTTTTCTGCATACTCCCCTCTGTTCGATCATCCATCTCTTTCAAGCGTTTTTGAAAATCCTGAACAAATTCATCGAGCAGTATATCGTTTAAAACTTGTGGGTCGGGTGCATTCGCCTCCAAATGAGTACGCATCGTATTTTCGTCAAAGCGCATTTCATCCAGTTCCTCCTCATAAGCTAAGATGGGAATTTTTTGAAGAAGTTTTTGCAATTCTTTTTCTGAACTGGGTTGTTGGTGTGTACGGCTGGCCGTTTGCCGCCGCTGCACAGCTTTTTTGACCTGTTTTTGCTTTTTACGTTTCAGCATCCCTGCTTTTTGCTTCTTGATTTTTTTCGCCATCCTTAATTTGTCTAAGCAATATGTTTCTAAAAAATCATTCCTCTGTTGAACTTTTCTCTGGAATGAAAGATCTTTCTACAATTCAAAGGATTTTTCTCTCACTTTTTCTTGTGATCTTCAAGACAATCACAAGAAAAGTATATTGTTTTTATCCACAGATAAAAATTATTGAACCATGATGCAAGAAAAACTCAAAACAGAAGACTATTCTTTTTCAATAGAATCAAGTATATTGATGCGTTAACTTCAATTTTCCCCACACTAGCACAAAAGCATATGAAATACCGGAAAATCAGCAAAAGACATCTATTTGAAATTTCCCTCCTTGCCATATTTTTTTTCCCAGCAACCGTTTTTGCTCAATCTCCATCCTCAATCCCTCAAATTCCAGAAAAAACCATTGTCCTTTCCCTTGAGTTAGAACCGCGCAATCCCAATCCGGGAGAACACATACGGGCTATTGTCAAAGGAGAATTGGAACCAGGATGGCATATCTACTCTCTCGTTCCCGCAAAAGATGAATTTGCGCCTCCGCCGACCAAACTCACCTTTAAAGAAGCCAAGAACCTGGAAGCCTTAGGACCCTTTTACGAAACCAATCCGATTACAGCAAATGACCCGGTTATTGGCATGGAGCTCAACTATCACAACAACCTCGTCTATTTTTATCAGAACCTCAAGCTTGTGGATACGGCACCAATCGATCAGCCAGTTGCGATTCAAGTCAGCATTAAATATCAGACATGCAGCGATAAAATCTGCCTGCCTCCCAAAACCGAAATATTGAGCACTTCTTTCACTCCTGGCTCTGGAGGCACACGCACTGAATACACAATCCCTCGGTATGACATCAACCCATTGCCGGGTGCCGTCGATGCACCTGGTTCATTAGCGGGTATGATGGATGACGGATTTTGGCAATTTATTGGATTAGCCGTCTTTTCTGGTTTTTTAGCATTATTGACGCCCTGTGTTTTTCCGATGATTCCTATCACCGTTGCATTTTTTACCAAACAGGAAAGCGCCTCTTACAGCCAGGTATTTCGATTATCTGCACTTTTTGGAGTAGGAATTATTGGGACGTATACCATCACCGGAATGGGGCTTTCCGTCCTTTTGGGAGCAACTGGTGCCATTCAGCTTGCCACAAACGGATATGTTAATTTTGCCATTGGAATTTTATTTACGGTCTTCGCCTTCAGTTTAATGGGTTTTTTTAACCTGGCATTGCCTGCCGGGATCAACAACCGAATGGATCAATTTTCTCGCCAGGCAGGAGGCTCTCTTGGTGTGATCCTGATGGGACTGGTTTTTACGCTGACCTCCTTCACATGCACCGTCCAATTTGTGGGCACCTTATTGATTGCCGCCTCACAAGGTCATTGGCTCTGGCCGATCATAGGGATGCTGGTGTTTGCAACAGTGTTTGCTTTGCCATTTTTCTTATTAGGGTTGATCCCCCAGTTGATTCAAACCATGCAGTCACAATCGGGAGCGTGGCTTTCTAATTCCAAAATTGTACTGGGATTGCTGGAGTTGGCCGCCGCTTTCAAATTTTACAGTAATGCTGATTTGGTTTGGCAATGGGGAATCGTTGACCGTGACTTTGTATTGTATGCCTGGATCATTCTTGCCTTTTTAGCAGGAGCTTTTTTGCTGGGAATGGTCACTATCAAAAACATCCGTGTTGATAAGACAGGAGCTGCCGGTTTTACAGTGGCCTTTTGTTTTTTATTATTGGGTTTTTACCTAACCAAGGGTCTGCATGGAACCCCTCTTCATGGTTTAGTGGATGCCTATTTGCCCCCTGAACTATCAACCTCAAAAAATTTGGTTTCCTCTTCCTCTGTTCCTAATCAATATTATGTGGACCAGGTCCATGCATTGCCTTGGCTTCATGATTTGCCGCAAGCCCTGAGTATTGCCAAAAAAGAGGGCAAGCTAATATTTGTTGATTTCACAGGCTACACTTGTGTCAACTGCCGATGGATGGAAAAGCACATTTTTGCCAACCCACAGGTATTGGATGTATTCAAACAAAAATTTGTACTGGTTCAGTTGTATACCGATGGAGGTGATAATTATGAAGCCAACCAGGCAATGCAGCTGGAGCGATTTCATACCCTGGCACTCCCATTTTATGTCGTCCTCGATCAGAACGACCGGGTTGTCGCCAGACACTCTGGAATTATCTCGAATTCAGAAAAATTCCTGGCCTTTTTGAGACAAAAGTCCTATTCCACGGCCAGTATCAACCCTTCATATAGCAAACTATAAGAAAGAGACATTGATTTCTTGAACCGTTTGGGCTATCTTGACATCTAACATAACACATTCACCATTCTTTCTTTCTACGTCCCTTCATTCAAGGGGGTGTCACGGAATTCGACTGCAAGTGGAAATAAAGAGAGCAAGTCGTGGGTGATACTCTTGGCCACGTTAAAAGGAGTATCAAAAACTTTAACTGCAAACAACGCAGACTATATCCCTGCTGAAGCAGCTCTCGCTGCTTAATTAAACAGTAGGCGCGTTCAATTATGTTTGCCTGAAACGTATTTGAACGTGTCATATGAGTCAGGCTGGTTCACTTGTTCCTCCTGCAAGTGAATAAGATCTTCGGAGGTGTTCTGAGGTGAGGTGGTTCACTCCCGACATCTTCAGCAAAAACGAAAAGCGTGAACTAAACTTGTAGTGCTCTTTGTGGAAGTTCTGTAGGACGCGGGTTCGACTCCCGCCACCTCCACCATACCTTTCATTTTTATTTGTTTTTAACTGTTGCTATTTGCTTTTAGTTTCAGTTGCTTACGAATTCTCTTTGTAAGTTGTCAATAAGTCCGAGTAATGATGAAAAATTATGGGCTTGGTCGTAAGTTCGGCCACCCCCTTAGAATCTAGCTTGCCCATGCGACAGCATGATTTTCTCTGACTCTGGGTCTCAGTGGTAAATCCATACGATTTAAAAGTTCGTTAAACAAATTTCTGTGCTCTCTTTCGAAGAATCGTTGAGCCGCTGTCGTTTGATCATTTCGTGTAATATGGAAATTGTGCACAGCGGTTAGCGCTGGAATCCTACGATTATTCAAACGGTGTTCAGTATGGTGTCTGAGAGCCAACTGCGCATTTCGTCCTTCGACACAAGAGGAAGATCGTTGAAAC